>NZ_JAAMPA010000001.1:1554964-1865956 GCF_011758655.1 Modestobacter marinus
GTGACCTCGACGAGGTGCGCGACCCGGCGGGCGAAGAGCACGCAGGCGACCAGCACGCCGGTGCCGACGCCGATGGCGAGGTTGTGGGTCCACAGCGTGACCGCGACGGTGGAGAGCATCACCAGCGTCTCGCTGCGCGGCATCCGGTGGATGGTCCGCAGGCTGTGCCAGTCGAAGGTCGCGATGGACACGAAGATCATCACGGCGACGAGGGCGGCCATCGGGATGATCGCGACGATGTCGCCGAGCACGACCACCAGGATCAGCAGGAAGACCCCGGACAGGAAGGTCGACAGCCGGGTGCGGGCGCCGGACCGGATGTTGATCATCGTCTGGCCGATCATCGCGCAGCCGCCCATCCCGCCGAAGAACCCGGTGACGATGTTGGCCACCCCCTGGCCCCAGGACTCGCGGGTCTTGTCCGAGTGGGTGTCGGTCAGGTCGTCGACCAGCTTGGCCGTCAGCAGCGACTCCATCAACCCGACGAACGCCACGCCCAGCGCGTACGGCGCGATGATGCTCAGCGTCTCCCAGGTGAACGGCAGGTCGGGGATGCCGAACAGCGGCAGGTTGTCGGGCAGCTCGCCCTGGTCGCCCACGTTCGGCACGGTCAGCCCGACCGCCACGGTGATCCCGGTGAGCACCACGATCGACACGAGCGGTGCGGGGACGGCGGAGCTCAGCCGCGGGAGCAGGAAGATGATCGCCAGGCCGGCGGCCACCATCGGGTAGACCAGCCACGACACGTCGACCAGGTACGGCAGCTGCGCGGTGAAGATCAGGATGGCCAGCGCGTTGACGAAGCCCACCATCACGCTGCGCGGGACGAACCGCATCAACCGGGCGAAGCCGGCCAGGCCCAGGAGCACCTGGAACACCCCGCCGAGGACGACGGCGGCCAGCAGGTACTCCAGCCCGTGGTCGCGCACCAGCGGGGCGACGACCAGCGCGATCGCGCCGGTGGCGGCGCTGATCATGGCCGGCCGGCCACCCGTGAAGGCGATGACGACCGCCATCGTGAACGAGGCGAAGAGCCCCACCCGGGGGTCGACGCCGGCGATGATCGAGAAGCTGATCGCCTCGGGGATCAGCGCGAGCGCCACCACCAGGCCGGCGAGCACCTCGGTGCGGGCCACCTTCGGCGCCAGCCAGGCGGGGCGTCCGGGTGTGCGGAGTGTGGTCGTGGAGGACATGCCACCGTCTTCGGGTCGTGCGCCATCGGCGCGGGGGTCCGCGCGAGCGCGTGCCTGCGAGAGGTGGTGCGGCGGTGCACCGGGGGCGGCCGGCGGGAGGGCGTGGCCGCAGGTCGGCGACGACCCGGGCGGCGGGCTCCTCCACGTGGACGCCCGGGACAATCTAACCCTGACGTGAGGTAGTTGTTCCGTGACTGCGCCGGGGAATTGGTCACAGCGGCCACCGGAGCCGGGTCGGCGTCCGACCCTCAGCCCGGCTCGGCCTGGGGTCGGCCCGCTCCGGCGCGCGCCGTCCCGGTGGCCGCGGGCGAGTCGTCCACCGGGGGCGCGTCGTCCAGGGGGAGGAGGGGGTCCACCGTCGGCGCGGCGTCCACCGGTGGCGGGGGCCCGTCACCGTCGGGCGTGCCGTCGGGCGGCGCCGGCAGCGACGGCGTGGGGAGCAGCAGGGCCGCCAGGGCCACCAGCAACGGCAGCGCCGCGCCCCCGAGGAGTGCCGCGCCGTACCCGCCGGTGAGGTCGTGCACCACGGCGAAGGCCACCGGCCCGAACGCCGTCGAGCCCACGCTCACCGCCGCGACGACGCCGCGGATGGTGCCGAGGTGGGTGGTGCCGTAGTAGCGCGGGAAGGCGCCCGCCTCCAGGGTGCGGATGGCGCCCCCGGAGGCGCCGATGAGGACGCCGAACGCGATCGCCGACCAGCCCGGGTCGACCGTCGTCCCCCACAGCAGGCCGGCGGTGAGGGCGAGCATGCAGCCGCTGGTGAGCCAGCGGCTGTTGATCCGGTCGACGAGCGCGCCGACGGCCAGCGTGGCCAGCAGGGACGCCACCGTCTGCGGCAGGAAGTTGGCCGCCGCCGCACCGGCGCTCAGCCCCCGCTCCCCGAGCAGGTCGATCTGGTGGAAGGCGACGGCGGTGGACAGCATCCCCGAGACGGCGACGCCGGAGACGACCACCCAGAAGAACGGCGTCCGGACCGCCTCGCCGAGCGTCCGGCCCACCGGTGCGTCCGGCGGTGCCTCGTCGGTGACCTGCTCGCCGTCCGGTCGCTGGCCGAGGGACGCCGGGTCGTCGCGCACGCCGAACAGCGCCAGCGGGACGACGATCAGCCACACGGCCACGCCCTCCACCACCCATGCGGTCCGCCAGCTGGTGGCCGAGATCAGTGCCTCCAGGCCGATCGGCGCCAGGGAGATGCACGCGGCGCCGATCGCGGAGACGAGGCCGAGCGCCAGCCCCCGGCGGCGGGTGAACCAGACGGCGACCGCGGTCGTCGCGGTGAGCCCGAGGGCGCCCTGGCCGGCCATCCGGACACCGACGAAGCCCGCGGTCAGGCCGACCAGGCCGGAGACCGCGGCCAGACCGAGCAGCACGGTGCCGAAGACCCCGCCGATCACGGCCATGGTGACCCGGGTGCCGAACCGGTCCAGCGCCCGCCCGACCAGGGGCATCGCCGCCGCGCCGACCAGCGTGCCGATGAGGTAGGCGGTGGAGATCGCCGACCGGCTGATGCCCAGGTCCTCGGTCATCGGGTCGATGAACGCGGAGATCGCCGCGGTCTGGCCGGGCGCGGTGGCCGCCAGGGCCAGCGCCGAGACGCCCACCATGTGCCAGCCGTAGAACCCCTCGGGCCCGCGCGGGCCACCTCGGGGGCGCGTCGTGGGCGGGGTGCGGTCGGCAGCCGAGCGGGACGTGGGAGTGCCTCTCCTGGTGGGTCTGCGGTGCAGACGGGGGCAGGCGTCGTCGGCTGCTCGTGGGCGGGTGTCGCGGTGGTGGGGCTCAGTCGAGCTGTGCGGCCACCATCGGCTCGAGGGTCAGTTCGGGGCTGCGCTGCCGGAGCGAGCGCAGGTCCCACTTGTCCCGGAACAGTGCCAGCAGTTCACCGTTGCCGCGCGCCAGCACCTCCGTGCCGCGCGACGCCGCGACGGCAGCGGCGGACGTGGCGTCGGTGCGCACGGCGACCGTGTAGGGCAGCGGTTCCAGGGCGACGGGGGAGTGGAACTCGTGCTCCATGCGGTGGGTGGCGACCTCGAACTGCATGGGGCCGACGACGGCGAGCACGGGGGCCTGGTCGCCGCGGCGGTCCGAGCGCAGCACCTGCACGACCCCCTCGGACTCCAGCTGGTCGATGCCCCGCCGGAACTGCTTGTGCCGGCCGGTGTCCATCGCCCGGGCCACGGCGAAGTGCTCCGGGGCGAACGTCGACAACGGCGGGTAGCTGACCGGGGAGCCGGTGAACAGCGTGTCCCCGACCCCCAGCGCGGCGGCGTTGACCAGGCCGACCACGTCGCCGGGCCAGGCGGTGTCGATGCTCTCCCGTTCCCGGCCGAACACGTGCTGGGCGTACTTGGTGGCGAACGGCCGGCCCGTGGAGCTGTTGGTCACGACCATGCCGCGCTCGAACACCCCGGAGCAGATCCGGACGTAGGCCAGCCGGTCGCGGTGCGCGGCGTCCATGCCGGACTGGACCTTGAAGACGAAGGCGCTGAACGGGTCGGCCAGCGCGCGCGACCCGCCGTCGGCATCGGGCCGGTCCGCCGGCGCGGGGGCGAGGTCGACGAGCGTGTCCAGCAGGGCCGCGACGCCGAAGTTGGAGACGGCGGAGGCGAACAGCACCGGGGTGCTGTACCCGGCGAGGAACGTCTCCTGGTCGTGGTCGGCGCCGCTGGCGGCCAGCAGCTCGACCTCCTCCTGGGCACGGGTCCAGTCGATGCCCTCGCGGGCCTCGGCGGCCTCGGGGGTGAGTGTCTCCTCGGGGGCGATGGTGGCGCCGCCGGCGGTGCGGGTGAAGCGGCGGTAGGTGCCGTCGCGGCGGTCCAGCACGCCGCGGAAGTCCCCGGAGATGCCGACCGGCCAGGTCAGCGGGGTGGGGGTCAGCCCGGTGCGCTCGGCGACCTCGTCCATCAGCTCGAGGGCGTCCTTGCCCGGCCGGTCCCACTTGTTGACCACGGTGATCACCGGGATGCCGCGGTGCCGGCAGACGGCGAACAGCTTCATCGTCTGGGCTTCCAGGCCCTTGGCGGCGTCGATGAGCATCACCGCGGCGTCCACGGCGGTGAGCACCCGGTAGGTGTCCTCGGAGAAGTCCGCGTGCCCGGGGGTGTCCAGCAGGTTGACCACCGCGTCGCGGTACTGGAACTGCAGTGCTGCGGAGGTGATGGAGATGCCGCGGGCCTTCTCCATGTCCATCCAGTCCGACACCGTGCCCCGCCGCCCGGCCTTGCCGTGCACCGCACCGGCCTGCCCGATCACCCGCGCGTGCAGCGCCAGGGCCTCGGTGAGCGTCGACTTCCCCGCGTCGGGGTGGCTGATCACCGCGAACGTCCGCCGCCGGGCCGCCTCCGCGAGCACCGCACCGGCGGCGTTGCCCCCCGGTGCGGGGTCGGCCGCAGGAGCGGGTGTCGTGGCGCGGGTGGCCGTGGTGGTCATCGCCGCCTGCCCCGGGGGGCGTGCACCTGCTCGACCTCGAGGCGCAGGCTCGTCGCGAACGCCGCGGCGGAGGACCACTGGGTGTGCAGCGTGGCGACCCGCTGGTCGGCCAGCTCCCGGTACATGGCGAGCCGCTCGACGAGCTCCGGGTCCGGCGGTGCCGTCGTCCCGGGCTCGCGGGAGCGCAGGCGGTCGAGGAGCTGCAGCACGTCGCGGATCTCGTCGATGGTGAAGTCCAGCGGCTTCATCCGGCGGATCACCATCAGGCGCTCGACGTCGCCGTCGGTGTAGAGCCGGAAACCGCCGCTGCTGCGTGCCGTGGGAGTGGCCAGGCCGCTCTCCTCGTAGAAGCGGATGGTGCGGACGCTGAGCCCGGTGCGCTCGGCGACCTCGCCGATCTGCATGTGTCGCTCACCCATGGGGTGCCTCCGATCCAGGTGGCGCCGCGCCGGCGGCCCGACCGCACCCAACTCTAACGTGAAAGGAGGGTGCCAGCAGGGGTGTGGGGCTCCGGGACGGCCGGGCGGCCAGCAGCCGACCGCCCCGGAGGTCGGGTCGTCCGGCCGCGCGCGGCCGGACGGGGTGTCAGTGCGCGCCGGCCAGCTGCCCGCTGTGCCGCTCGTAGCGGGAGGCGGAGTGCCCGTTGAGGCCGACGACGTCCACGGTCTTGCCGCGGGTCGCGTACTTGTGGGTGATCGCGTCCAGCGCGGCGACCGTGGAGGCGTCCCAGACGTGGGCCCCGGAGAGGTCGATCACGACGTTCTCCGGATCGCCTGCGTAGTCGAACTGGGTGTACAGGTCGTTGCTGGAGGCGAAGAAGAGCGCGCCGTGGACCGAGTACACCCGGGTGCCGCCGTCGGGGTCGGTGACGCTGGTGACCTCGACCAGGTGGGCGACCCGGCGGGCGAAGAGCACGCAGGCGACCAGCACGCCGACGCCGACACCGATGGCGAGGTTGTGGGTGATCAGGGTGACCGCGACGGTGGACACCATCACGATCGTCTCGCTGCGGGGCATCGTGTGGATGGTCCGCAGGCTGTGCCAGTCGAAGGTCGCGATCGCCACGAAGATCATCACGGCGACGAGGGCGGCCATCGGGATGAGCGCGACGATGTCGCCGAGGGCGACGACCATGATCAGCAGGAAGACCCCGGACAGGAAGGTCGACAGCCGGGTGCGGGCGCCGGACTTCACGTTGATCATCGTCTGGCCGATCATGGCGCAGCCGCCCATGCCACCGAAGAGGCCGGAGGCGACGTTGGCGACGCCCTGGCCCCAGGACTCGCGGGTCTTGTTCGACGGGGTGTCGGTGAGGTCGTCGACGAGCTTCGCCGTCATGAGCGACTCCATCAGCCCGACGAACGCCACGCCGAGGGCGTAGGGGGCGATGATCGTCAGCGTCTCCCAGGTGAGCGGCAGGTCGGGGATGCCGAAGAACGGCAGGCTGTCGGGCAGCTCGCCCTGGTCGCCCACGTTGGGCACGGTGAGGGCGGCGGCGACGGTGAGCCCCGTCAGGACCACGATCGACACCAGTGGGGCCGGGATCGCGGTGGTGAACCGCGGGAGCAGGAAGATGATCGCCAGGCCGGCGGCGACCATCGGGTAGACCAGCCAGGAGACGTCGACCAGGTACGGCAGTTGCGCGGTGAAGATCAGGATGGCCAGCGCGTTGACGAAGCCCACCATGACGCTGCGCGGGATGAACCGCATGAGCCGGGCGAACCCGGCCAGGCCCAGCAGCACCTGGAAGACGCCGCCCAGGACGACGGCCGCGAGCAGGTACTAGACCCCGTACTGGAGCGCCAGGGGGGCGACCACGAGGGCGATGGCCCCGGTGGCGGCGGTGATCATCGCCGGACGGCCGCCGGTGAAGGCGATCACCACGGCCATCACGAAGGAGGAGAAGAGGCCGACGCGGGGGTCGACCCCGGCCAGGATGGAGAAGCTGATCGCCTCGGGGATCAGGGCCAGGGCCACGACGATGCCGGCGAGGACCTCGGTGCGCGCGACGCGCGGCGACAGCCAGGAGGGTCGGGTCAGGCGCGGCTGAGGCCGCGACAGCAGGGCAGAGGACATGCCACCGTCTTCGGGTCGTGCGCCCGCAGGCGCTGAGGGAGAGGCGCCGCAGGGCGCCAGGAGAGCTGGGTCGCGCGGCGTCCGGGGACGTGCGCGTCATCGGTCCGACATCGGGGGTGCAGCCGCCGGGGGCGGGGCCCGGAACGTCGGTGGTCCGGAGTCGACGGGCCGCTGTGCCCGTCGTCGTCCGGAACAACATAACCCTCACGTGAGGGAAGTGTGCAGTGGGGTCGCTCACCGGCCTGTCGTCTCGCTGCCCGCGGAGGTCGAGGAGCGACCGATCCGGCCGCCTCCCCGGTTGCACGGGCCGGCGCGCGGATCCGACCGACATGGACTCGACCCTAACGTCAGGTTAGAGTCGTGAGCAGAGCGCCGACGCGCAGCCCTCGACGGAGGAGGACGTCCATGCCCCTGCACATCGAGTGCCCGGACTGCGGCGAGACCGACGACCTCGTCGGCGACCGCGGTGTGGAGGGCATCGGCATCACCTGCGGCACCTGCGGCGCCCGGTTCCTGCGTGACCGGCGGCTGGGGTGCGCGTCCTGCGCCGGCACCGACCTGGTGCTCCGGCCCCAGGTGCTCACCCAGTTCTCCCGCGGGACCCAGCTGTCCGTCGTCGGCTGGACCGAGACGCACTGCTGCACCGCGTGCGACGCCGAGGCGCTGCTGCGGTCCGAGCGCGCCAACGCGCCGCTGCCGGCGGAGTACCGCCCTCGCGCGGTCCGCCCGCCGTCCCGCACCTGAACCCACTCCTGCACACCGAGGGAAACGCCATGACGACGACCCGCACCCAGCTCCTCGACCACATCGAGGCCGCGTTCGGCCACGGCCCGGTCACCAGCGACGAGATGCGCGAGGCAGCGCTGGCGACCGGTGCCGATCCGGACGTGCTGTTCCTGCTCGACGCCCTGCCGGACCGGCAGTACAGCAGCCCCCGGGAGATCTGGCCGCACCTTCCCGACCTGCCCGTCGGCGGCTGACCCCGCACCTGACCGAACCCGCCCGACCAGACCGGAGCACGACCATCTCCCTCCACCCCGACATCGACACGACCACGTCGGCCCCGTCGCCGGGCCCCGACCTCGCCGACCTCGCCGAACGCGCCGCGGCCCACCTGCGTGACCTGCCCCGGGCGCCCGAGGACGCCGTCGTCGGCGTCTACCGCCCCTTCGGCCGCACGAGCCGACTGGCGGCGAGCCGCCTGCGCACCCTGCTGGCACCCACCCCCTGCCGGACGCTCACCCCGCTCACCGGCCGCTGGCCCGCGCGGTCGGGCGTCGACGACGAGACCACCCCGGACCCCCAGCACCTCGAGGACCTCTGCCTGGTCGTCGACGTCAGCCGGACCCCGCAGCGCGACGCCCGGGCCATCGCCGACGCGGCGGGAGTGCTGCTCATCGCCCGCACGCCGCCGCCGATGGGGCCCGAGCCCGACGGCAGCGCCCTCGCGCGCGGCACGGCCATCGGCCGGGCCGTCGCGCTGGGCCGGCCGCTCGGCACCTCGTCGCCGGTCGATCAGCCCCGGTGAGCGACCGCGCCCGCGGGGCGGTGCGAACCGGCTGGCAGATCGTGGCGCTGACCGCGCTCCCGATGCTCGCCCCGCCCCGCCCCACGGGCCGGGGAGCTGGCCGGCTGGCCGCCGTGCTGCCCGGGACGGCGGCCCTGGTGCTCCTCTCCCGGCACACGCGGCGCTCCCGGAGGGTCATCGCGGAGCTCGAGCAGCGCTGTCGCACCGACGCACTGACCGGGGTGGGCAACCGGGGTGCCTTCGACGACGACCTGCGTGGCCGCCTGCAGGGGATCGCCGGCCGCCGGCGTCACGGCGACCCGGTCGGGGTCACCCTGGTGCTGGCCGACATCGACCACTTCAAGTCCTACAACGACCGGCACGGTCATCCCGCCGGGGACCGCGCCCTCGCCCGCGTCGCCCGGGCGCTGCAGCTGGCCTGCCGGAGCGGGGACGGCGTCCACCGGATCGGGGGCGAGGAGTTCGCCGTCGTCCTGGAGGCCGATCACGCCAGCAGCCTGCTGATCGCCGACCGGATCCGGCGGCTCGTGGCCGCGTCCACCGACGACCGGCTCACCGTCTCCCTCGGCGTGGCCACCGCGCAGCACGACGACGCCGAGGCCCTCCTCGACCAGGCCGACCGCGCGCTCTACCGGGCCAAGGCCCGCGGCCGGAACCGCATCGAGAGCCACCGCGGACCACTGTCCGGAGTGCGCGCCTCCACCTGCTGACGTCGCGACGGGCCCGGGCCGCGCCGGGCCGGCGACGGCTCAGGCGTCGATGACCACCGGGATGATCATCGGGGTGCGGCGGTGCGAGCGGTTCGCCCAGTTGCTCACGGCCTTGGCGATCAGCGACTCCAGCTGGGCGGCGTCCTTGACGCCGTCGGCCGCCGCGCGGGCCAGCTCCCGCTCGATCAGCGGCACCGCGGCGTCGAAGGACTCGGCCTCGTGGACGAAGCCGCGGGCCAGGAAGTCCGGGGCCTCGACGAGCTGCCCGGTGTTGGCGTCGACGATCGCCACGACGGTGATCACGCCCTCCTCGGCGAGGGTGCGCCGGTCCTTCAGCGAGGCCTCCGTCGCCCCGCCGACGGTCGAGCCGTCGACGTAGACGTTGCCGGCGGAGACCTTGCCGGTGATCGAGACCCGGCCGTCCACCAGGTCGACCACGGAGCCGTCCTCGGCGATGACCACCCCGCGCGGGTGGACGCCGGTGCGGATGGCCAGGTCGGCGTTGGCCCGCAGGTGGCGGGACTCCCCGTGCACCGGCATGACGTTGCGCGGCTTGACGATGTTGTAGCAGTACACGAGCTCGCCGGCGCTGGCGTGCCCGGAGACGTGCACCTTCGCGTTGCCCTTGTGGACGACGTTGGCGCCGATCCGGGTGAACTCGTTGATGATCCGGTAGATCGCGTTCTCGTTGCCCGGGATGAGCGAGCTGGCCAGCAGCACGGTGTCGCCCTCGGAGATCCGGATGACGTGGTCCCGGTTGGCCATCCGGGACAGCGCCGCCATCGGCTCGCCCTGGGAGCCGGTGCAGACCAGGCAGACCTGGTCGGCGGGCAGCTTCTCCAGCACCTTGAGGTCGACGACCAGGCCCTTGGGCACCTGCAGGTAGCCCAGGTCGCGGGCGATCCCCATGTTGCGGACCATCGACCGGCCGACGAAGGCGACCTTGCGGCCGTGCTCGTGGGCGGCGTCGAGGACCTGCTGGATGCGGTGCACGTGGCTGGCGAAGCTGGAGACGATCACCCGCTTGGGCGCGGTGCGGAACACCGTGTCGATCGCCGGGGTGAGCTCGCCCTCCGACGTGGTGAAGCCGGGCACGTCGGCGTTGGTGGAGTCGGTGAGGAAGAGGTCGACCCCCTCCTCGCCGAGCCGGGCGAAGCCGCGCAGGTCGGTGATCCGCTGGTCCAGCGGGAACTGGTCCATCTTGAAGTCGCCGGTGTGCAGCACCAGCCCGGCCGCGGTGCGGATCGCCACCGCCAGCGCGTCGGGGATGGAGTGGTTGACCGCGAGGAACTCCAGGTCGAAGGGGCCCAGCCGCAGCTCGTCGCCCTCCTTGACCTGCTCGGTCACCGGGGTGATCTTGTGCTCCTTGAGCTTGGCCTCGATGAAGGCCAGCGTCAGCTTCGAGCCGACGACCGGGATGTCCCGCCGCTCCCGGAGCAGGTAGGGGACGCCGCCGATGTGGTCCTCGTGCCCGTGGGTCAGCACGATCGCCACGACGTCGTCCAGCCGGTCCCGGATGGAGGTGAAGTCCGGGAGGATCACGTCGATCCCGGGCTGGTGCTCCTCGGGGAACAGCACGCCGCAGTCGACGATCAGCAGCTTGCCGGCGTGCTCGAAGACGGTCATGTTGCGGCCGATCTCGCCCAGGCCACCGAGGGCCACGACCCGCAAGCCCGCGGGGGCCAGTGCGGGAGGCGTGCCAGGGTCGCGACGAGATCGGCTCATGCCCTTCACGCTACGTGCGCTGCACCGGGGATCTGCCGCCGGTCCCGCCGTGTCTGCATCCGATGCAGCCGCTCACGGCGAACGTCTGGTGTGGAGTCGCTCGCCCGGGACGAACACCAGTGGGTCGTCCAGCCGTTGCTCGACGCCGGCCTGCCGCTCGAGGAGATCCGGTCGCTGGTCTTCGGCCTGGCCTTCCAGGGCGTGGTCGGCGAGGGGCGCGAGGTCCTCGCCTGCGTCCGGGACCTCGTCGCCGACCGGCCCGCGGAGGTCCGCGCCGCCTGGTCGGAGGTCGTCCACCGGCTGTTCCTGCTGGAGCCCCCGACCTAGGGGCGGCTCAGCCGGGTGCCGGGCCGGCCGACCCGGCCGGGTACTCCCGCAGCGGCACCTCACCCGCCGCCCAGGCGGCCAGCACCGGCTCGACGATGCGCCAGGACTGCTCGGCCTCCACGTCGCTGATGGACAGGGTGGTGTCCCCGGCCAGCATCTCTCGGAGCAGCAGCCCGTAGGCCGACAGGTCGTTGGGGGGCAGCTCGATGTCCAGGGCCCGGCGCTCGAGGTCGAACGGCTCACCGGGCCCGTTCAGGTTCAGCTCCACCGTCACGTGGTCGGGGTCCAGGCCGAGCCGGAGCACGTCGGGCTCCAGCTGCTGGTCGCCGAAGGCCAGGTGCGGCACCGGCTTGAACCACACGGCGATCTCCCGGCGGCTCGCGCCCAGCGCCTTGCCGCTGCGCAGCCGGAACGGCACGCCCGCCCAGCGCCAGTTGTCGATCGTCAGCGTCAACTCGGCGTGGGTCTCGGTCTCCCGGGCCGGGTCGACGCCGTCCTCGCTGGTGTAGTCGGGCAGCTCCCGGCCCTGGACCGTCCCGGCGGTGTACCGGCCGCGCACGGTGTCCCGGATCAGGTCGGCCGGGGGCCGGACCGCGCGCAGGACGTCGGCCTTGCGGGCGGCCAGGCTGGCGCCGTCCACGGCGGTGGGCGGTTCCATCGCCACGAGGGCCAGCTGCTGGAGCAGGTGGTTCTGCAGCATGTCCCGCAGCGCGCCCGCCTTGTCGTAGTAGCCGGCGCGCCCCTCCAGGCCGAGCGTCTCGTCGAAGACGATCTCGACCCGGTCGACGTGCGCGGCGTTCCACACCGGCTCGAACAGCCGGTTGGCGAAGCGCAGCCCGAGGACGTTGAGCACGGTCTGCTTGGCCAGGAAGTGGTCGGTGCGGAACGCCCGCTCCTCGGGGACCAGCCGGTGCAGGACGGCGTTGAGCTCGCGGGCGTCGGCCTCGTCCCGGCCGAAGGGCTTCTCCACCGCGATCGTCGTGCCCTCGGGGAGCTCGACCCCGGTCAGCGCCTCCAGGGTGGGGAGGAAGACGGTGTTCGGCAGGGCCAGGTAGACCACCGGGCGGCCCGACACCCGGGCCAGCACCTGCCGCAGGTCGTCGGCGGCGGTGACGTCGCCGCGCTGGTAGCCGAGCCGGTCGACCAGGCGGTCCCGGGCCTCCTCGGGCACCTGCGGAGCGTGGTCGGCGAGCCGGGTCCGCGCCCACTCCCGGTACTCCTGCTCCGACCAGTCCTCTCGGCCGACCGCCAGCACGCCGACGTCCGCGTCGAGCGCGTCCGCCTGCAACAGCTGGGCCAGCCCCGGGAGCAGCAGGCGGCCGGTGAGGTCGCCCGTGCCGCCGAGCACCACGAAGGTCGCCTGCATCGTCGTCCTCTCCGTCGTCGCACCGGCCCACCCGACGCGGGCCCCCTCGCGCCCTGCCCAGGGCGCGAGGGACTGAACCCCGGGGACGCCGGACCGGCGCCGGGAGGCCGTCCGGCGTCCCCGGGGCGTGGTCCACTGCGGGGGGAACCGGGGACACGTCGCCAGGAGGCGCAGTGAGCAGCACGCACGAGGTCCTCAACCAGGCGCCCCCACGGGTCGACCTGGACGAGTACTCGACCAACCCGGCCCTGACCGAGGCGGTCGCGCGGCACGGCGCCGGCTGGGCCGCCGGACACCTCGCCGAGGTCGGGTCGCTGGTCGGGCAGGCCGACTTCCAGCGGGACGCCGAGCTGGCCAACACCCACCCGCCGGTGTTCGCCGGCCACGACCGCTGGGGCAACCGGGTCGACGCGGTCGACTTCCACCCCGCCTACCACCGGATCAGCGCCGCGGCGGTCGCGCACGGGGCGCACACCAGCTGCTGGTCCGAGCCGCGGCCCGGCGCGCACGTCGCCCGGGCGGCCGTGTTCATGCTCTTCGCCCAGGTCGAGCCGGGGCACGCCTGCCCGGTGAGCATGACCCACGCCGTCGTCCCGTCGCTGCGGGCGACGCCGGAGCTGGCCGACGAGTGGCTGCCCCGGGTCCTCTCCCGGGACTACGACCCGGAGCTGCGCGACCCGGCCACCAAGTCCTCGGCGGTCTTCGGCATGGCGATGACCGAGAAGCAGGGCGGCTCGGACGTGCGGGCCAACACCACCCGGGCGGTCGACGCCGGCGACGGCACCTGGCGGCTGACCGGGCACAAGTGGTTCTGTTCGGCCCCGCAGTCCGACGCGTTCCTGGTGCTCGCCCAGACCGCCGCCGGGCTCTCCTGCTTCCTGGTGCCCCGCGTGCTGCCGGGCGGTGACCGCAACGTGTTCCGCATCCAGCGGCTCAAGGACAAGCTGGGGAACCGGTCGAACGCCTCGTCGGAGATCGAGCTGGCGGACACCGTCGGCCGGCTGGTCGGGGAGGAGGGGCGCGGAGTCCGCGCCATCATCGAGATGGTCGGCCAGACCCGGCTCGACTGCGTGCTGGGCAGCGCCGCCGGCATGCGGCAGGCCGTCGCCGAGGCGGCCTGGCACACCCGGCACCGCAGCGCCTTCGGGGCTCCCCTGATCGACCAGCCGGCGATGACCGCCGTCGTCGCCGACCTGCAGCTGGAGGCCGAGGCCGCCACCTGGACCGCGCTGCGGGTGGCCGCGGCCTACGACAGCGAGGACGCCGAGTCGGTGGCGTTCCGCCGGCTCGCCACGCCCGTGGCCAAGTACTGGGTCTGCAAGCGCGGGCCGCACCACGCCTACGAGGCGCTGGAGTGCCTGGGCGGCAACGGCTACACCGAGGCCTTCCCGCTGGCCCGCCGCTACCGGGAGCAGCCGGTGATGGCGGTCTGGGAGGGCTCGGGCAACGTGATCGCCCTCGACGTCCTCCGGGCGATGGCCCGCGAGCCGGAGACGGTGGCCGCCGTCGACCGGGAGGTCGCCTCGGCGCTGGGGCAGCACCGCGCCTTCGACGCCCACGTGCAGGCGACCCGGGCGCTCATCGGCCGGGTGCAGGCGGACCCGGGGAGCGCCCCGCAGCAGGCCCGCCGGGTCGTGGAGGCGCTGGCGCTGGCGCTGCAGGGCGCCGTCCTGATCCGCGAGGCGCCGGCCGCCGTCGCCGACGCCTTCGTCTCCGCCCGCCTCGGGGCCGACCGCAGCCTCGAGTACGGCGCGCTCGACCCGGGTCTGGACCTCCGTGCGATCGCGGCTCGCGCCTGACCCGGTCCGCCCGCTCGGAGCCCTATCCTCCGCCGCATGGCCGGACGCCGAACCGCATGGACGGCCGCCGCGGCGGTGCTCAGCGTGCTTGCCTGGGCCGCCTGGCTCGGCTGGGACCGGGAGTACCAGTTCGACCCGGCCACCAACACCGCCTCCGGCCCCTACGAGGAGTGGCAGGTCGTCGGCTGCGTGCTGACGCTGCTGGCCGCGGCGGTGCTCGTCGGGTGGGTGCGGCGGCCGCTCCCCGCGGCGGTCGTGGTGACCGTGCCGTTCACCCTCTGCTGGACGGTCGACGCCGCGCTCCAGGACGACACCGGGCTCTTCCTGGTGGGTGCCCTGCTCATCGCCGTGGGCCTGTTCCTCGGCTCGCTGCTCGTCGCCGTCGGGCTCGGCCGGGCCCCGGGTCGCCGTCGCGTGGACGCCTGACCCTCCCCGGCTCGGTCAGTCGGTGAAGCAGGCGGTCAGCGCGCCGACCATCAGCGGGACGTCGAGCGCCGAGGCGAGCTCGCGGGCCGAGTGCATGGCCAGCATGGGGGCGCCGACGTCGACCGTCGCGACGCCCAGCCGGGTCGCCGTCAGCGGGCCGATCGTGCTCCCGCAGGGCAGGTCGGCCCGGGTGACGAACCACTGCACCGGCACCGAGGCCTCCGCGCAGCGCTCGGCGAACCAGCCGCTGGTCACCGCGTCGGTGGCGTAGGCCTGGTTGGCGTTCACCTTGAGCACCGGGCCGCCGCCCAGCTGCGGCTGGTGGCCCGGCTCGTGCCGGTCGGAGCGGGTCGGGTGGACAGCGTGCGCCATGTCCGCCGACACCAGCCTCGACTGCGCCAGCGCGCGGGGCAGGGCCTGCGGGTCGTCGGCGTCCAGCACCCCCACCAGCCGGCGGACGACGTCCTCCAGGAAGCTGCCGCGGGCCCCGGACATCGAGCCGCTGCCCACCTCCTCGTGGTCGTTGGCGACCAGCAGCTGGGTGCGCCGGGTGGCCGCGGCCGCGACCAGCGCGGTCACCCCGGCGTGGCAGCTGGCCAGGTTGTCCAGCCGCGGCGCGGCGACCCAGCTGCCGTCGGCACCGGTGCGGCCGGCCGGCTGGGTGTCGGCGAGCACCAGGTCGTGCCCGACGACGTCCGGCACGGCCGCCCCCACCTCGGCGGCCAGCGCCTCGCGCAGGCCCGGCTCGGTGCCCAGGTCCTGGGACCACACCGGCACCAGCTCGCGCTGCGGGTCCAGCTTCAGGCCGTCGCGGACGCCGCGGTCCAGGTGGATCGCCAGGGAGGGCAGCCGCAGGGGCGCCCCCGGCAGCCGGACCAGGGCGGTGGCGCCGCCGCGCAGCGCGACCCGGCCGGCGACGGTGAGCTCCCGGTCCAGCCAGGTGTGCCACAGCCCGCCGCCGTAGGGCTCGACGCCCACCAGCCGGTACCCGGCCTGCCGGACGTCGTTGCGCGGCCGCACCTTGAACGTGGGGGAGTCGGTGTGCGCGCCGACCAGCCGCAGCCCCGCCTCGGCCGGCGAGGCGCTGCCGACCCGGAACGCGATCAGGCTGCCGTGCCGGGCGACGAAGTGCTGCCCGCCGGGCCGCAGCTCCCACCGGTCGGCCTCGGCCAGCTCGGTGAACCCGGCCGCGCGCAGCCGCCGGGCCAGCTCCGCGACGGCGTGCGAGGGGGACGGGGAGGCGTCGACGAAGGCCCGCAGGTCGTCACCGAGGGAGAGGTCCGGCATGACCCCCATCTTGCTCGACCGCCACGGCGGGGCCGCCTGAACTCGTGCGACCGACCGTCTCGACCGGCGCTGGATCGGCGGGCCTGAGCCGCCGGACCGACCGTGGAGCCGCGCCGTGACCCGGCTCCACGGTCGGCGGGGCGGCGCTGCGTTCCACGGCCGGGCTGCCCGGCGTACCGGGACGACGGCGCGACCGCGCTGGGAACCGGAGCGCAGCCGGCCCACCTGGTGGGTTCGCGTTTGCCGGGCCGCGCGCGGGTAGGTCGGGGTGCATGGCCGACGACATCGAGATCGATGCCCAGGGTGAGCACGGCTACCTCGTGACCCAGCTCAGCGAGCTGGAGGACGTGCGCACCTGGTTCACGGTGACGCCCGAGGTGATGGACCAGCTGGGCTCCGACGACGAGGAGGACGTGGTGCTGCGCACCGTGCAGTTCCTGCGCAGGCACCAGGACGTCGCGGACTTCCCGGAGACCCTGGACCTGGAGGACGTCATCGCCAGCTACGACGACTACCTGGCGGTGATGACGGCGGACTGATCACGACCGGGGCGCAGGTGGGATGCTGCGACCTGTGACCGAGCCCACGCTGCCCGCCGACCCCGCGGCGCTGGCCGCCGCGCTGGAGAGCACCGGCTACCTGCCCGACGAGGGCCTCGCGACGGCGGCCTACCTGGCGCTGGTCATGCACCGGCCGCTGTTCCTCGAGGGCGAGGCCGGGGTCGGCAAGACCGCGCTGGCCCGCGCGCTCGCCGAGGTGACGAAGCGGCCGATCTACCGGCTGCAGTGCTACGAGGGCCTCGAGGCCAGCCACGCCCTCTACGACTGGGACTTCGGCCGCCAGCTCCTGCACCTGCGCGCCGCTGAGGCCGCCGGCGCCGCCGAGCGCGCCGAGGAGCTGGAGGCCTCGCTCTACGACCGCCGGTTCCTCCTGGCCCGCCCGCTGCTGCAGGCGCTCGAGGACTCGCCGTCCGTGCTGCTCATCGACGAGGTCGACCGGGCCGACGACGAGTTCGAGGCGTTCCTGCTCGAGGTGCTCAGCGACTTCACCATCTCCATCCCCGAGCTCGGCACCGTCCGCGCCCAGACGCCGCCGCTCGTCGTCCTCACCTCCAACCGCACCCGTGAGGTGCACGACGCGCTCAAGCGCCGCTGCCTGTACCACTGGCTGGAGCACCCGGACTTCGAGCGGGAGGTGGCGATCCTGCGCCGCCGGCTCCCCGACGTCACCGAGGAGCTGGCCCGCCAGGTCGCCCGGGCCACCGCCCGGCTCCGGGAGCTCGACCTGCTCAAGCCGCCCGGCGTCGCCGAGGCGATGGACTGGGCGACCGCGCTGCACGCCCTCGGCGCCCGCGAGCTCGACCCGGACACCGCGGCCCGCACGCTGGGGGCGGTGCTGAAGTACCGGGAGGACACCGACCGCGTGCACGCCCTGGCCCGGGGAGCGCTGTTCGGTGGCGGCTGAGGAGGGACAGCGCAGGGACGTCGTCACCACCGTGCTGGGGTTCGCCCGGACGCTGCGGCACGCCGGCGTCGACGCCTCCCCCGACCGGGTCGAGGCGATGCTGGCCGCGGTGGCGCACCTCGACGTCCTCGACGCCACCGCCGTCTACTGGTCCGGCCGGCTGACCCTCTGCGCCAGCCCCGACGACCTCGACCGCTACGACGCCGGCTTCGCCGCGTACTTCGGCGGCGAGGCCCCGCGGGCCCGGCGCCCGTCGGGGGCCGAGGAGCAGCGGGTCGCGCAGTCCGCGCCGCTGCAGACCGGCGAGGGCAGCCAGGAGGGCGGGGAGCCCACCGAGCTCGCCACCCAGGCCAGCGGCGAGGAGGTGCTCCGGCACCGGGACGTCGCCGAGCTGACCGTCGCCGAGCGCGACCAGCTTCGCCGGCTGTTCGCGCTGCTGGTCCCGGCCTCCCCGATGCGCGCCTCCCGGCGCCGCAGCCCCTCGGCGCACGGCTCGATCCACCAGGCCCGCACCGTGCGGCGGGCGCTGCGCGACGGCGGGGAGATCACCCGGCTGGTGCACCACCGGGCCCGGCCGCGCCCGCGCCGGGTGGTGCTGCTCATCGACGTCTCCGGCTCGATGAGCCCCTACGCCGACGCGCTGCTGCGGTTCGCGCACGCCGCCGTCCGGGCCCGGCCGGCGTCCACCGAGGTGTTCACCATCGGCACCCGGCTGACCCGGGTCACCCGCGAGCTGCGGCTGCGCGACCCGGACAAGGCACTGGCCGCCAGCGGCTCGGCGATCCCCGACTGGTCCGGCGGCACCCGGATCGGCGAGGTGCTCAAGGCCTTCCTGGACCGCTGGGGCCAGCGCGGCACCGCCCGCGGCGCGGTCGTGGTGGTCTGCAGCGACGGCTGGGAGCGCGGCGGCCCGGAGCTGCTGGGCGAGCAGATGGCCCGGCTGGCCCGGCTCGCGCACGCCGTCGTCTGGGTGAACCCGCACAAGGGCCGGGCCGGCTACGAGCCGCTGACCGGTGGGATGGTGGCGGCGCTGCCCTCGATCGACTGCTTCGTCGCCGGGCACAGCCTGGCCGCCTTCGAGGAACTGGCCGGGGTGATCACTCGTGCCTGAGGAAGGACCCCGTCCTCCTCATCCCTCGCACGCTCGGGACGAGCCTCTGGACGGGGCCGGACGACAGGAGTACGCGGATGCGTGATGTGCTTGACGACCTGGTCGGGTGGTGGCAGGCGGGGGAGACCGTCGGCGTGGGCACCGTGGTGGGCACCTGGCGGTCCGCGCCGCGCCCGGCCGGCGCCTCGATGCTGGTCGGCCCGGACGGGACGGCGGTGGGCAGCGTCTCCGGCGGCTGCGTCGAGGGCGCGGTCTACGCGGAGGCGCAGGACGTCGTCGCCAGCGGCGCACCGACCCTGGAGCGGTACGGGGTCAGCGACGACGACGCCTTCGCCGTGGGCCTGACCTGCGGAGGGATCCTCGACGTCTACGTGGAGGCGATCTCCCGGGAGTCCTTCCCCGAGCTCGGTGACGTGGCCGCGTCGGTCGGTGCGCACGAGCCGGTCGCCGTCGTCACCTGCGTCCGGGGCCCCGCCGACCGGCTGGGCAAGCGGCTGGTGCTCTGGCCGGACCGCGCCTCGGGCACCCTCGGCCTCCAGCGGCTGGACGACGCCGTCGCCGACGACGCCCGCGGCATGCTCGCCGCCGGCCGGACGGCGACCCTCACCTACGGCCACGACGGCGAGCGGCGCGGCGACGAGCTGACCCTCTTCGTCTCCTCGTTCGCCCCGCCGGCCCGGATGGTGGTGTTCGGCGCCATCGACTTCGCCGCCGCCGTCGCCCGGGTGGGGTCCTTCCTCGGCTACCGGGTCACCGTCTGCGACGCCCGGCCGGTGTTCGCCACCGCCCGCCGCTTCCCCGACGCCGACGAGGTGGTCGTCGAGTGGCCGCACAAGTACCTGCAGTCACAGGTGGACGCCGGGGCGATCGACGAGCGCACGGTGCTGTGCGTGCTCACCCACGACCCGAAGTTCGACGTCCCGCTGCTGGAGGTCGCGCTTCGGCTGCCGGTCGCCTACGTGGGTGCGATGGGCTCCCGGCGCACCCACGACAAGCGGCTGGCGCGGCTGCGCGAGGCCGGCTTGGGTGAGGACGAACTGGTCCGTCTCGCCTCACCGATCGGGCTGGACCTGGGCGCCCGCACCCCGGAGGAGACCGCCGTCTCGATCGCCGCGGAGATCATCGCCGGCCGGTGGGGCGGCACCGGCGAGCGGCTGGCCGAGGTCGCCGGCCCCATCCACCGCACCGCCGACCGCTGAGGAGTGCCGTCCTTGCGACGTCCCCTCCCCGGACCACCAAAATGGCCATTTTGGTGGTCGGGACGGCGGGTCAGGGGTGGGACGGGGGCCAGTCGGGGGCGAGCTCGGCGAGGTCCCACCACAGGCCGGCCATGACCTGCAGCGACTCGCGGACCAGCCCGATCGGCAGGTGCTCGTCCGGGGCGTGCTGGGCGCAGCCGGGGTAGGAGTGCGGCACCCACAGCGTCGGCAGCCCGAGCACGTCGGCGAAGGCGCCGTTGGGCAGCGAGCCGCCCAGGTTGGGCAGCAGCGCCGGTTCGACGCCGGTGGTGCGCCGCAGCGAGGCCAGGGTCCAGGTCACCCAGGGGTCCTCGGGGTCGAGGCGGGTCGCGGCCATCGCCAGGTCCTGCTCGACCTCCACCGAGCCGAAGCCGTGCTCGGCCAGGTGGGTGCGCACCTCGTCGGCCACCGAGCCGCCGTCGGTGCCGACGACGAACCGCAGCTGGCAGTGCGCCCGGGCCGACGGGGGGATCGCCCCGACCGGGGCGTCCGGGTCGCCGGCGGTCATCGCCAGCACCTCGAGGGTGTTCCAGCCGAACAACCGCTCGCTCGGCGTCAGCCCAGGCTCGCCCCACTCCGGGTCGAGGGCCGGGGCGTCCGGCCCCTGGTCGACCGGCACGTCCGCGAGCGCCCGCCGCACCGGCTCGGGGACGCCGTCCGGGCGCAGCGCCTCCACCAGCAGCCGGCCGCGGCCGTCGACCAGGCTGGCCAGCGCGTTGGCCAGCACCGTGGCCGGGTTGCTGAGCGCCCCGCCCCAGTTGCCGGAGTGGTGCGCCGCGGCCCGGGCCCGCACCGACAGCGTCAGGTTCACCGCGCCCCGGGTGCCCAGGAAGACGGTGGGCCGGTCGGCGGCGATCCGCGGGCCGTCCGAGCCGATCAGCAGGTCGGCGGCCAGTTCCTCGCGCAACTGGTCGCAGACCTCGTCCAGGCCGGGGGAGCCGAACTCCTCGCCCATGTCCAGCAGCAGCGCGACGTTGTAGCCCAGCCGGCCGCCGCGCACGGCGAGCACCTGCTCCAGGGCGACCAGGTTGACGCTGTGCTGGCCCTTGTTGTCGGCGACGCCGCGGCCGTACCAGCGGTCGCCCTCGACCACCAGCCGCCACGGGTCCAGCCCGGCCCGCCACTGCTCCGGGTGGGCCGGCTGCACGTCGCCGTGGCCGTAGGTGAGCACGGTGGGCAGGTCGGGGTCCTCGACCCGCCGGGCGACCAGGAACGGGTGCCGCGGTGACACCGGGTTCTCCACGACCCGGGCGGTGAAGCCGAGCCGCTCGACCAGCGGGATCATCTCGGCGGTCAGGTACTCCCGCAGCACCGGTTCGCGGGCGGGGTCGGCGCTCTCCGTGGGGAACGCGACCCGGCGGGCCAGGGGCTCGAGAAAGGCGCCGGAGTCGAAGGAGGCGGTCGCGGCGTCGAGGGCGGTCTGGCGGTCCACGCCCTCCACCGTGTGTCCCGGGCGGCCGCACGGCAAGCCCACGGCAGGATCGCCGCGTGGGCGAGGAGCTGGGGTACCGGTACGACGTCGAGGTGGTCGGCCTGCTCGCCTCGCCAGCGCACCGCTGGGACGGCCGACCCGACGCGGCCCTGGCCGACGGCGCGGTCGACCGGCGGGACCGGCTGGAGGTGCGCGCCGGGCACGGGATCGTGGGGGACCGCTACGCCGGCCGGCTCGCGCACCGGGACGCCGCGGTCACCGTGATCGCCATCGAGGCCCTGGAGGCGCTGGCCGGCGAGCTGGGCAGCGGCCCGCTGGACCCGCTCGCCACCCGGCGCAACGTGGTGCTGCGCGGCGCGGAGGTCGAGGCGCTGCGCGGGCAGCCGTTCAGCCTGGACGGCGTCCTGCTCGCCGGCGGCCGCCCGGCGAACCCGTGCGCGTGGCTGGACCTGGCGCTGGCCCCGGGCGCGCACCGCGGCCTGCGGGGCCGCGCCGGGATCCGCTGCGCGGCCCGCGGCGACGGCGTCCTGGTGCTCGGCCCGGCGGTGTTGCGCTCCGCCGTCCCGCTCGACCGGGCCCGCGCCGGGGTCGCGGTTCGCCCGATCAACCGGACGGCGAGGGACCGCTGAGGTCGATGACCCGGTCGCAGGCGGCCGGCCGGGCGGCGGTGGGCGATGCGGGGGGAGGTGGCCACTCGGAGCATGGCCTCGATGCAGGGGCCTGCCGCGAGCTCGCGAGTCGTGGGGGGGCATCGAGGTCCTTCGTCAGTCGAGCAGGGAGCGCACCGCCGCCGGTGCCTGGGAGGGGCGGTGCAGCTCCGCCGACCGGCCGCCACCGGCCGCAGCCAGCGCCGCGCACGCCTCCGCCGAGCCCGGCTCAGCGGACAGCGCGAGCACGTGCAGCCGAGCCCCGGCGCGGGCCAGGGCCGCCGCTGCCGGGACCGGGTCGGGGCTGTCGGTGGGCATCCCGTCGGACAGCAGCAGCACGTCACGGGCGGCGGTGCGGGTCCGGGCCAGCTGCTGACCGGCCGTCCGGAGCGCCAGGTCCAGGTCCGTCGTCCCGCCGCCGCGCAGGTCGAACAGCCGGTCGACCACGACCTCCGGGCGCGCTGCCGCCGTCAGCGGCTGGAGCACCACCACGGTGGACCAGAACGCCACCACCGCCAGCTCGTCGCCCGGCCGCATCCGCTGGGCCAGCGCCGCGGCCGTCAGGACGGCGGCCGCCAGCTCGTCACCGGCGACGGACCCCGACGCGTCGACGACGAGCACGCAGGCCCGGCCGGTCGCCCGCCAGCTGCGGGTGTGCAGGTGCTCGGCCCGCCAGTGCGGCTCCGCGCCTCGGGCGGCGAGGGTGGCGTCCAGGTCGATGTCGGCGCCGGTCGGGTCGCGGCGGGTGACCACCCGCCGGCTGCCTGCCCGGTCGGGCACGCCGGTGCGCGGGACCGTGACCGGCAGCCGCGCGGCCAGCGTGCGGGCGGCGGCGCGCAACCGGGGGTCGAAGGCCCGGCCCAGGGCGGCCACCAGCCGGGCCGCCGCGTCGGGGTCCCGGCCGGCCAGGTCGGCCAGCGCCTCCTCGTCCAGCTGGCCGGCCTCCGGGCTGACCTGGGTGAACTCGGCATGCGTGCGGGCCAGCTGGTCGCGGCTGGCGCCCCGGGCGCCCTGCCGACGGAGCAGCTCGGCGACCTGGTCGGGGTCCTCCACCACCGACGGCGGCCCCGGGCGCGCGCCCGGGGGTGCAGCGCCGGGCGGTGGCGGCGACCCCGGCCCCGGCTCGTCTCCCCGGGGCTCGTCCGCCTCCGGGGTCAGGGTTTTCCCAGCTCCTCACCGGCCTGTCGCCAGATGTCGGAGACGACGTCCTCGACCGGCCGGGTCAGCCCGTCCGAGACGGTGACCTTGCCGGTGAGCGCGGCCAGGGCGGCGTCCGCGCCGGTGCGCTCGTCCACCTCGGTGCTGCCGCGGACGACGGCGAGCTCCGTGGCGATCAGCACGGTGTCGATCGCGCCGCGCACCGAGGACCCGATGCGCAGTTCGGGGTGGTCGCGGGTGATCCGGACGGCCCGCACGGCGCGGCTCATCAGCGCGTCAGGGCTGCCGGTGGCCGCGGCGACGACGGCGCGCTCGGCGTCCTCGTCCTGGTAGCCCATCGCCACCCGGCAGGACCGGTCGTACAGCGCCGGGGTGATGCGTGCGGTGCCGACGGCGTCGAACGGGTTCATGGCCGCGACCAGCCGGAAGGTCGGGCGGGCCGGCACCCGGCCGAACCGAGGCACGTGCATCTCGCGCTCGGAGAGCACGCCGAGCAGCACGTTCATCGTCTCCTCGGGCACCCGGTTGAACTCCTCGACGTAGAGGAGCGCGCCCTCGGTCATCGCCCGGGTGAGCGGGCCGGGCACGAAGTTCTCCGGGCGGTAGTCCTCGCTGAGCACCCGGGAGGCGTCGTGGTGGCCGACCAGCCGGGTCGGGGTCAGCTCGGCGTTGCCCTCGACCAGGACGAGCGGCACGCCGGTGCCGTCGGCCAGCGCGCGCAACAGCGTCGTCTTCCCCGTGCCCGGTGGGCCCTCGAGGACGACGTTCCGCCCGGCCGACAGCGCCGCGGCGACCACCTCCGCCTCCCGGACCCGGGCGACGACCCGCTCCTGGGCGGTGCGGACCATCCCCACCGCGTCCAGCCGGGCAGCGTCGTGTCGGGCAGGCGCGGTGATGACGGGCTCCTCGTCGAGCGCGGGGGATGCCCCGGGGACCAGACGGTCCCCGGGGCCGGGCAGCGAGGCGTCAGGAGTCGTAGACGATGACGCCGCGGATGTTCTTGCCCTCGTGCAGGTCCTCGTAGCCCTGGTTGATGTCGTCCAGCTTGTACCGCTTGGTGATCAGCTCGTCGAGCTTGATGTTGCCCTCCTGGTAGAGCCGCAACATCTTCTGCATGTCGGAGCTGGGGTTCTGGTCCCCGAACAGGGCGCCGCGGATCTCCTTGGTGAACAGCGCCAGCATGCTGGGGTTGATCGGGATGCCGACGTCGGTGAGGTCGCCGAGTCCGGTCACGACGACCCGCCCGCCCTTGCCGATCGCCTCGAACGCCTGGGCGATGTGCTCGCCCTTCAGCACGCCGACGGTGACCAGCGCCTTGTCCGCGCCCTGCCCGTTGGTGACGCTGCGCGCGAAGTCAGCGGCCTCCTCGATGCTCGCGAACGTCTCGGTCGCGCCGAGCTCGCGGGCCTTCTCCAGCTTGAAGGGCACCGGGTCGACGGCGATGACGTGACTGGCCCCGGCGTGTGCTGCGCCCTGGACGGCGTTGATGCCGATCCCGCCGACGCCCATCACGATGACCGTGTCGCCGGCCCGGACCTCGCCGGCCTGGACGGCGGTGCCCCAGCCGGTGCCGACGCCGCACCCGACGAGGCAGGCGACGTCGAGCGGGATGCTCTTGTCGATCTTGACGGTCGATCGGATGTCCACCGTGGTGATCTCGGCGAAGGTGCCCAGCCCGCACATCTGCCCGACGTCCTCGCCGTCGGAGGTCGTGACCCGGAAGCTCGACGCGTCGTCCCACCGCGAGCCGATGAGCAGGTTGGCGCCGGAGTCGCAGATGTACTGCTGGCCGTTGGCGCAGTAGCGGCACCGGCCGCAGCCGGGCAGGAACGAGAAGACGACGTGGTCGCCCTCCTCGAAGTCCTTCACGCCCGGGCCGACCTTGGTGACCACGCCGGCGCCCTCGTGGCCGCCGAGGAAGGGGTACTTGCCGACCTGCATGTCGCCGGTGGCGATGTGGTCGTCGGAGTGGCACAGCCCGGAGGCGGCCAGCTTGACCTGGAGCTCGCCGGCCTGCGGGTCGTCGACGACCAGGTCGGTGACCTCCCACTTGCCGGGGGCGGAACGCATGATCGCGCCGCGGGTGTTGACAGGCACAGGGTCCTCCTCGTCGCCCTCGACGTTGAGGGCCTCGGTGGCGTGCGCAGCTGCGCAGCCCGATCGCACGTTATGGCACAGGTCACAGCCGGCGGAAGACCGGTGCAACGTTGCCGGTCGTACGTGCAACGGTCCCCTCGAGGGTGAGCAGCTCGTGGGCGACGGTGCCCGAGCCGCTCGGCCCGGCCAGCGCGGCGGTGCCCGGACCGGCGACCACCCGGGCCCGCTGGGTGGTCTCCACGCCGCCGCCCGTCGAGGTGGGGGCGTCGGGACCGCGGAACGCAGGGGTGGCGGGCGACCATGCTGTGCGTCACAGTGCACCAGCATCCGCACGGCACCCGTTGGTGCGGAATCTGCCGACGAGAGGCGTCAACGTGGACAACCTCGCTGTGCTCAGCCTGCTGGCCCTGCTGCCGATCCTGGTGGTCGGCGTCCTGCTGGCCGGGTTGCGGTGGCCCGCCAAGCGGGCGATGCCGATCGGGTTCGTGGTCGTGGTCCTGATCGCCCTGTTCGTCTGGGAGATGAGCCCCACCGCGATCGCCGCATCGGCGGTGCAGGGCCTGCTGCTGGCCCTGACGCTGCTCTACATCGTCTTCGGTGCGCTGCTGCTGCTCGAGACCCTCACCAAGAGCGGTGCGATGGCGACCATCCGCGCCGGCTTCACCAGCATCAGCCCCGACCGCCGGGTGCAGGCGATCATCATCGGCTGGTTGTTCGGCAGCTTCATCGAGGGCGCGTCCGGCTTCGGCACCCCCGCCGCCGTCGTCGCCCCGCTGCTGCTGGCGCTGGGCTTCCCGGCCATGGCCGCGGTCATGGTGGGCCTGATCATCCAGAGCACGCCGGTGAGCTTCGGCGCCGTCGGCACGCCGATCCTGGTCGGCGTCAGCGGTGGGCTGACCGGGGCGGACGCCGTCGAGGCGCGGACGGAGTTCCTCGGCATCCAGTTCCCGGAGTTCCTGGAGCGGATCGGCTTCCAGGTGGCCGCCATCCACGCCACCATCGGCACGCTCATCCCACTGATCCTCGCCTGCATGCTGTGCGGCTTCTTCGGCGAGCGGAAGCGGTTCGCCGACGGCCTGGCGATCTGGCCGTTCGCGCTCTTCGCCGCCTTCGCGATGACCGTGCCCTACGTGACCGTCGCCGCGGTGCTGGGCCCGGAGTTCCCGTCCCTGCTCGGTGGCCTGATCGGCCTGGTCATCGTGATGTTCGCGTCCAGCCGTGGCTTCCTGATGCCGAAGGAGATCTGGGACTTCCCGGCCCGGCAGCGGTGGGCGCCCAACTGGATGGGCAGCCTCTCCCCGGAGGACGAGAAGGACGTCGCCGGCAAGAAGATGAGCATCTGGCTGGCCTGGACGCCGTACGTGATCGTCGCCGTCCTGCTGGTGATGAGCCGGACCATCGACCCGATCACCGAGTTCCTGACCACCGGCTGGCGGGTCGTCACCGTCGACGACATCTTCGGCACCGGCATCGCCCAGGCGCTGCAGCTGGTCTACCTGCCCGGCTTCCTGTTCATCCTGACCTGCCTGGTCACCTACGCCATTCACCGGATGCGGCCGGCCGACATCGCCGCCTCCTGGAAGGTGGCCGGCAGCCAGCTGGCCGGTGCGGCGGTGGCGCTGCTGTTCGCGCTGCCGCTGGTCCGGGTGTTCATCAACTCCGGGGCCGACTTCAACGACTCGGGGCTGGCGTCGATGCCGCTCACCCTGGCCGAGGGGGCCGCGTCCCTGGCGGGTGACACCTGGCCGGCGTTCGCCCCGTGGATCGGCGCGCTGGGGGCGTTCGTCGCCGGCAGCAACACGGTGAGCAACCTGATGTTCTCGCTCTTCCAGTTCTCCACCGCGGAACAGATCGGGGTCACCCCGGAGACCGTCGTCGCCACCCAGGCGGTCGGCGGCGCGGCCGGCAACATGATCACGGTCCACAACATCGTGGCGGCGTCGGCCACCGTCGGCCTGATCGGGCGGGAGGGCGACCTGATCCGCAAGACCGTCCTGCCGACGATCTACTACTGCCTGATGGCCGGCGGGATCTCGCTGGTGCTGATCTACGGGTTCGGGGCCAACCTGAGCACGCTGTGGCTCCTCGTCCTGCTGATCGGCGTCGCCGCGCTGATCGTCGCGATGCGGCGGTCGCCCGGGAAGCCCAACAACGAGCTCGTCGACACGGCGGGATCGCCTGCGGACAGCCCCACGACCGGCCGGGCGCCCAGCGACGGCCGGGAGCACACCGACATGGTCCCCGACCCGAACCGGACCCCCGGCGAGCCGTGACCCGACTGACACCCCGCCCCCGCCGGGGCGGGGTGTCAGTCGGGCAGGACGACGTCCAGGGTGAGCAGTTCGTGGGCGACCGTCCCCGTGCCGCTCAGCCCGGTCAGTGCGGCGGTGCCCGAACCGGCGACCACCCGGGCCCACTGGGTGATGGCCACGCCCTCGCCCATGGCGGCGCCGTGCTCCAGCACGAAGCTGCCCCGCCGGCCGGCGAGGGCGCCGGTGATCCGCTCCTGCGCCACGTAGGAGGCGCCGTGCTCGCCCTGGGTGGTGAGTGCGTGGCCGACGGCCGAGCCGGTGAGGTCCTCGCCCGCGTAGGTCTTGGCGAGCACCACCCGCCCGGTGGCCGGCGCCCCGGGCTCGGCGGGCTCCGGGTCGGGCACCGCGTCCCAGGTGTCGAGGGTGAACGGCGCCGTCAGGTGCAGGTCCATGCCCCGCATCCTGGCCCGCGGCCCGCCGGCTGTCCCGGGACCCGGCCGCGGGCAGACTGATCGCCGTGACGGTCGTGGTGGTGGGTGCCGGGCCGGTCGGGGTGACGGCGGCGCTGCTCCTGGCCCGTCGGGGCGTCGACGTCCTGGTGCTCGACCGGCACCCGGCCGCCTACCCGCAGCCGCGGGCGGTGCACCTGGACGACGAGTCGCTGCGGGTCCTGCAGGCCGCCGGGGTGGCCGAGGCGTTCGCCGCGGTCAGCCGGCCGATGGCCGGGCTGCGCCTGCTGGACGGCGGGCACCGCACCCTCGCGGAGTTCGGGCGCGCGGACGGCGAGCACGGCTGGCCGCAGGCGTCGATGTTCAGCCAGCCCGACCTGGAGGCGGTGCTGCGGACGGCGCTTGCCGACGAGCCCCGCGCCGAGCTGCGCGGCGGGGTCGAGGTGTTGCACGTGGAACAACGTGACGAGGTGGCCCGGCTCGGCGTCCGGGACCGGGCCACCGGGGTCGAGGAGGAGCTGGTCGCCGACGCCGTGCTGGGCTGCGACGGCGCGAACAGCACGGTGCGCCGGCTGATCGGGTCGTGGATGCGCGACCTCGGCCCCTCCGAGCGCTGGCTGGTGGTCGACCTGGCCGCCGAGGCCCCGCTGGACGTCTGGCCCGGCGTCCACCAGGTCTGCGACCCGGTGCGGCCGGCCACGTTCATGCCGATCGCCGGCGACCGCTACCGCGCCGAGTTCCGGCTGTCCGCCGGGGAGTCCGCCGAAGACCTCGACCTGCCGGCACTGCTCGGGCGGTTCGGTGCGCGAGGGTGCACGGTCGTCCGCACCGCGGAGTACACCTACGCCGCGCAGGTGGCCGACCGGTGGCGGGACGGTCGGGTGCTGCTCTGCGGCGACGCCGCCCACCTGACCCCACCGTTCATCGGGCAGGGCCTGGGCCTGGGGCTGCGCGACGTGCACCAGCTGACCTGGAAGCTGGCGGCGGTGCTCGACGGCGCGGATGACGCCCTGCTCGACACCCACCAGGCCGAGCGCGCGCCGCACGCCACCGCGCTGATCCGGGTCGCGGTGCTGCTGGGCCGGCTGATGACCGGCGGGGGCGGCGCGGCCGCGGTGCTGCGCCGGGCGGTGCTGGCGCTCCCCGGGGTGGCCCGGTTCGCCGGGGAGAGCCGGACGCCGCCGCTGCGCCCCGGGCCGCTGGTCCGCCGCCGGCGGCTCCCGCCCGGCTCCCCGGTGGGCTGGCTGGTGCCGCAGCCGCCGATCGGCGGTCCCCAGCGGCTGGACGACCTCCTCGGCCCGGGCTGGGCCGTGCTCGCGGCCGGCGGAGCGGTGCCGGCCGACTGGCCCGGCCCGGTGCTGCGGGTGGACCGGCTGGGCTCGCCGGAGCTGGCCCGCTGGCTCGGCCGCAGGTCGGTGCTGGTGCGGCCCGACCGGATCGTCGCCGCCGTCGCCCGCGGCTAGCGTGGCCGGATGAGCTTCGACGTCGCCGCCCTCCGGGCACACTTCCCCGCGCTGACCGACGGCGCCGCGCACTTCGACGGCCCGGGCGGCTCGCAGACGCCGGACGTCGTCGCGCAGGCGGTCGCGGCCACGATGACCCAGCCGATGGCCAACCGCGGCACGGTGACCCAGGCCGAGCGGAACGCCGACGCGGTCGTGCGGGAGGCCCGGCAGGCGGTCGCCGACCTGACCGGCGGGGACCCCGGCGGCGTCGTCTTCGGGCGCAGCGCCACCGCGCTGACCTACGACCTGTCCCGGGTGCTGTCGGCCGGCTGGGGGCCCGGTGACGAGGTCGTGGTGACCCGGCTGGACCACGACGCCAACATCCGCCCGTGGGTGCAGGCCGCCGAGGCCCGCGGCGCCACCGTGCGCTGGGCCGACTTCGACCCGGCCACCGGCGAGCTCGACCCCGCCGTCGTCGGGGCGCTGCTGTCCGAGCGGACCCGGCTGGTCGCCGTCACCGGCGCCTCGAACCTGATCGGCACCCGGCCCGACGTCGCCGCGATCGCCGCGCTGGCGCACGAGGCCGGGGCGCTGATCTGGGTGGACGGCGTGCACCTGACCGCGCACGCGCCGGTCGACGTCACCGCGCTGGGCGCGGACTTCCTCGTCTGCTCGCCGTACAAGTTCCTCGGCCCGCACTGCGGCTGCCTGGTCGCCGCACCCGAGCTGCTGGAGACGCTGCACCCGGACAAGCTGCTGCCCTCGACCGACGCCGTCCCGGAGCGGTTCGAGCTGGGCACGCTGCCCTACGAGCTGCTGGCCGGCACCACGGCGGCGGTCGACCTGCTCGCCGCGCAGGCCGGCCCCGAGGGCGACCGGCGCAGCCGGCTGGTCGCCGCGATGGCCGCGATCGAGCAGCACGAGGACCGGCTGCGGGAGCGGATCGAGGACGGCGTCCGGGCGCTGCCCGGGGTGACGCTGTGGTCCCGGGCGGCCCGGCGCACCCCCACCCTGCTGCTGACCTTCGCCGGCCGGGACGCCGCCGACGCGTACCGCTTCCTCGCGCAGCGCGAGGTCAACGCCCCGGCCGGCTCGTTCTACGCCCTCGAGGCCAGCCGCCACCTGGGGCTCGGTGACACCGGTGGGCTGCGGGTCGGGCTCGCCCCGTACAGCGACGACGCCGACGTGGACCGGCTGCTCGCCGGGCTGCGGGAGTTCCTCGCCTCCTGACGTCCGGTGTCCCGCGGGCTGTGACCGGGCTCACGGCGCGGGTAGGCTGCCGAGTCGTCGCCCGCGACGTCCGGAGGCCGATGTGATCGCTCAGCGTCGAGCGTGCACCCCCGAGAGGGCCGCATGACGACGGTCCTGCGCCCCGGACCGGCCGCACCGGCCCGCACCTCGGGCACCACCAAGTACCTGGTGCCCGAGGTGGTGTTCGGCTGGGGGGCGCTGTCCGAGGCGGGGTTCGCCGCCCGCCGGCTCGGCGGCCGGCGGCCGTTCGTGGTCACCGACGGCGGGCTGGTCGAGGCCGGCTGGTGGCACGAGCTGACCGGCCACCTGGCCGAGGCGGGGCTGCGGCCGACGGTGTGGCAGGGGCTGACCCCCAACCCCAAGGACCACGAGGTGGCCGCCGGTGCGGAGCGCTACCGGGAGAGCGGCTGCGACGTGATCGTGGGCCTGGGCGGCGGCTCGGTGATCGACGCCGCCAAGGCCATCGCCGTGGTGGCCAGCAACGGCGGGTCGATCCTCGACTACGAGGGCGTCGACCGGGTGCGCACCGCGCTCCCGCCGACGGTCATGTGCCCGAGCACCGCCGGTACCGGCGCCGACGTCTCGCAGTTCACCGTCATCACCGACACCACCCGCCGGCTGAAGGCGACGCTGATCGGGCGGGCCCTGGTGCCCGACATCTCGATCACCGACCCCCGGCTGCTGACCACCATGCCCGCCGACCTGGCCGCGGCGACCGGCCTGGACGCGCTGACGCACGGCGTCGAGGCCTACGTCTCGCGCGCCTCCGGCCCGCTCACCGACGTGCACGCCCTGCACGCGATCGAGCTGATCTGCGGCTCGCTGCGCCACACGCTGCGCCACCCCACCGACGAGGCGGCGCGGACCGCGATGGCGCAGGCGAGCCTGGAGGCAGGGCTGGCCTTCACCAACGCGATCCTGGGCGCCACGCACGCGATGAGCCACCAGGTGGGCGGCCTGCTCGACCTCCCGCACGGGGTGGTCAACGGCGTCCTGCTGCCGCACGTCATCCGGTTCAACGCCCGCACCGTGCCCGACCGGTTCGTCCCGATCGCGCGGGCCATGGGCCTGGACGTCGCCGGGTTGCCGGCCGACGTGGCGGCGGAGCTGGCCGCCGACGCGGTCGGCCGGCTGGCCGCGGAGCTGGGCTGCCCCCGGGGGCTGGCCGAGCTGGGCGTCCGGGACGCCGACGTCGACGTGCTGGCGAGGACGACGCTGGGCGACGCCTGCCTGTCCACCAACCCCCGGGACGCCGACCACGCCGACGTCGCCGCGCTGTTCCGCGCCGCCCTCTGATGCCGCCCCCACCCGGATCGGCCATGCCGGGCACGGTCACGGGCACCGCCCCGCCGGGGATCAGCGAGCTCACCGGGCTGCGCTCGTCCAAGCCCAGCTGGTACGCCGAGTACCGGCACACCGCCGACAGCCTGCACCGGGCGCTGGGGTCGCTGGAGCACATCGCCCGCGTGCTGTCGGCGACCGGGCAGGGCGCCGGTGCGCTGTGCCGGGCGGTGGTCGACGCCTGCGCCGAGCACCTGGGCGCGCCGTGGGTGGTGCTGGCGCTGCGCGAGGCCGCCCTGCCGCTGGCCCGGCCGCGGCTGCTCGGCCGCGGGCCGGACGGCACGCCGGTCGGGGACCTCCCCGGGCTGCCGGGGGACGTGCGCCGGCCGGTGGCCGAGGCGCTCGCCGCCGCCGCGGTGGAGCCGTGGCAGACCGGCGACGGGGCGGTCGTCGTCCCGCTGGTGGTCGACGGTGAGCCGGTCGGCGCGCTGGTGGCCTGCGGCGGACCGCAGCAGCCGGCCTCCCCGGCCGACCTGGCGATCCTGCGGGTCGTGGGCAACCAGTCGGCGGTCGCGCTGCTGTCGGACCACCTGCTCGCCGGGTCCGAGGCGCTGCGCCGGCAGACCGAGCAGCTGTACGCCGAGGCCGAGCGGCGGGCGCAGGACCTCGCCGACCGGCACCGGGAGCTGGCCGAGGCCGAGCTGCGGCTGGACGTCGCCGCGCGGCGGGAGGCGGTGGACGCCGAGCGGCACCGGATCGCCCGGGAGCTGCACGACAGCGTCGCCCAGCACGTCCTCTCGGCCGGCATGACCATCGAGTGGTGCCGGCCGGAGGTGGCCCACCACGCGGAGGTGCACGCGCGCCTCGGGCACGCCAAGGCGCTCACCCGGGAGGCGGTCGAGCGGCTGCGGGTGGCCATCCACGCGCTCTCGGCCGAGCCGCACGACGAGCCGGGGCAGGGCCTGCCGGTGCTCCTCGGCCGGTTGCCCGACGTGCACGCGGTGCCCGGGCTCGCGGTCGCCGTCCGTGTCGAGGGCCGGCCCCGGTCGCTGCCGGCCGACGTCGAGCACTCGCTGTTCCAGATCGCCTCCGAGGCGCTGTTCAACACGGTGCGGCACGCGGCGGCGACCCGGTGCACGGTGCGGCTGGCCTACCGGGCCGCGGAGCTGCGGCTCTCCGTCGCCGACGACGGCCGCGGCGACCCCGAGGTGCTCCGCCGGATGCTGCGCACCGCCGGCCGGGACAGGGGCCAGCACCGCGGCCTGGCCAACATGGCCTCCCGCTGCCGGGACGTCGGCGCGACCCTGCGCTTCGGCCGGGCCCGGCTGGGCGGGGTGCGGGTGGAGGTCCGGCTGCCGCTGGAGGCCGGGGGTGGCTGAGCAGATCCGGCTGGTCATCGTCGACGACCACGCCATCGTGCGGCAGGGGCTGCGGTCGATCCTGGAACGGGAGCCGGGGATCGAGGTCGTGGGCGAGGCCGCGACCGCCGAGGAGGCCCTGGACCTGGTCGCGGCGACCCGGCCGCACATCGTGCTGCTGGACCTCAAGCTGTCGGCCGGCTCCGACGTCGAGGGCCTGGCCCTGTGCGGGCGGCTGACGGCCCGGGCGCCGGCCCCGGGGGTGCTGGTGGTCACCACGTTCCTGGACCAGCGGCTGGTGCTGGAGGCGATCCACCAGGGCGCGCGCGGCTACGTCCTCAAGGACGTCGACGCGGTGGCGCTGGTCGCCGCGATCCGGGCGGTGCGCCGGGGCGAGAGCGCCTTCGACAGCCACAGCGCCGCCGTCGTCGTCCGGTCGTTGCACGCTCCGGCGCCCGCGACCACCGACCTGACCGCCCGGGAGCGGGAGGTGCTGGCGCTGCTGGCCCGGGGGCTGTCCAACGAGGCCATCGGCCGGGAGCTGTTCATCTCGGCGACGACGGCGAAGTTCCACGTGCACAACCTGCTCCGCAAGCTGTCGGTGTCCCGCCGTGCCGAGGCGGTCTACGCCGGGTCGAAGCTCGGTCTCATCTGAGCGGCGACCTGCATGCGGGGTCCGGCCGCCGGGCCGGCGGGGAGCGCGGTGCTGGAGGTGACCCCGGACTCCGGCGGGGTCTGCGACACCGTCCCGGTCGCCTGGGCCCAGGACAGCAGCAGGCCGACGACCACGAGGACGGCCACCGGCACCAGCGCCAGGGGGCGGAGCCCTCCCCGCCCGGCGGAGACGAGCAGGGCCAGGACCCCCATCCCGATGATCAGGCCGACGTTCATGCCGAGGAGCAGCAGCCCGCCGAGGACCGGTTCCGCCGCGCCGGTGTACAGCGAGATCGCCGACGCACCCACGGCGGGGACCAGGGCGAGCGCCGCGACGGTGCCGATGAGGGTGTCGGTCTTCTGGTGGGCCTGGGCGGTGGTGCCGGCCAGGCCGGCGGCCACCGCGGCGGCCATGGACCACCAGCCGGGGTGCACCCGTTCCTGCAGGAGGGGCTTGGTCGACAGCGCGATGTCCGCGGGGACGACCCCGACCGCGGCCATCACGGCGGTGGTGGCCAGGGCGGTGCCGAAGGCCAGCACGAGGCCGGCGAGCGCGACGCCCAGGCCGCGGGCGGCCTGGGTCCGGTTCCGGGCGACCAGCGCGAACGGCACCAGGGCCAGCGGCGGCATCAGCGGCGCCACGATCATCGAGCCGATGAGGATGGGCACCGAGTCGGACAGCAGCGCCACCGAGGCGAGCACCCCGGACACGGCCATGAACAGCAGGTAGCTGCCGGAGAGCCGCACCTCGGAGTCGATCGACTCGACGGTGTCCTCGTCGATCAGCGACGGGGGCGTGGAGCGGGGCACGTGACCATCCTGGGCGCCAGGCGGCGACCCGGCAGGTCCAGCGCTCCCGGTGGGCCGATCCGGCGGCCGTCCGGTCGGGTCAGGCCGGCGGAGCCTCCGCGATCGCCTTGATCGCGGCGAGGGTGGCCGGGATGCTCTCGTGCGCCGCGCGGGTGCGGTCCTCGATCTGCGTCTGCGCCTCGTCCCCGTACCGCTCGGCGAAGAACTGCAGGCCGGCGGGGAGGAACTCCCAGGACTCGGTCAGCCGGGTGCCGCCCTCGACCGGCTCCATCGTGAAGCCCCAGCGCACCAGCTTCCCGCCGACCAGGAAGGCGAACTCCCGGCCGGGCTCGGCGGCGACCACCTGGCTGCGGGTCTCCCAGGTGCGCCCCGGCACCTCGTTGCGGCCGGTGAACCAGGCGCCCACCTCGGCCGAGGCCCCCTCGTCCCACCAGCAGGCGGTGCAGATCGGGCTCCACTCGCCGGTCCGGGTCACGTCGGACACCAGTGCGTAGAGCGCCTCCGGCGACGAGCGGACGACGACGGACCCGTCATGGGTGAGGCTGTCCATCCCGGCATCCTCGCAGCGACCGGCCACCGGGGCTCAGCGGGACGGGCTCGGCGGGGCGGGCTCAGCGGGACGGCTCAGCGGGACGAGGCGCGGGTGACCACGTCGGTCGCCCAGCTGTCCAGCGCCGAGTGGTCGCGGACCACCTCCACCCGGTCGCAGCTCTCCGCGTACGCCGGCAGGTCGCAGCCCCCCAGCGCCCAGCTGTACCGCGGCTCCGGGGTCAGCCAGATCGTCTCCCGCACCCGGCGGGTCAGGTCGGCGAAGACGTCCAGCCGCGGGGCGTTGCCGTTCCCGCGGCCGTCCCCGAGCACCAGCAGCGTCGACCGGCGGGTGAAGGCCCCGGAGTGGTCGGCGGCCAGGGTGGCGAACGCCGTCCCGTAGTCGCTGGCGGCGTCCACGTCGATGACGTCGCCCCCGAAGACCAGGCCCAGCGCGTGCTCCAGCGGGTGCTCGTCGAACAGGTCGGTGATCTCCACGACGTCGTCGACGAAGGCGAAGGTGCGCACCTGGGCGAACAGGTCCTGCAGCGCGTGGACGACGTGCAGGGTGAACCGCGCCGTCGCCCGCACCGACAGGCTGACGTCGGCGACCACGACCAGCCGCGGCTTGTCCTCCGCCAGCCGGGTGGTGACCGGCCGGAACGGGACGCCGTCGTAGCGCATGTTGCGCCGCATGGTGCGGGCCACGTCGATCCGGCCGCGCGGCGACTGCCGCTTCTTGTGGGTCAGCCCGCCGTGCAGCGTGCCGGCCAGCCGGCGCAGCGACTCCTCGATCCGGGCCCGCTCCGCCTCGGTCACCTTCTCCACCGGCGCCCGGGCCAGCTCCCGCTCCTCGACGGCCAGGTCGGTCATCTCGGCGAGCTTCTGCAGGTGCGCGGCCAGCAGCTCGGGGAGGTCCTCGATCACCCCGGCCAGCTGGCGGCGCAGCAGCTCGGCGACCTCGGGGTCCAGGTCGCCGGTCGGGTCGGCCAGCCAGTCGCGCAGCGCCTGCTGCTGGGCCACCGTCAGCTGGGCGTCCAGCGGGGTGCCGCCGCCGCGCACCAGCTCGCCGGGCAGGCCCGGGTCGTGCAGCCGCTCGACCTCCAGCTGGACCTTCTGCGCCTCGGTGGCGTCCCCGCCACCGCTGTCGGAGGAGAGCACGATCTGCTCGGTCAGCGACGCCAGGTCGATCCGGTTCGCCTCCTGGTGCAGGTTGTACTGGGTGGCCAGGTCCTCCGGCCGGAAGAACTCCTTGATGTCCACCGGCTTGCCGTGGCTGTGCCCCTCGGCCACCTCGGCGTCCGGGTCCGGCGACCAGCTCATCCGGGTCAGCTCCCCGGTGTCGGCCAGGTCGTCGTGGCTGTGGCCGTGCTCCTCCTCGGCCGGCAGCACCGGCCGGAGGGTGAAGAACCGGGCGAAGGTGTCGGCGAAGACCTCGGCGTCCCGCCGGTCCTTGAGCAGTGCCGCCCCCAGGGCGGCCTCCAGCGCGGCCCGGTCGCGCAGCCCGACGGCGGTGGCCGCCGCGAAGGCGTCCAGCGCCTCCGCGGTGGAGATCCGCATGCCCCGCAGCCGGAGCAGCCGGACGAAGCGGTGCAGCGCCCCCTCCATCTCAGACCGGACGGCGCCGGGCGCTGCCGCCGCGGGTGCCGGAGAACGACCGGGAGCCCTGGCCGCTGCGCACCTCCCGCGGCGTCGCCGGTGCGTCCGCCGGGCCGCCGCGGGCGCCGTAGGAGTCGTCGTGCCGGCCGGGCCGGTCCTTGGCCGCGCGCACCCGCTTCCCGTCGTCCTCGCCACCACCAGAACGGCCGTTCTGGTGGGGGGCGGGGTCGTGGGAGTGGGAGTGGCCGGCGTGGTCGTGCGGGCCGTGGCTGTGCGGGCCGTGGTCGTGCGGGTGGGCGGGCACGGTGGCGTTGGGGTCCAGCAGGCGGGGGAGGGCCTCGCGGGAGCGCTGCACGTCCCGCTCGTACTTGGCCACCACCGAGACGGTGTCGGCGAGCACCCCGGCGTCCAGCTCGCTGACGCCCAGCACCGCGAGGGTGCGGGCCCAGTCGATGGTCTCGGAGATGCTCGGTGCCTTGCGCAGGTCCAGGCCGCGCAGGCCGCGGACGATCTGCACCAGTCGTTGCGCGGCGGCGTCGTCCAGACCGGTGTCCTTGGAGCGCAGGATCTCCAGCTCGCGCTCGGCGTCGGGGTACTCCAGGAACAGGTGCAGGCAGCGCCGCTTCAGGGCCGCCGACAGGTCGCGGGTGTTGTTCGAGGTGAGGACGACGTACGGCGGGTCCTGCGCGACGAACGTGCCGATCTCCGGCACCGACACCTGGTACTCGGCGAGCATCTCCAGCAGCACCGCCTCCAGCGCCTCGTCGGCCCGGTCGACCTCGTCGATGAGCAGCACCACCGGCTCCGGTGAGCGCACCGCCTCCAGCAGCGGGCGGGCGGCCAGGAAGCGCTCGTTGAAGAAGGCGCTGTCGGCGCTGGCGACCCGGTCGACCGCCTCGGCCATCGTCGTCGTCTCGGCCAGCAGCTCCGCCGCCTTGTCCCGCAGGATCTGGGTGTAGAGCAGCTGCTTGCCGTAGTCCCACTCGTACAGCGCCTTGGTCTCGTCCTGCCCCTCGTAGCACTGCAGCCGGAGCAGCCGCCGGCCGGTGGCCGCGGCGAGGGTCTTGGCCAGCTCGGTCTTGCCCACCCCGGCCGGGCCCTCCAGCAGCAGCGGCTTGGCCAGCCGGCACATCACGAAGGTGGTGGTGGCCAGCCGCCGGTCGGTGACGTAGCCGTGCGCGGCGAAGGCGGCGGCGACGTCGTCGGGGCTGTCGAACGGGGCAGGGGTGGGCTGGACGTCGGTCGCGGTCATCGGACGCGGTGCTCCCTGGGACTGGGCGGGGCGGGCGGACCGGGGGCGGGGCGGGCTGCCCCGCCCCCGGGGGAGGCTCAGCCGAGCAGGTCGTCCAGGTCGCCGTTCATGCAGTGCTCGACCACCGGGCGCACCGTCTCGAAGGTGCACTCCTTGGGGTTGCCCGGGGTGCAGGCGTCGCCGAGCACGTGGTGGGTGATCCGGTCGACGTCCTTGTCGTCGCCGGTGATCACCGAGGCGCCCTGGTAGAACGGCGTCGGCCCCTGGCCCAGCCGGTTCTTGGAGTAGCTGTCCTGGGTGACGTCGGTGAACTTCTCCGGGATGCCGACGTCGCGCAGCAGCCGGATGGCCGCGGCCAGGGCGGCGTCGGCGGCCTGGACGTCGGTCATCCCGTGGGTGTCCACGCCCATCGCGGCGGCCATGTCGGCGAACCGCTTGTACTGGGTCGGCATGTTGAACGCCCACACCCGCGGCAGCGCGATGGCGTTGTTCAGGCCGTGGTGGGTGTCGTAGAAGGCCGACACCGCGTGGCTGATCGAGTGGATGATCCCCAGACCGCCGGAGTTGAAGGCCTGCGCGGCGATGTACTGGGCGTACATCATCCCCTGCCGGCCGGCGAGGTCCTGGCCGTTCCAGACCGCCTGGCGCAGGTGCTCGGCGGTCATCTTCACCGCGTAGAGCGCGTTGCCCAGCGAGGGTGGGAAGTCCAGCCGGGAGACGTAGGGCTCGCTGGCGTGGGCGAGGACGTCGAACCCGCACTGCGCGGTGTAGTCGACCGGGCAGTCGAAGTAGAGCACCGGGTCGTCGATCGCCAGCGTGGCCAGGCAGTGGTCGTCGAAGGCCACGTACTTGTGCGGGTTCTCCGGGTCGGTGGTGGTGTCGGTGATGACGTAGGCCCAGGAGGTCTCCGACCCGGTGCCGGCGGTGGTGGAGACGGCGATGTGCGGCGGGTTCTTCGGGTTCTCCGACTGGTTGAAGCCCTCGAACTCGTTGACGCTGCGGCCGTCGTGGGCCACCGAGATGCGGGCGCCCTTGCAGGCGTCGTGGCTGGAGCCGCCCCCGATGGAGACGAAGCTGTCGCAGGCGTTCTCCTGGTACATCCCCACGGCGTCCATGACGTTGTAGTCCTTGGGGTTGGACTCCACCTTGTCGTAGACCACCACCTCGAGGCCGTGGTACTTCATCGACTCGGCGATCTTGTGCACGATGTCGGTCCCGCGCAGGCCCGAGGTCATGATCAGGGTCTTCCTGAACCCCAGCTTGAGCGCCTCGGGGCCGATCATCTCGTGCGCCCCGGGCCCCATCATGGCGCGCGGGAACGGGTGGAACTCCTTGATCGGGAACGGCTTGAGGAGTTCTTCGACCTGCATGGCGTCGTCCTTCCTGCCTGCGGCTGGGGCTGTGCCGGGACGGTAGGACCGGCGCCTGCCCCGGATGGCGTTCCCGCCCGGTCAACCGACCGTCCGGTGGGGCAGGTCCGCCCACCCGGGCAGGGCGACCTGCCCGATCGGGCAGCTCGCAGACCCGTGGGCGGATGGACGGGTGCATCCGTGGCTGCGCGGGTAGCGGGGGACGACGCAGATCGAGGCCGCTGACCTCCTCGGTCGCCGTGCACGTCCACACCACTGACCCGAGGAGCCCGCGATGGCCCGCAACACCCTGTCCCGTTCCCTGCACGACGTCGGCCTGGCCGCCTGGTTCGGCGGCACGCTCGCCAACGCCGTCGCGCTCAACCCCGCCTCCGCCGAGGCGGGCAGCGCCCGCGCCACCGGTGCCGTCGCCAACGCCGGCTGGAACCGGTGGACGCCGGTCAACGCCGCCGCCATCGGCGCGCACCTGATCGGCAGCATCGGCCAGCTGCAGGCGAACAAGCAGCGGGTCGGCCAGCAGCAGGGCGTGAAGGCCATGTCGGCGGCCAAGACCGCCCTCACCGCGGCCGCGCTGGGCGTCACCGCGTACAGCCGGCTGCTCGGTCAGGTCGTCAACCAGGGCGGCGCCACGCCGTCCCGGCGCGCCACCAAGCCCTCCAAGCGGGCCCGCGGCGAGATCGCGGCCGCGCAGGAGCGGCTGGACCAGCTGCAGTGGGTCGTGCCGGCGATCACCGGGGCGCTCGTCGTCATCAGCTCCTACGCCGGGGAGCAGCAGCGCCCGTCCGAGGTGCTGCGCGGCGTGACGGTGAAGCCGGCGACCGTCTGAGCAGGGCCGGGGGCGTGGCAGGCCACGCCCCCGGCTGCTCCGGTCAGTCCGGTACGCGCAGGGACGGGAAGCCGGCGGCCAGCTCGTCGAAGGCCTGGTGCAGCGCGGCGCCGAGGGTGATCCGGCCGTCGGCCAGCCACAGCTCGAAGGCCGTCGTCGCGGCGGCCCGGGTGCTCGTCGCGACCAGTCGGGGCACCAGCGCGTCCGGCGCCACCCCGGTCCGCCGCGCCACGTGCGCGGCGACGACCCGGTCGACGTCCCCGTAGCGCACCTGGGAGTGCGCGAGCAGCGCCGGCTCGGTCAGGATCAGCCGCATCCGCTGGCGCAGCGTCGGCAGGTCGGCCGCGGCGTAGTCGTTCACCTCGACGTAGGCCGCACAGATCGAGGCCAGCACCGGCTGGTCGCCGGCGGTGGCGGCGAGCATCGCCTCCAGCCGGACGACGTGACCGTCGAACTGGCCCCAGACCGCGTCGGCCTTGGTGCCGAAGTAGCGGAAGAAGGTGCGCCGGCTGATCCCGGCGGCATCGGCCACCTCGTCGATGGTCACCGCCTCGAACCCCTGGGCGGTGAACAGGTCGAGGGCGGCCTGCTCGATCCGGGCGCGGGTCTCCTCGCGGGCGTCGGCCGCGACCACCGTCTCGGTCACGGCGCCCATCCTGCCCCTCGGCGGCGGGGTGGTCGGCGGTCGGCGCGCTCGTCGTCCGTGCCCCTTGCCGGTGGCACTGGGTGTCACCTACGGTCGGCCGGGTCAGATCCGTGACCCAGCTCACCCCGGAGGCACCGTGCCCGAGACGACGCAGGACGAGCTCACCGTCGAGACCCCCGCGGCAGCCGAGGAGGCCCTCGTCGAGGAGTCCCTCGTGGAGGAGGTCTCCATCGACGGCATGTGCGGCGTCTACTGAGCCCCGCGCTCACCGACCCCGACGCCGTCATGACCTCGACCGCTCCGGCCGCAGCGGTGGCCGGCCCCGCCGGGCCCGACCCTGCTGCGTCTCACCCTGCCGCGTCCCACCCTGCCGCCTTCGACCCGGCACTGCCATGGCAGCGGGCCCGTTCGGTGGCGCTGCGGCCGGAGCCGTTCGGGGCGCTGGTCTACCACTTCGGCACCCGGAAGCTCTCCTTCCTGAAGTCGAAGACGCTGGTCCGCGTGGTGGAGACCCTCGCCGACCACCCCACCGCCACGGCCGCCCTCCTCGCCTGCGAGGTGCCGGAGTCCCAGCGGCCCACCTACGTCAAGGCGCTGGCCGACCTGGCCCGGTCGCAGATGATCGAACGCCGCCCCGAGGAGCCCGCGTGACCGCCGTCCTGCCCTCCCGTGACCGGCCCGTCGGTGGCCGGCTGGTCGACCAGTTCGAGTACGGCCTGGACGCCCCGATCTGCCTGACCTGGGAGCTGACCTACGCCTGCAACCTGGCGTGCGTGCACTGCCTGTCCTCCTCCGGGCGCCGCGACCCCCGGGAGCTGTCCACGACCGAGGCCGAGGCGGTGATCGACGAGCTGCAGCGGATGCAGGTCTTCTACGTCAACGTCGGCGGCGGTGAGCCCACCGTCCGGCCGGACTTCTGGCACCTGCTGGACTACGCGATCGGCCACGACGTCGGGGTCAAGTTCTCCACCAACGGCGTGAAGCTGGACAAGGCCCGCGCCGCGCAGCTGGCCCGGACCGACTACGTGGACGTGCAGATCTCCCTGGACGGCGCCACCGCCGAGGTCAACGACCGGGTCCGCGGCACCGGCTCGTTCGCCACCGCCAGGAAGGCGCTGGAGAACCTGGCCGAGGCCGGCATGAAGGACTTCAAGGTCTCCGTCGTCGTCACCCGGGAGAACGTCTCCCAGCTCGATGACTTCAAGGCGCTGACCGACTCCTACGGTGCGCAGCTGCGGATCACCCGCTTCCGCCCGTCCGGTCGCGGCGCGGACGTGTGGGAGCAGCTGCACCCCACCCAGGCCCAGCAGCGGGAGCTGTACTCCTGGCTGCTGGCCAACGGCGAGGGCGTGCTGACCGGCGACTCGTTCTTCCACCTCTCCGCGTTCGGGGAGGCCCTGCCCGGGCTCAACCTGTGCGGCGCGGGGCGGGTGGTGTGCCTGATCGACCCGGTGGGCGACGTCTACGCCTGCCCGTTCGCCATCCACGAGCAGTTCCTCGCCGGCAACGTGCGCTCCCCCGGCGGCTTCCAGCGGGTGTGGCAGCACTCGGAGCTGTTCGCCGACCTGCGCAGCCCGCAGACCGGCGGGGCGTGCACCAAGTGCGCCCACTTCGACGCCTGCCGAGGCGGCTGCATGGCCGCGAAGTTCTTCACCGGGCTCCCGCTGGACGGCCCCGACCCGGAGTGCGTGCAGGGCTACGGGGAGACCGCCCTGGCCGCCCGCGACCTGGAGCTGGTCACGCCGAAGAGCCACATCGACCACTCGCACACCGGCCCGGTCCGCGGCCAGCCCACCCTGCTGGGCATGCCGGGCGTCCCGGCCCGGCCCACGCCCGCACCGCCCGCCAAGATCTGCGACGAGTCCCCGCTCGCCGGCCTGCAGCTGGGCTGACCGCCGCCCGGTCCCCGGGCACCACGAGCTCGGCCCCGAGCACGGGGCCGGGGATCGATCCCCCGCCGTTCGCGGCGAGAGACCGGATCCACTGACGACGACGTCTGAGGAGATGGACGATGGGAAAGCTCGAGGGGAAGGTCGCCTTCATCACGGGTGCGGCGCGCGGTCAGGGCCGCAGCCACGCCGTCCGGCTGGCGCAGGAGGGCGCCGACGTCATCGCCGTCGACCACCTGCAGGACATGGCCACGGTCGGCTACCCGCAGGCCACCCAGGCGGACCTGGACGAGACGGTCCGGATGGTCGAGGCGCTGGACCGCCGGATCATCGCCAGCCGGGCCGACGTCCGCGACACTGCGGCGATGCGGGCCGCCGTCGACGACGGCGTCGCCCAGCTGGGTCGGCTGGACATCGTGCTGGCCAACGCTGGCATCGCCAGCTTCGCGCCGGTCGAGGAGCTGACCGACGAGATGTGGGACGAGATGATCGGGGTCAACCTGACCGGGGTCTTCAAGACCGTCCGGGCCGCGGTGCCGCACATCCGGGCCGCCGGGCGGGGTGGGGCGATCGTCCTGACCAGCTCCACCGCCGGCATCAAGGGCCTGGCCAACCTGGCCCACTACGTGGCCGCCAAGCACGGGGTCGTCGGGATGATGAAGACCCTCGCCAACGAGCTGGCGCCGGACATGATCCGGGTCAACTCGGTGCACCCGACCTCGGTGGACACCGACATGATCCACAACCCGGAGACCTACGGGCTGTTCCGGCCGGACAAGCCCAAGACCGAAGTGACCCGCGAGGAGGCCGCCGAGTCGTTCAGGACGATGAACGCGCTGCCGGTCGAGTGGGTCGAGCCGGTGGACATCAGCAACGCGATCCTCTTCCTGGTCAGCGACGACGCCCGCTACATCACGGGTGTCCAGCTGCCGGTCGACGCCGGATCGGTCGGCAAGTGACCGGCCGGGTGGAGGGCTGCACGACCACGTAGCCGCTGCCGGGCCCCGGCGCCGGGCCGACGCGGTCCCGGTGCCGGACGCCGGCAGGGAGGGAGGTCCACATCAGCGAGGAATCCGTGGTGACCGGCAGCCGGGTGACCGGCGACGACGGCGCGTCGGTCCGCGAGGTCCGCGAGCGGGTCGCCCGGCACCTGGTCGGCCGCGACCGCGAGCTGGACCTGCTCTTGGCCACGGTGGCCGCCGGCCGGGACGTGCTGCTGGAGGGACCGCCGGGGACGTCGAAGTCCACCCTGCTGCGCGCGATCACGGCGGAGTGGGGCATCCCGCTGTTCTTCGTCGAGGGCAACGCCGACCTGACGCCCACCCGGCTGGTCGGGCACCACGACCCGGCCCGGGTGCTGCGGGAGGACTACTCCCCGGACAACTTCGTCCCCGGCCCGCTGGTCGACGCGATGCGCGCCGGCGGTTTCCTCTACGTGGAGGAGTTCAACCGCGCCCCCGAGGACACGCTGAACACCCTGCTCACCGCGATGGCCGAACGGCGGATCGCGGTGCCCCGGGTCGGGGTGCTCGAGGCGTTGCCCAGCTTCCGGGTGATCGCCTCGATGAACCCGTACGACAACGTGGGCACCACCCGGCTGTCCACGTCCGTGCACGACCGGCTGTGCCGGCTGGCGATCGACTACCAGGACGCCGAGGCCGAGCGGGGGATCGTCGGCAGGCGCACCGGGATCGAGTCACCCCGCCTGGTCGCCGACGCGGTGGCGCTGACCCGGGCGACCCGGGGCCGGGACGACGTCCGGCAGGGCAGCAGCGTGCGCGGCGCCATCGACACCGCGTTGGTCGCCGCCCAGCTGGCCGCGCTGCGTGGGGTGCCGCTGCCCGACGAGCCGGCGGTCGATCCGCCGCGCGGGCTGCCGGAGGAGTACACCGCGGTCGTCCTGGACGCCGTCCTGGTGGCGCTGTCCGGGCGGGTGTTCCTCGACGACACCGTGGAGGCCAGCCCCGAGGCGGTCCTGCACGAGATCTGGGCCGACCACTTCCTGCTGCAGCCGGCGGCCGCCGCCCCCGGTTGAAGAGCCGTCGAGGCCGACTCGCCGGTCACCCGGCGGGACCGTCCCGGAGGCGGGCAGCCCCGGGGGATGCGGCCGCTGCGCCGCCGGCCCAAGCAGTTGACCGAGCAGCCGTCGCTCTTCGAGCCGTCGCGCGGCGGGCAGGGGCTGGCGCTCTCCTCCGGCGACCGTCGGCGGAGCCGGACCGGTCCGTCCCGGGCGGGCGGTACCGCGCCGGGGACCACCGAGGAGGCCGCCAGCCTGATCCCGCTGTCGGACCTGAGCACCGAGGACGCGGCCGACCAGCTGACCCGAGCCCGTGCCCGGGAGATCGCCCGCCGGCTCGCCGTGCCACGGCCGCCGCGGGACCGGCGCGCTCGGCGCGGGGTGGGGGAGCTGGTCAGCACCCCGTGGCGCGGTGGGTCCGACGAGCTGGACCTGGAGCGCACCCTGGAGGCCATCGCGGGCGAGCCGTACCCGGAGGCGACCGACGTCGTCGTGCGGGAGCGGGTCCGGCAGCAGCGCTCGGTGGTGCTGGTGGTCGACGTGTCCGGGTCGATGAAGGGCGAGCGGGTCCGGACGGCGGCGGCCACGGTCGGCGCGCTGGCCGGCGAACTCGACCGGGACGCCCTGGCCGTCGTCGCCTTCTGGTCCGACGCGGCCGTGCTGGTCCGCCGGGGCGAGCAGGTGGCGCCGCTCGCCGTCCTGGACCTGCTGCTGCGGGTGCCCACGCAGGGGCTGACCAACGTGACCTTCGCGCTGGAGACCGCCGCCCGGCAGCTGACCGGGGTGCCGCCACGGGACGCCCGCGTGCTGCTGCTGTCGGACTGCGTGCACAACGCCGGCCCCGACCCGCGGCCCACCGCGGCGCGCCTGCCCCGGCTGGACGTGCTGCTGGACACCTCCGGGGAGGTCGACGTGGAGCTGGGCCGCGACCTGGCGCGCGCCGGGCGGGGCCGGTTGCGGCAGGTACGCGGCCACCGGGACGTCCCCGCTGCGCTGTCCGCCGTGTTCGCCGGCTGACGCCGGCCGGTCAGCGCAGGGGGGCCACCAGCCCGGGGGCGTCGGCCGGGCCGGGCAGCAGGTCGGCCACGGTGAGCAGGGCGAAGAACACGGCGAGGACGGCGACGGCGACCATCAGGACCTCCGGGGTGGTGGGTCCCTCCACGATCGTCCCGTTCGCTGGACGCGAGCCGGGTGGCGGCTGTGGACCTGCTGCACGGCCGACTCGGCCCGCGCGCGCCGACGTCCGCCGGTACCGCTCTTCCTGGTGACCCACCCTCAAGGGCCGGCCCGCCGCGGTCGATGTGCCGGAGGTGACCACGAGTTCTCCGGGGCGGATCATCGGGATGCTGCCGAGCGGACGCCTGCTCCCCGAGTCCGTCTGGCAGCGGCGGCACCGGCTCATCATCCGGGTGGCGATGCTCTCCGGCCTCGCCCTGCTGGTGCTGTGCCTGGCCTGGGGGGTCGGCCAGCCGGCCGCCGTCGCCGTCCTGGCCGCCGTGGGCAGCCCGCTGCTCGTGGCTGCTGCGCCCTCGCTGGGCCGGACCACCCGCTCGGCCGCCACGACGGTCAGCCTGATGGGCGCGTGCGTCGCCCTGGTGCACGTGTGGAGCGGGGTCACCGAGTCGCACTTCGTCTTCTTCGTGATGGTCGGCGTGGTGTCGCTGTACCAGCACTGGGTGCCCTTCGGCATCGCCCTGGTCATCGTCACGGTGCACCACGGGGTCATCGGGACCCTCTACCCGCACGAGGTGTTCGCCCACGCCGGGGGACACGACGCGTGGGCGTGGGCCGGCGTGCACGCGGCGTTCGTGCTGGCGGCCAGCCTCGCCCACCTCGCCGCCTGGCGGCTCAACGAGGACCTGGTGCTCAGCGACGGGCTCACGGGCATCGCCAACCGCACGCAACTGGAGGAGAGCACCCATCGGCTGCTGCGGGACGGCGCCCGGGCCAGCCTGCTGTTCATCGACCTCGACGGCTTCAAGGACGTCAACGACAGCCGCGGTCACGCCGCCGGCGACCAGGTGCTGCTCACCGTCGCGGAGCGCTTCCAGCGCAGCGTGCGGCCGGGTGACCTGGTGGCCCGGATCGGGGGAGACGAGTTCGCCGTGCTGCTCCCGGCGGGCCCGGACGACGCCCGGGTCGTGGGGGAGCGGGTCCTGCTGGCACTCAGCGTCCCGGTCGCGCTGGACACCGGGTTGCTGACCGTGCACGCCAGCATCGGGTTGGCGACCTCGGTCGACCCGGGCGACCACACCGCCGACTCGCTGCTGCGCGACGCCGACCTGGCGATGTACCGGGCCAAGGCGCGCGGTGGCAACCAGGTGGTCACCTACGCAGAGGGGATGGCCGAGGCCGCCAGCCGCCGGGCCGAGTTGCAGCACGACCTCGCCCTCGCCGTCGCGGCCGGACAGCTGGAGGTGTACTACCAGCCGACCGTGCGGCTGGTCGACGGGCGGACGACCGGCTTCGAGGCCCTGGTCCGGTGGCACCACCCCCGACGCGGCACCGTCCCGCCGGCGGAGTTCATCCCGCTGGCCGAGGAGACCGGTGCGATCTCCGACATCGGTGGCTGGGTCCTCGAGCAGGCGCTGCGGCAGGGCGTCGCCTGGACTGTCGCCGCCGGTCACCCGGTGCGGATGGCGGTCAACCTCTCGCCCCGCCAGCTGATGGACCGGGCGATCGCCGCCGAGGTCACCGCTGCACTGCGGGACACCGGGTTCGCCGCCGACCAGCTGACCCTCGAGGTCACCGAGGGCGTGCTCGTCCAGGACGTCGAGGCGGTGGTGGGTCAGCTGGAGGAGCTCCGTGCCCTCGGCGTGGCCATCGCGATCGACGACTTCGGCACCGGCTTCGCGGGGTTGTCCTACCTGCGTCGTCTGCCCGCCGACATCATCAAGATCGACCGCAGCTTCATCAGTGACCTGTCGGCCGGCAGTCCGTCGGCGACGTTGATCGCCTCGATCGTCGAGCTGGCCCGCAGCCTCGGTCTCGGGGTCGTCGCCGAGGGTGTCGAGACCGAGGGTCAGCGGCAGGCGCTCGCCGACCTGCAGTGCCAGTCCGCGCAGGGCTTCCTGTTCGCCCGCCCGGAGCCGGCTGCACGGTGCCGCCCCGCCGGTGAGCTGCTGTCCGGAGGCGCCGTCCGGGTGTAGGCCGGACGGCGCCTGGGGTCAGAGCCGGACGGTCTCGTTCTCCCCGCCGGAGTACGGCTGGCCGGTGACCTTGGCCTTGGCGAAGCTGAAGACGCTGGCGAGCCGCCCGCCCGGGGAGTCCCAGTACTCGGCGGAGGCCGCGTCCACCCGGATCAGCACCACGTCGGGGTCCTCGGGACCGTCCGGGAACCAGGCGCCGACGACCGGGTTCCACAGCTGCTGCTTCTTCGCCAGGTCGTCGAACACCACGGCGTGACCGGTCAGCGAGACCCAGCTGTCACTGCCCGAGGTCGCGATGTTGACCTGCGGGTTCGCGGTCACCTGGGCGACCTTGCGCGAGCCCCGGCTGGCGAAGAACCACAGGTCGCCGTCGAACTCGACCTGCTGCATGGACATCGGCCGGCTCATCAGCGTGCCGTCGGGGGCGATGGTGGTGAAGACGGCGATCCGCTCGTCCTTCAGCAGCTCGGCCACCTTGCGCGTGTCGTCAGCGCGGTTCTCGTCGGTCATCCGCCTGCCCTGCCCGATCCGGCGGCGGACGACACCCGCGGTCTGGCAGGGTGCCCAGCCGTGGACGACGCCGTGCGACTGACCGGGGCGACCTGGCCCGACCTGGCGGGCCGGCCGCTGCTCGTCGTCCCGCTCGGCTCGGTCGAGCAGCACGGCCGTCACCTGCCGCTGACCACCGACACCGCGGTCGCGCAGGCGGTGGCCGAGGCCGCGGTCGGCGACCTGGACGGCGCGGTGCTCGCGCCGGCGCTCGCGTACGGGGCCAGCGGCGAGCACGAGGACTTCCCCGGCACGATCTCGATCGGCACCGCCGCGTTGACCACCCTGCTGGTCGAGTACGGGCGCTCGGCCGGCCGGTGGGCCGGCCGGGTCGTGGTGGTCAACGGGCACGGCGGGAACCTGGAGGCGCTGCGGGCGGCCGTGCCCCTGCTGCGGCACGAGGGCCGGGACGTCGCCTGGTTCCCGTGCGGCGTGCCCGGCGGCGATGCGCACGCCGGGCGCACCGAGACGTCACTGATGTTGCACGTGGAACCCACGGGGGTCCGGGCGGAGCTCGCCGCCGCGGGGGAGACCGCGCCGATCGGGGAACTGCTGCCCCGGCTGCGGGCCGAGGGCGTGCGGGCGGTCAGCCCGGACGGGGTGCTCGGTGACCCGGCCGGGGCCACGGCGGCGGAGGGGGCGCAGCTGCTGCGCACGCTGACCGGCCGGCTGGTGGCCGCCGTCCGGGCCTGGGACGCCGACGCCGCCGGGCGGCTCCTGGGCTGAACCAGGGCCGCCCGGCGGCGCCGGTGCGAGCGGGTGGTGCGGGATCAGCCGAGGGCGTCGGCGAACTGCGGGACGGCGTTCTCCAGGGCGTACTGGATGCCCGGGGCGGTGCCGCTGGAGAAGGCGTTGGTCAGCGTCTGGTCGTCGAGCACCACGGAGTTGCCGGCCTGCACGGAGGGGATGGCCTGCCACAGCGGGTTGTCGGTGATCTCGCTGGCCTCGACGAAGATCGGGAAGCCCACGGTGAGCCCGGCGTCCAGCAGCGGGAGCTGCTCCTCGCTCACCGGCACGTAGAAGCTGTCGGTGGCCAGCTCCTCGATGGCCGGCTTGTTCACGAAGCCCAGCTGCTGCATGAAGTCGACCCGCGGGTCACCGCTGACGTAGGCGCCGAAGCCCTCGGCCGTGTAGGCGGCCACGGCGACCTCGGTGCCCTCGAACCCGGGGTTCGCGGCGGCGGCGTCGGCGAAGGCCTGGTCGACCTCGGCCTCGACCTCGTCGGCCTCCTCCTCCCTGCCCAGCGCCTGCCCGACCAGGTCGAGCTGCTGCTGCCAGGAGGTCTGGTACTGGTCGACGCCCTCGGGCTGGCCGATGGTCGGCGCGATCGAGCTGAGCGCGTCGTACCGCTCCTGCGTGGCGGCCGAGCGGGTGTCGAGGATCAGGTCCGGGTCCAGCGCGGCGATCGCCTCGAGGCTGGGCTCCAGCGTCTCGATGATCACCGGGGGCTCGTCGTAGAGCCCCTCGGCCCACGGGCCCACGCCCTCGCCGCCGAAGCCGAGCCAGTCGCTCGCGCCGACCGGCTGGACGCCGAGCGTCAGCGCGGTCTCGGCGTCACCCCAGCCGAGGGCCACGACCCGGGTCGGCTCCTCCTCCACGGTCACGTCACCGAAGGCGGTCTCGACGGTGACCGGGAACTCCTCCGACGAACCGGCGGTCGGGTCGGCGCCCTCGGCGGCGGTGTCGTCGGTGGAGTCCGAGCCGCAGCTGCTGAGGACGAGGGCGGCGGCCAGCAGGGCGGTGCCGCGGAGGGCTCCGGTGCGGAGGGCGTGGCGGGACATACGAGCTCCTTCGGCGGGTCAGGTGAGGCTGACCTAAGCACACGCAGGTCACGGCCGGGTCACCATCCCCGAGGAGGCCGGGCGCGCGGGCCAGGGGACGAGGCGCGGGTCGGGCGCCGGCAACGACCGGAGGACGACGTCGCCCGGCGTGCCGCGGTGCAGGTGCCACTGCCGCAGCACGCCCGGGGGAGCCGGGCGTCGCCGTCCCACCACTCACTGTGATGCGGATCACCATCGTTGGTTGTAGCGTGCACCGTCCGAACCAGTTCTGGAAGAGGCCGGCGATCGGGTCCGGAGGGAGGTCCGGCCGGCGCAGCTCTCCAGACGGCCGCGTGCACTCGACGCTCGGCGGCGACCGGGGTGGAGACGGGGGACGGACATGCAGGTCGTGATCGCAGGAGGGGGCGTGGCGGGGCTGACGGCGGCCCTGGCCCTCGCCCGGCAGGGACATCGCGTGCGGCTCGTCGACCGGGACGACTCGCCCCGGCCGGCGGACGTCACCACGGCCGCCGGGTGGTCGCGGCGCGGGGTGCCGCAGTTCCGCCAGCCGCACGCCTTCCTGGCCCGGCTCTCCCGGGAGCTGCAGCGCGGGCTCCCCGACGTGCTCGACCGGCTGCGGGCGATCGGCGTGCCCCAGGTCGAGCTGATCGACGGCCTGCAGGCGATGTGGTGCCGGCGCAGCACGCTGGAGTGGGTGCTGCGGGGCATGGCCGAGGCCGAGCCCGGCGTGACCCTCGGGTACGCCACCGTGGCGAGCGTGCGGGTCGACGGCGGGTCGGTCACCGGCGTCGTCCTGGCCGGCGGGACCGTGCTGCCCGCCGACCTGGTGGTCGACGCCACCGGACGGCGCGGGCGCGTGTCGCGGCCCTGGCTGCAGGAGGCCGTCGACGAGCCCGCTGACGAGGTCTACGCCTCCCGGCGCTACCGCACCCTGCCGGGCGCGTCGTTCGGGCCGGTCAACCGCGGGGTGATCTCCGTGGCCGAGGGCGACGCCTACTCCCTGCTCGTGTTCCCGCACGACGCCGGCGTCTTCACCGTCTGCTTCACCCGGCTGCCCGACGACCCCGGGCTGGCCGTGTTGCGCGAGGCGCCGGCGTTCGAGGCCGCCGCTCGCCGGGTGTCGCTGGCCGCGGGCTGGACCGACGTCGAGCGGGCCGAGCCGATCGCGGACGTGGAGGTCATGGGCGGGCTGCGCAACAGGCTCCGGGTCCTGCACCCGTCGGCGCCGCTCGGGCTGCAGCCGCTCGCGGACGCCGTCTGCACGACGAACCCGCACTACGGCCGCGGCACCTCCCTGGCGGTCGCGCACGCCCTCCGCCTCGCCGACGCGGTCGCCGCCGCTCCCGCGGACCCCCGCGCCTGGCGGGCGGCGTCGGACGACTGGGAGCAGGGGGAGCTGCGGGCCTGGTTCGACGACGCCCGGCTGGCCGACCGGGCCCGGGCCGCGATGTGGCGGAACGTGCGCGACGGCCGGCCGCCGCTGGCCCCGCCGGACGCAGCACCCAGGGACGGCGCCACGGCGGGTGGTCACGCGGAGGCCGGTCGGGAGGTCCCGCACCTGATGGTGCTGGCGGCCGCCGGCGTCGACCGCACGGTCGGCCGGGCGGTGCTGCGCCACATGCACATGGTCGACCCGCCCGCGGCGCTGGCATCGGTGCGCCCGCGGGTGGCCGACCTGCTGACGCGGGGGTGGCTCCCCGGCCGTCCCGTCCCGGGGCAGGAGGTCCCGGGACCCCCGAACGGCGTCCCGGCCGCACCGCCGCACCGCGAGCTCGTCGACGAGCTCGGGTCGCTCAGCGGGTCCCGCTGAGGTGCGAGCGACGCGGGCCGGCACCGCCCCGCGCGCCGCCCCGGGACCTCCCCGGGACGGGGAACAACTCCGCAGCCGGGGTGTTGTCCATGGCACCGCGATCAGCCCGCCCCAGTGGGGGTGGACGTCCCGCGCAGACCGAGAGGACCAGCCATGCAGAACGGCATCCACCCCGAGTACCGCACCGTCGTCTTCCAGGACACCGCGACCGGGGCCACCTTCCGCACCCGCAGCACCGTGCAGACCAGCCGGACCATCGAGCTGGACGGCGAGACGCTGCCGGTGGTCCCGGTCGAGATCAGTGCCTCCTCGCACCCGTTCTGGACCGGCAACCAGCGGGTGCTCGACACCGCCGGCCGGGTCGAGAAGTTCAACCAGCGGTACGGCGCGCGCACCCGCAGCTGACGCACCGCACTCCCCGACGCCCTCGTCGGCCCGCCCGGGCCGGCGAGGGCGTCGTCGTCTGCGCGCTCGGTCGTCTCAGCGGTCGGCCGGCACCGTCGCCGGCAGGGCGCGGACGGCGCGCAGCCCGACGGCGCCGGCGACGACGGAGGTCCCGACCACGCCGAGCGTCACCGCCAGCACGGTCGTGGACCACCCGGTCGGGACGGCGTAGGCCAACCGGCCGGCCAGGGTCGGCACCAGCGCGGCGGCGAGCACGGCGACGGCCAGCTCGGCCGGTCCCCGCGCCGGCCGCCGGCGGCCCAGCAGCGCCGCGCCGGTCAGCACCAGCACGGTGCCCAGGTGCACGAAGGGGTCGGCCAGGGCGAGCAGCCAGCCCGCCGGCTCGGCCGGAGCCCGGGTCAACGCGGTGAGACCGACCGCCCACGGGGCGAGGACCACCACGCCGAGCCAGCAGGGCCACCACGGGCGCCGCACCGGGGGGCCGGCCGGGGCCAGGGCGGCCGCGACCAGCGGCACGGCGAGGGTGAACCCGGTCAGCAGCGGGCCGGGACCGACCGGGCCCGGGAACGCCACCTCGGCGGAGGCCACCTCGACGACGTGGCCGGCCAGCACGGCCACGGCCAGCGGGCGGGTGGCGGCCAGTCCGCGGACGGCGCAGACGCCCAGGGCCACGGTGAGGGCGGAGACCACCGTGGAGACGGCGTCCCGAGGTCCCCACAGGGGCGTCCCGCCCAGGTCCGGGGCGTCGACCAGGGGGATCACGCCGTGCAGCCACGCCGTCGACACCAGCCCGACGAGGGCCATCGACGCCAGGGTCACCGTGCCGGCCACGGCCACCAGCCGGACCGTCCGTCCGGTCGCCACCGCGCGGACCGAGGCGCCGGGTGCGCCCAGGCGGAGCCGCACCGCCAGCCGGGCGACGTCCAGCCGGTCGCGCAGCGACGGGCTGCCGAACTCGGCGTACTCGGGGTCGTCGGCGGTCTCCACCTGCAGGTAGGTCTCGGTCATGTCGTCGGCCCAGCGCGACCGGGCCGGCTCCGGCAGCCAGGCCAGCAGTCGCCGGTAGCGCTGCTCCAGCGGGCTCATGCCGGCCGCACCGCCAGCCGGGCCCGGGCCGCGCGGGCGTTGGCCTCCTGCCGGGCGACCTCGGCCTCCAGGGCCAGCCGGCCGGCGTCGGTGAGCCGGAAGTAACGGCGCAGCCGGCCGGCGTGCACCTCCTCCCGGTCCGGGGTCACCTGTCCCTCGGCGACCAGCCGGTCCAGCACTCCGTACAGCGTGCCGACCCGCAGCGTCACCCGGCCGCCGGACAGGCCCTGCACCTCCGCGATCACGCCGTACCCGTGCCTCGGCCGGTCGGCCAGGGCCGCCAGCACGAAGAAGGTCGGCTCGGTGAGCGGCCGGACGTCCATGCGGGGACGCTAGCGGCTCCATGCATCGGCTGTCGATGCATCGACGCCCGGAGTGCCGCGGAGCTGTCGGCGACCACGGTTAGGGTCCGGCTCCGGGAGCGGGGCGTGGGCGCCCGCCGGCGAGGACGGAGCACGCGGATGGCGCACCAGGCGACGGGGGAGACCGGGCCCCCGGCGGAGGCCGCCACACCGCGGGTGGCCGTGGAGACCAACGGCATCAACGTGATCGCCGAGGCCGAGCGCAAGGGCACCCCGCGCCAGCTGTTCTGGCCCTGGTTCGGCGCGAACGTCAGCGTGCTCGGGCTGGCCTACGGCGCGTTCGTCCTCGGCTTCGGCATCTCGTTCTGGCAGGCCGTCGCCGCCGGCGTCGTCGGCATCGTGCTCAGCTTCGCGCTCTGCGGCCTGATCGCCATCGCCGGCAAGCGGGGCTCCGCGCCCACCCTCGTGCTCAGCCGCGCCGCGTTCGGGGTCACCGGCGGCCGGGTGCCCGCCGTCCTCTCCTGGGTCCTGACCGTCGGCTGGGAGACGGTGCTCGCCTCGCTGGCCACCCTCGCCACCGCCACGGTGTTCACCCAGCTCGGCTGGGGCGGCGGGACGGCGACCCAGGTCGTCGCCCTGCTGGTGGTCGCCGCGCTCGTCGTCGTCGGCGGGGTGCTGGGCTTCGACCTGATCATGCGCATGCAGACCGTGATCACCGTCGTCACCGGGGTGCTGACCGTCGGCTACCTGATCCTGGTCGCCGACGAGATCGACTGGGCGGTCGTCAGCGACCTGCCGGCCGGGTCGACCCAGGCGTTCATCGGAGCGCTGGTCTTCGTCATGACCGGGTACGGGTTCGGCTGGGTGAACGCCGCGGCCGACTACTCCCGCTACCTGCCGCGCACCGCCTCCACCCGCGGCGTCGTGGGCTGGACGACGTTCGGCTCCGCCCTGGCCCCGGTCGTGCTGCTGGTCGTGGGGCTGCTGCTGGCCGGCTCGTCGACCGAGCTGGCGGCGGCGATCAGCGCCGACCCGATCGGCGCCCTCGCCGCGCTGCTGCCCACCTGGTTCCTGGTGCCCTTCGCCCTGGTCGCCGTCCTGGGGCTGGTCGGCGGCGCCCTGCTGGACATCTACTCCTCCGGCCTGTCCCTGCTGGCCGCCGGCGTGCGGGTCCCGCGCCCGGTCGCCGCCTCGATCGACGGCCTGCTGATGGTGCTCGGCGCCATCTGGGTGGTCTTCCTGGCCGAGGGCGCCTTCTTCGTGCAGTTCCAGGGCTTCCTGATCACCCTCGGCGTCCCGATCGCGGCCTGGTGCGGGATCGTGCTGGCCGACCTGCTGCTGCGCCGCCGCGACTACGCCGAACCCGAGCTCTACGACCCGCGGGGCCGCTACGGCGCGGTGCCACCTGTCCCCCTGGCCCTCCTCGGCCTCGGCACGGTGGTCGGCTGGGGGCTGGTCACCAACACCTACGCCACCTGGCTGACCTGGCAGGGCTACCTGCTCGGCCCGGTGGGCCTGGGCGGCAAGGACGGCGAGTGGGCGTTCGCCAACCTCGGCGTCCTGGCCGCCCTGGTGATCGGGTTCGCCGGCACGCTGCTGCTGCGGCGCGGGGCGGTCCGGCAGCAGGAGGCCGCATGACCGGCGGCGTGCTGGTGGTGGTGGACGTCCAGCACGTCTTCGCCGACCGGGGTTCGCCGTGGGGGGCGCCGCGGTTCGCCGAGGTGCACCCGGCGATCCGCCGGCTGACCGCGGCCTTCGCCGGGCGCGTGGTGCACACCCGGTTCGTCGCCCCGGCCGAGCCGGCCGGGGCCTGGGTGCCCTACTACGCGCAGTTCCCCTTCGCCCTCCAGCCGCCGGGTGCGCCGTTGTACGCGCTGGTCGACGACCCGGGCGACGCACCCGTCGTGGACGCGACCACCTTCGGCAAGTGGGGCCCCGAGATCGCCGCCCTGGCCGGGGCCGGCCCGCTGGTGCTGGCCGGCGTCTCCACCGACTGCTGCGTGCTCTCCACCGCCCTGCCCGCCGCGGACGCCGGGGTGCCGGTGCAGGTGGTCACCGACGCCTGCGCGGGCGCCAGCGACGCCGACCACGACCGGGCGCTGGCCGCGATGGCGCTCTACGCGCCGCTGATCACCCTCACCACCACCGACGCGGTGCTCGCCGGCCGATGAACCCGCCCCCCGCCGGCCGGCTGCCCGACGGCTTCACGGTGGTGCTCGCCCCGGGCGTCGAGCGCCGGGAGGGCGGGACGGCGCTGCTCGGCGGCTCCCCGGCCCGGCTGCTCCGGCTCGCCCCCGCCGCGCGCGGGCTGCTGACCGGCGACCGGCTGGAGGTCACCGGCGCCCGCAGTGCCGCGCTGGCGGCCCGGCTGCTCGACGCCGGCGTCGCCGCCCCGGAGCTGCCGGCGGTGCCGCGGCCCGACGTCCTGGTCGACGTCACGGTCGTCGTCCCGGTGAAGGACCGGACCGACGGGCTGGCCCGGCTGCTGGCCGCCCTGCGCGCCGACCCGGGCACCGCCGGGTGCCCGGTGGTGGTCGTGGACGACGGCTCGGCCGACCCGGCCGCGGTGGCCGCCGTTGCCGCCGGGGCGCGGCTGATCCGGCACGACCGCGCCCGCGGCCCGGCCGCCGCCCGCAACGCCGGGCTGCGCGCGGCCGACACCGTGGCGGTGGCGTTCGTCGACTCCGACTGCGTGCCCGAGCCCGGCTGGCTGGCCACCCTCGCCGGGCACCTGGCCGATCCGCGGCTGGCCCTGGTCGCGCCGCGGATCACCCCCCTGGACCCGGACCAGCCGGGCTGGGTGGCCCGGTACGAGGCCCTGGCCAGCGCGCTGGACATGGGCCCGGCCCCGGCGCGGGTCGCGCCGGGCACCGGCGTCTCCTACGTGCCCAGCGCGGCGCTGCTGGCCCGGCGGGCGGCGCTGGGGACCGGCTTCGACGAGGCGATGCCGGTCGCCGAGGACGTCGACCTGGTGTGGCGGCTGACCGGCGCGGGCTGGCGGGTGCGCTACGAGCCGGCCGCGCGGGTGGCCCACGACCACCGGGTGGAGCTGGGCGACTGGCTGCGGCGCCGGGCCTTCTACGGCACCGGGGCCGCGCTGCTCGCCGAGCGGCACGGCGCCGCCGTCGCCCCGCTGGTCATCTCCCCCTGGTCGCTGGCGGCCTGGGTGCTCCCGGTGTTCGGCGGCCGGCTCGGTGTCCTGGGCGCGGCCGGGGTGCTCGGCCGGGCCAGCGTGCTGCTCGCCCGCAGGGTCGCCGCCCCCGGCCAGCCCCCGCCGATCGGCTGGGCGGCCGGCCTGGTGCTGCGCGGGACGGCGTCGTCCGGGCGCGCGCTGGCCCGGACGGTGACCCGGCACCACTGGCCGCTGACCGTGGCCGCCGCGCTCGTCTCCCGCCGGGCCCGGCGCGCGGCCGGCGCGGTGGCGGTCGTCGACGCGGTCGCCGCGTGGTGGCCGCACCGCCGGGAGATCGACCTCCCGGCCTTCGCGGCCGGCCGCCGGCTGGAGGACCTGGCCTACGGTGCCGGGCTCTGGTGGGGGGCGCTGCGGGCCCGGGACGGCCGGGCGCTGCTGCCCGCTGCTCCCGAGCCGGTCGCCCCGCGACGGTGACCGCGGGGTGACGTGCGACCGAACTTCTCGTCCGGCCGGAATGCAGTTGCATCGTGCAGCCTTGTCGCCGGAGAACTGCGAACGTGGCCAGCGTCGGTCCCGCGGGAGCACAGCACCGACCAGGGGGACCCGATGACCGCCACTGAACACTCCGCACGCGCCGGCCAGGCCGCGCCCGACCAGGCCGCCCGCACCCCGGTCGACGTCTCCGCGCTGCCCGACCCGCGCGTCGAGAAGCCGAAGACCGCGCGCCTCGCGCTGACCCTGGGCGCCTTCGTCGCCCTCGGCCCGCTGACCATCGACATGTACCTCCCGGCGCTGCCGACGATCGCCACCGACCTGGAGACGACGTCCGCGGCGGTGCAGCTCACCCTCACCGGCACCCTGATCGGCCTCGCGCTGGGCCAGCTCGTGCTCGGTCCGCTGTCCGACCGGTTCGGCCGCCGCCGCCCGCTGCTGGCCGGGACGGCGGTCCACGTCGTCGCGTCGCTGCTGGTGCTGCTCGCACCGAACATCGCCGTGCTCGGCGCGCTGCGGGTGCTGCAGGGCATGGGCACGGCCGCCGGCGCGGTGATCGCGATCGCCGTCGTCCGCGACCTGTTCGACGGCCGCGCGGCGGCCACCATGCTCTCCCGGCTCTTCCTGGTGCTCGGCGCGGCGCCGGTGCTCGCGCCGACGATCGGCGGCGAGATGCTGCGGTTCACCTCGTGGCGCGGGGTCTTCGTGATCCTGGCGCTCTACGGCCTGGCGCTGCTGGCCATCGGCTGGTTCCTCATCCGGGAGACCCTGCCGCCCGAGCGGCGCAGCACCGAGGGGGTCGGCGGGACGCTGCGCGGCTACCGGTCGCTGTTCGGCGACCGCGCCTACGTCGGCCTCGTGCTGGTCGCCGGCCTGACCATGGCCGGGCTGTTCGCCTACGTCTCCGGCTCCTCGTTCGTCTACCAGGGCCAGTTCGGCCTCGACGAGCAGCAGTTCGGGCTGCTCTTCGGCGCCGGCGCCTTCTGGCTGATCGGCGCGACCCAGCTCAACCCGGTGCTGCTGCGCCGCTTCTCCCCGGCGCAGGTGCTGGTCGCCGGCACCGTCGGCGGCGCGGTCGCCGGCGCGGTGCTGCTCGCGCTGGCCGGCACCGGGACCGGTGGGCTGTTCGCGGTGGCCATCCCGCTGTGGGCGGTGCTGTTCGCCTGCGGTCTTGCGCTCCCCAACGCCCCCGCGCTCGCGCTGTCCCGGCACGGCGACGCGGCCGGCACGGCCGCGGCGCTGCTGGGCGCGGTGCAGTTCGGCGTGGGCGCCGCGGTCTCCCCGCTGGTCGGTCTGCTGGGCAACGACGCGGTCGCGATGGGTGCGGTGATCGTCGCGTCGCTCGTGCTGGCGATCGTCGTCCTGGTCACCGTCGTCCGGCCGTGGCAGCTCGAGGACCCCGACCCCGAGCTCGCCGCCGTCGCCGCGCACTGAGCGGCGGCCGGGTCAGCCGATGACGACGGCGTCGGTCGTGCCCACCTGCACCAGCCGGGTCACCCCGGTGCTGGCGCTGGTCACCTGCTCCTCGAACCAGAAGACGTAGGGCTCACCGGGGGTCAGGCCGTCGACCGTGACGGTCATCGGCACACAGCCCTCGACCTGGTCGACCGCCCGGACGACCGGCGGGGGCTGCTGCCCGCCGACGAGCCGCTGGCTCACTGCCTGCACCCGGTAGCCGACCACCTCGGGCCGGTTGTCCGACATCCAGTCCAGCGTCGCCGACCCCGGCCCGGGGACGACGCCGGGGACGATCCGGCGGGGCGTGGTGCCGGCGCCGCCGCAGCCGTCGGGCCGCAGGGTGTAGACGGGCGGCCGCCCCACCGAGGCGTTGGGCACGATCGAGATCCGCCCCGGCCGCGGCGGCTGGGGGACGGTCAGCCCGCCGTCCGTCGCCACGTCGGCGCGGGAGGCGGCCCCCGCGCGGGAGACGGCCTCGGTCCGGGCAGCGGCGACGTCGGCCAGGGTGTCCACGCCCTGCGCCTCGGCCAGCACCGGCGCCTGAGCCGGGACGGCGGCCGGCCCGCGCACCACCGGCGTCACCGCCGGTGAGGTGCTGGCGGTCAGGTCGACCAGTGCCGGCGTGACCTGCGGGGCGAGCACGACCGCGCCGACGGTCACGGCCAGCAGCGGGACCAGCCAGCGGGTGTGGTCCCGGCGACGGCGGACCCGGCTCCCTCGCCGGACCGGGGCCCGCCGGGCCGGGGCGCGCCGCTGCGCCACGGGTCGGCCGCCCGTGGTGCGTCGTCCCTGCTCGGCCATGACGGCTCCCTCCCGGTCCTCGGGTGAGCATCGGCACGGAGGGCCTCCGGCTCGCGCCGAACCACCCGAACGGATCGGGCGGCGGGAACGGTGCGACGGGAATGGTGGCGGTGGGCAACGTCTTGGGCCAGCTGTGAGCGCACCCCCCGCCGTCTCGACGACGCCGGCTCCTCCCGCACCCTCCACCCGCACCGCGGTGCTCGCGATCGTCGCCCTCGCGCTCGGCGGGTTCGCCATCGGCACCACCGAGTTCGTGACCATGGGGCTGCTGCCCGACATCGCCCGCGGGGTGGACGCGACGATCCCCGCGGCCGGGCACCTGATCTCCGCGTACGCCCTCGGGGTCGTCGTCGGCGCCCCGGTGCTCGCCGCGCTGGGTGCCCGGCTGCCACGACGGCGCCTGGCGATGGGGCTGATGGTGGCGTTCGTCGTCGGCAACACCCTGAGCGCGCTGGCCCCCGGCTACGGCTCCCTGGTGGTCTCCCGCTTCGTCGCCGGCCTCCCGCACGGCGCCTACTTCGGCGTCGCCTCCCTGATCGCCGCGTCCCTGGTGCCGGCGCACCTGCGTGGCCGCGCGGTCAGCTCGGTGATGCTCGGGCTGGCGGCCGCCAACGTCGCCGGGGTGCCCGCCGCGACCTGGCTGGGCCAGCAGCTGGGGTGGCGCTCGGCCTACTGGGCGGTCGTGGTCATCGGCGCGGTCACGCTGCTGGCCGTGCTCACCGTCGTCCCCCCGGTGCCCGGGCGGTCGGAGGCGACGATCCGCACCGAGCTGGGCGCCCTGCGCCGTCCCCAGGTGATCCTGACCCTGCTGGTCGCCACCGTCGGGTTCGGCGGCATGTTCGCCATGTACAGCTACATCGCGCCGATCGTCACCGACGTGGCCGGCCGGTCGGCCGGGTTCGTGCCGGTCGTGCTGTTCGCCTTCGGGGTGGGCGGCGTCCTCGGGACGGTGCTGGGCGGGCGGCTCGCCGACCGGGCGCTGTTCCGGTCGCTGGTCGGGGCGACGGTCGCCACCGGCCTGCTGCTCGGCGTCATGGCGGTGGCCGCCGGCAACGCGCTGGCGCTCGTCGTCACGGTCTTCACCATCGCCGCGGCCGCCTCCACGATGGTCGTGCTCCTCCAGCTCCGGCTGATGGAGGTCGCCGGTGAGGCGCAGATGCTCGGCGCCGCGCTGAATCACTCGGCGCTCAACGCGGCCAACGCCCTGGGCGCCTGGCTCGGTGGCCTGGTCATCGCCGCCGGCCTGGGCTACCGGGCGCCGAGCGTGGTCGGCGCCGGGCTCGCCGTCCTCGGCCTGGGCTTCCTGCTGGCCTCCGCCGTGCTGCGACGCCGGGAGCTGCGCACTCCCTGATCGACGGAGGCGTGGCCGACCTCCTGGCGCCATCCCGTGACAGCGGTCACGATGGGGTCACCATGACCCTCCGCCCCGGGGACGCCGCGCCGTGCCGGCCCTGAACCCGTGGCTGGCGCTCCCCGACGGGGCGCCGAGCCCCGTGCTGGCCCGCCGGCTGCGGGCGGCGCACGAGGCGCTGGTCACGCGGGTCGACGCCCCCGCGCCCGCCCAGGTGCGCCCGGTGGTCTGGGACTCCTGGCGCCGCTCGCTGAACAGCGGGGTCGACACCGACGGGCCGGCCCCGCCGGTCGACCTGCTGGACGACGAGCTGGCCGCCTACCGGGCCGCCCACCCGCTGGCCGCCGTCATGCCGGTGATCCGCCGGCTGCTGGTCGCCGACGCGGAGGTGGACCGGATGATCGTGGCGGTCACCGACGCGGCCGGCCGGATGCTGTGGGTGGAGGGCGACGCGCGGCTGCGGGACCGGGCCGCCGGGATGCACTTCGTGGAGGGCGCCTCCTGGGGTGAGGACGTCGCGGGCACCAACGCCCCCGGGACGGCGCTCGCCCTGGACCACGCCGTGCAGATCTACGGCGGTGAGCACTTCCGGCGTCCGGTGCAGCCCTGGAGCTGCTCCGCGGCGCCGGTGCACGACCCGCGGACCGGCGCCCTGCTGGGGGCCATCGACGTCACCGGTGGCGACCACGTCGCGAACCCGCACGTGCTGACCCTGGTGCGGGCCACCGCGGCGGCGGCGGAGGCCGAGCTGCGCTGGCTCTCCCGCCACGGGGACGCCTCGGGTGGGCTCGGCCCGGCCGTCCCGCTGCTGGAGGTGCTGGGCCGGGACCGGGCGCGGCTGACCACGGCCACGACCGTGCAGGAGCTGTCGCTGCGGCACTCCGAGCTGCTGGTGCTGCTCGCCGAGGCGGCCGCCCGGGGCGAGGGGCGGACGGCCGAGCAGCTGGCCGCGGAGTGCCACGGCGGTGCGGCCGCCGAGGTCACCGTGCGCGCCGAGCTTTCCCGGCTCCGCCGGCTCGTGGGCGGGAACGTGGTCGGGTCGAGGCCCTACCGGCTGCTCGGGCCGGTGCGCACCGACGTCGAGGAGGTGCGCACCCAGCTCGCCCGGGGCGCCCCGGCTGCCGCGCTGGACCGGTACCGCGGCCCGCTGCTCCCCGGGTCCCGGGCGCCCGGCGTGCGGGCCGCCCGCGCCCGGCTGGCCGACGACCTGCGAGCGGCCGTGCTGGCCAGCGGCCGGCCGGACCTCCTCCTCCGGTACAGCGAGCGGCCGGAGGCGGCCGAGGACCTCGCGGTCTGGCAGGCGTGCCTCGCGCTCCTGCCGCCCGGGGGACGGCGGAACGCCGCGGCCGCCCGGGTCCAGCGGCTGCGCGGGAGCGGGCGCGGCACCGCCCGCCGCTGAACCCCAGGCGTGGCCCGCTGCCGTGCCACAGCGGCCCCGGGGCGGCTCCGCCTCCGGCGCGTCCCCGCGGCGACGCCTCGGCGCCTCCGCGCTGCAACGAGGTGCAACGTTGCCGGACCCGGTCCGGGAGCCCGGACATCCGCGTGTCCTCGGCCCGGGGCGCCGTCGGCCACGTCCGCGCAGGCGGGTGCGGCGAACTGAGTATGGCCTAACTCACGTGTCGCTTGTCACACTGCCGACGGACCCGCGGGACGACCGCGGTGCACAGCCGAAGCAACGATGCGGAGGACACGTGACCCAGATCAACGTGCGGGTCGACGGGGCGTCCTACACGGACGACGTCGAGCCACGGACCCTGTTGGTCCACTACCTGAGGGAACAGCTCGGCAAGGTCGGCACCGTCGTCGGCTGCGACACCAGCAACTGCGGCGCCTGCACCGTGCACCTGGACGGGCAGGCGGTGAAGTCCTGCACCGTGTTCGCCGTCCAGGCCGACGGCTGCCAGGTCACCACGATCGAGGGCGTCGCCACCGGCGAGGGCGACGGCGCGACCCTGCACCCGGTGCAGCGGGCCTTCCACGAGATGCACGGCCTGCAGTGCGGTTTCTGCACCCCGGGGATGATCATGGCCTCGATCGACCTGCTGAAGGAGAACCCCGACCCCAGCGACGAGGAGGTCCGGGAGGGCATCGAGGGCAACCTCTGCCGCTGCACCGGCTACCAGAACATCGTCCGGGCGGTGCGGCAGGCCGCGGCCGAGATGAACGGCAAGGCCGCCGACGACCCGCAGGCCGAGCCCGCCGCCGTCGACACCGCGGCCGCCGAGCACGTGGCGGTGCAGGCATGACCGCCGTCGAGGACCCGGCCGCCGCCGTCGACCTGCCGCCGGCCAAGGAGGTCGGTCAGGCGCGCCGCCGCAAGGAGGACGCCCGGCTGATCACCGGCAAGACGACCTGGACCGACAACATGGTGCTGCCCGGGATGCTGCACCTGGCGGTGCTGCGCAGCCCGGTGGCGCACGGCCGGATCACCCACCTGGACGTCAGCGCCGCGAAGGAGCGGCCGAACGTCGTCGCCGTCTACACCGGGGCCGACCTCGCCGAGGAGCAGGGCTCTCTGCCCTGCGCCTGGCCGGTCACCCCGGACATGGTCAACCCCGGGCACCCCTCGATCGCCGTCGAGCAGGTCAACCACGTGGGTGAGGCGGTCGCCGTCGTCGTCGCTCGCAGCCGCACCGCCGCCGCCGACGCCCTCGAGGCGATCGACGTCGACTACGAGCCGCTGCCGGTCGTGCTGGACATGGAGCAGGCCGTGCAGGAGGGCTCGCCCCTGGTGCACGACTCCACCAGCTCGAACACCAGCTACCACTTCGTCTTCGACGCCGGCGAGGCCGGCACCGGGACCGACACCGACCAGGCCTTCGCCGACGCCGACGTCACGGTCAGCCGCCGGTTCGTCCAGCAGCGGCTCATCCCGGCGTTCATGGAGCCCCGGTCGGTCGTCGTCCAGCCCGCTGGTGACAACTACACGATGTGGTCGGCGACCCAGATCCCGCACATCCTGCGGGTGATGGCCGCGATGGTCACCGGCATCCCGGAGCACAAGCTGCGGGTGATCGCCCCCGACGTCGGTGGCGGGTTCGGCGGCAAGCTGCAGGTGAACCCGGAGGAAATCCTCTGCCTGCTCATCGCCCGCCGGCTGGGCAAGCCGGTCAAGTGGACCGAGACCCGCGGCGAGTCGCTGATGACCGCCCACCACGGCCGCGACCAGGTGCAGTTCATCGACGTCGCCGCCGACCGCGACGGCACGGTGCGCGGCCTGCGGGTGCGGCTGCTGGCCGACATGGGCGCCTACCTGCGGCTGATCACCCCCGGCGTCCCGGCCCTGGGCGCGTTCATGTTCCCGGGCATCTACAAGTTCCCGGCCTACCGGTTCGAGTGCGACGGCGTCTTCACCAACAAGGTGCCCACCGACGCCTACCGCGGCGCCGGCCGGCCGGAGGCGACCTTCGCGATCGAGCGGATCATGGACGAGCTCGCCGTCGAGCTGGGCATGGACCCGCTGGAGCTGCGCCGGAAGAACTGGATCGGCGCCGAGGAGTTCCCGTTCACCACGGTCGCCGGCCTGGAGTACGACTCCGGCGACTACCACCAGGCCACCGAGGCGGCGCTGGAGCTGCTCGGCTACGACGAGCTGCGGGCCGAGCAGCAGCGCCGCCGGGAGTCAGGCGACCCGGTCCAGCTGGGCATCGGCTTCTCCACCTTCACCGAGATGTGCGGGCTGGCCCCCTCCCGGGTGCTCGGCTCGCTCGCCTTCGGGGCAGGCGGCTGGGAGCAGGCCTCGATCCGGATGCTGCCCACCGGCAAGGTCGAGGTGGTCACCGGCTCCACGCCGCACGGCCAGGGGCACGAGACGGCGTGGAGCCAGATCGTCGCCGACCAGCTGGGCGTGCCCTTCGAGGACGTCGAGGTGCTGCACGGGGACACCGCGATCTCCTCCCGCGGGCTGGACACCTACGGCTCCCGCTCGCTGGTCGTCGGGGGCACCGCGGTCGTGAAGGCCGCGGAGAAGGTGGTGGAGAAGGCCCGGGTGATCGCCGCCCACCTGCTGGAGGCCAACGCCGACGACCTCGAGTTCACCGGCGGGAAGTTCTCCGTGCGGGGGACGCCGGGCGCCGGGGTCGGCATCCAGGAGGTCGCCCTGGCGATCTTCGCCGCGCACGACTACCCGGAGGGCATCGAGCCCTCCATCGACGCCGAGGCGACCTTCGACCCGGAGAACTTCTCCTTCCCGCACGGCACGCACATCTGCGCGATGGAGATCGACACCGAGACCGGCTTTGCCAAGATCCGCAAGTACGCCTGCGTGGACGACGTCGGCACGATCGTCAACCCGCTCATCGTCGAGGGCCAGGTGCACGGCGGGCTGGCGCAGGGGATCGCCCAGGCGATGTACGAGGAGGCGATCTACGACGCCGAGGGCAACCTGACCACCGGCAGCTTCGTCGACTACCTGGTGCCGGCGGCCTCGGACCTGCCGCACTTCGACACCGGCAACACCGTGCACGCCGCGACCAGCAACCCGCTGGGCGCCAAGGGCGTCGGGGAGGCCGGCTGCATCGCCAGCACCCCGGCGGTCGTCAACGCCGCGCTGGACGCCGTCCGGCACCTCGGCGTCACCGACATCCGGATGCCGCTCACCCCGGAACGGGTGTGGCGGGCGATCCACGCCGGTGGGGACGGCGGCGACCGCGCCGCCGAGGGCAGCAACGCCTACGGCGGGGCCCGCACGACCGAGTCCGGCATCGAGGAGGCACAGCAGTGATACCCGCACCCTTCGCCTACGCCCGCCCGACCACGGTCGAGGAGGCCCTGCAGGCGATCGCCGACGGCGGCGAGGACGTCAAGGTCCTCGCCGGCGGGCAGTCGCTGATCCCGGTCATGCGCTTGCGGCTGGCCGCGCCCGAGACGCTCGTCGACCTCACCCGGGTCACCGAGCTGCGCGGCGTGCGGGAGGACGGCGAGATGCTGGTCATCGGCGCGATGACCACGCACGCCGACGTCCTCACCGACCCGCTGCTGGCGCAGTACGGCCAGCTGATCGTGCAGGCCACCGAGACGGTGGCCGACCGGCAGGTGCGCCGGCGCGGCACCTTCGGTGGGGCGCTCGCGCACGCCGACCCGGCCGGGGACCTCCCGGCGGTCGCGCTTGCCCTGGACGCGGAGTTCGTGCTCGCCGGCCCGGGCGGGCGGCGCACCGTGCCCGCGGCGGAGTTCTTCGTCGACTACCTCACCACCGCGCTGGAGGAGGGGGAGCTGCTGGTCGAGATCCGGGTGCCCAAGCTCGGCGAGGGCTGGGGCGTGCGGTACGAGAAGTTCAACCGGGTGGCCCAGGCCTGGTCGATCGTGGCGGTGGCCGCGGCCGTCCGGCGGGAGGGCGGCCGGATCGCCGAGGCCCGGATCGGGCTGACCAACATGGGGCCGACCCCGCTGCGGGCCTCGGCCACCGAGGCCGCGCTGGTCGGGGTGGACGTCAGCATGGAGACGGTGACCGCGGCGGCGGCCCAGGCCGCCGAGGGCACCAGCCCCAGCAACGACCTGAACGCCCAGGCGGACTACCGGCAGCACCTCGCCCAGGTGCTGACCCGGCGGGCGCTGGCGGCGGCGGCCGGGCTGTAGGCGCCAGGGGCCGGACCGGTCCGTCACGTCGGTGGCGCGACCGGTCCGGCTCACCACCGGGCGTCCCACCTGCGGGGACGCCCTGCTCGTGATCGGATGTCAGGGGGCGGTGGACGGCGCGGTAGCGTCGCCGTCTCGCCTCGATCACCGCACGACCCGGACGGGCTGTCGCCGACTCGTCGCCTCCCGCCCGGGCAGCCCACACCCGGAGGTCCTGCAGTGCAGCTGGAGAACGCGTTCACCGTGCCGGTGCCGATCGACGAAGCCTGGCGGGTGCTGCTGGACATCGAGCGCATCGCCCCCTGCATGCCCGGGGCTGCCCTCGACTCGGTGACCGGGGACGACTTCACCGGCCGGGTGAAGGTGAAGCTCGGGCCGATCAACCTGACCTACCAGGGCAAGGCGTCGTTCGTGGAGAAGGACGACACAGCCCACCGCGCGGTCATCGACGCCCGCGGCAAGGACCAGCGCGGCAACGGCACCGCGGCGGCGGTCATCACCGCCACGCTCGCGGCCGAGGGCGACACCACCCGCGTCGACGTCCTCACCGACCTGAACATCACCGGGCGGCCGGCCCAGTTCGGCCGCGGCGTCATGACCGACGTCGGCAACAAGCTGCTCGGCCAGTTCGCCGACAAGCTCTCCGCCCAGCTGGCCAGCGGGGACGCGGAGGGCGACGCCTCCCGGGCCGCGGCAGCCGTGGGCTCGCAGGAGCCCACCGTGGCGGGGACGGCGACCGCCGCTGCCGCCAAGGCCGCCGCGACCACCGCGGGCGTGGTCGAGGAGGCCGCGGCCAGCGTCGAGGGTGCCGCGGGCGACTCCCCGGCGGCCGACGCCGCCAAGAAGGCCGGTGCCGCGGCGAAGAAGACCGCGGCTGCGGCGGCGGACAAGGCGGCCGACGCCGAGCAGGCGGCGGCCCCGGTGAAGGCCACTCCCGCCAAGGCGGCACCGGCGAAGAGCACCCCCGCGAAGGCCGCGGTCCCCGACCCGCTGACCCCGCCGGCGAAGCGCGCCCCCGCGGCCGCCGACAGCGCCCCGTCGGCCACCGACTCGGCTCCGGCCGCGGGTGACGCAGCGCCCTTCTCCGGCACCGGCACGGTCGAGGACCAGGCGCCCGACGCCGAGCCCGCCTCGACCACGGCGCCCGACGTGGCCTCGGTGGCCGGCCCTCGCAAGGCGCCGAGCAAGCCGCCGACCGGCACCACCGCCCCGCCGAACCGCCCGGCCGGGGGTGGCCCCGCGCGCAGCGCGCCGGGCGCGCCGCAGCGGCCGCTGACGGCGGTCGAGCCGGAGCCGATCGACCTGCTCGAGGTGGCCGGGGGCGCAGCGCTCATCCGGTACGCCGCCCCGGCGGCCGGGGTCACCGTCCTGGCCCTGCTCCTCGCCCTGCTCCTGCGCCGCCGCCGCCGCTGACCCCGCCCAGACGGTGATCAGGTGACCTGATCACCGTCTGGCCTCCCGCACCAGCGTTGGTGCGGGAGGACAGCCGTCGGTGCGGGAGGACGGCGTCCGCGCAGGTCAGCGACGGTGCAGCCACGCCACGGTTGCGCCGGCCACGGCGTCGACGTCCCGCTTCAGCGCGTGGTCGCCCGGGACGGCGCTGATCTCTCCCGGGTGACCGGCCAGCGCGGTGACCACCTCGGCGGGACGGCCGAACGCGTCGGTCTCCCCCTGCACCACCAGCAGCGGGACGGCGACTCCGCGCAGCTCGGGTGCGCGGCTCTTCTCCGGCTTGCCCGGCGGGTGCAGCGGGAAGGCCAGCGCCAGCACCCCGGCGGCGCCCAGCGCGGCCGCCGTCCGGCAGGCCACCCGGGCCCCGGCGCTCCGCCCGCCCAGCACCAGCGGCCCGGTCAGCAGGCCGTCGGCGCGCAGGGTGCCGAGCACCGCCGTCCAGCCCTCGTCGAGCCGGGCCGGAGCGGACGCGATCCGCTTGCCGGCCACCACCCACGGCTGGTCGACGCGGAGCACCCGCCAGCCCGCCGCGCAGGCGGCGGCGGTGACGGCCAGCAGGTCGGCGGAGCCGGACCCGCCCCCGGCGCCGTGCCCCAGCACGAGGGTGCCGCGGACGTCGGCCGCCGGCTCGGCGGGGTGCACGCGGGCCGGGCCGAGCGGGGTGGGCACCTCCAGCGCGGCTGTCACGCCGGGGGCAGCGCCAGCAGGGCGTCGACGACCTCGACGAGGGAACCGCCCTGCACGTGCGGCGGCGCGTAGACGTCGGCGAACACCTTCTCCGACCGCCCGGAGGTGAAGCCGGTGGTGAGCCCGGCCCGGCCGGCGCCGAGGACGTCCCAGGAGTGCGCCGCCACCATCGCCATCTGCCCGGGCGCCACGCCGCAGACCCCGGCGGCCCAGAGGTAGGCCTCCCGGTTCGGCTTCCACGCCCGGATCGACTCCGAGGTCAGCGTCTTCTCGACCAGCGCGGCCACCCCGCCGCGGGTCAGCCCGGCCTCGGCCACCCCGGGCGACCCGTGGCTCAGCGTCACCACCCGGACGCCGGCGTCCGTCAGCCGGCGGAACGCGGGCTCGACGTCGGGGTGCGGGGACATCTCCATGAAGGAGTCGGCCACCCTGGAGCACGCGGCGGCCGGCAGACCGGTCACCTGCGCGACCGCCGTCTCGAACGCGGCCCGGAAGGGGAACCAGGTGCCGGCCGTCGTGGCGGCGAAACCGGTCAGCAGGGCCCGGGAGAACACCGCGTGCAGCAGGTCCGCGGAGGCCCCCTGCTCGGCCAGGCCCGCGCCGACGGGGCTGAGGTCGAGCAGCGTCTCGTTGACGTCGAAGGCGACGACGTCCGGTCGGGTGCGGTCGGCGGTCATGCCTGGTCCTCGTGCTCCAGCGGCAGGTCGCGGCCCGCGTGCGGCGGCCGGCGGTACCGCCCGGTCACCTTCTTGTAGACGAACCAGGCCACCGCGATGACCACGACCGCCACCACCACGTAGTCCAGGTACTGGAGGTTGGCCTGGACGAAGTCGCCGGCCGCCACTCCCAGGCCGATGAGCAGGCAGTTCCAGATCAGGCTGCCGGCGGTGGTGAACAGCAGGAACTGCGGCATCGGCATCTTGACCACGCCGGCGGGCACGGAGACGAAGCTGCGCACGATCGGCACCATCCGGCCGAAGAAGACCGCGCCGCGGCCGTGCCGGGCGAACCACTCGAACGACCGGTCGACGTCGGCGGTCTCGACCAGGGGCAGCCGGTCGAGGAAGGCGTGCGACCGGCGCGGGCCGAGCAGCCGGCCGACCCAGTACAGGATCGTCGCGCCGGCCACCGAGCCGGCCGTGGCCCAGAGGATCACCGGGACGATCGACATCCGGCCGTCGTTGATCAGCACCCCGGCGGCGCTGAGGACCGCCTCGCTGGGGATCGGCGGGATCACCGTCTCGATCAGGATGGTGAGGCCGACGCCCACCGCTCCCAACCGGTCGATGAGGTCGAGCAGGAAGCCGGTGATGCCGCCTCCGTCGGATGCAGCTGCGGCGAGGACGGACATGGGCCCCACGGTATCGGCGGTCGCTGTGTGCCGCCCTGCTGCCGGGGTGGGCCGGCCGTAGGGTCTGGGCTCATGGTGCACCGCTTCACCGCTCGCGCCGTCGTGGTCGGGGACCGCGCCGGCACCGTCGTCCCCGATGCCGTGCTGGACGTCGAGGACGGCCTGATCAGCTGGGTCGGTCCGGCCGCCGAGGCGCCGGCGGCGCCGGACGCCGAGGTCACCGCACTGCCCGGCGTGCTGGTCCCCGGCATGGTCAACACCCACTCGCACGCGCCGATGGTGCTGTTCCGCGGCCAGGGTGAGGGCCTGCCGCTCGACCGCTGGCTGCAGGAGGTCATGTGGCCGCGGGAGGCCCGGCTCACCCCCGAGGACGTCGAGGTGGCGATGGCCGCGGCGTCGGCGGAGATGCTGCGGCACGGCGTGACCACCAGCGTGGAGATGTACTTCCACCCCGACCGGATGGCCGATGCGGTGCGCCGCACCGGGGCCCGGGGGGTCATCACCCACCCGCTGATCGGGCTGCCCGGGTTCGGCACCTTCGACGAGCAGCTGGCGCGTGCCGCCGACTCCGCCGGTACCGGTGACGACCAGGTCGAGTGGGGGATCGGCCCGCACGCGGCCTACACCGTGCCGCTGCCGGTGCTCACCCAGGCCGCCGAGGTGGGCCGCGAGCACGGGATGCTGCTGACCATCCACGTCGCCGAGACCGCCACCGAGGGCGACGAGCTGCTGGCCCAGCACGGGCAGAGCGTGCCCCAGCTGCTCGCCGCGCACGACGTGCTCGGCGGCCGGGTCCTGGCGAACCACTGCGTGCACATGGACGACGGCGACCTCGAGCTGTGGCGCGAGTACGACGTCGCGGTGGCGCACTGCCCGGGCAGCAACACCAAGCTGGCCAGCGGCACAGCCCGGCTGCGGGACATGCTCGACCTGGGCATCCGGGTGGGGATGGGCACCGACGGGCCGGCGTCCAACGACAATCTCGACCTGTTCGAGGACCTCCGGCTGGCCGCCCAGCTGGCCCGGCTGCGCGAGCGGGACGCCACCGCACTCACCGCCCCGGAGGCGTTCTGGCTGGCCACCGGCGGCGCGGCCGCGGCGATCGGCCGCGAGGACCTCGGCCAGCTGACCGTCGGCCGGCGTGCGGACCTGGTGCACGTGGACACCGACGACATCGCGTTCGTGCCGGTCGGCGAGGTCACCGACCTGCTGACCCACCTGGTCTGGTCGGTGGGCTCCCGGCACGTGCGCGACACCTGGGTCGGTGGCCGGCAGGTCGTGGCGAACGGCGTCTCCACGACGGTCGACGAGGCCGAGCTGCGCGCCGACGTGCAGACCCGGGCGATGCGCCTCGCCGCCGGCTGACCCCCACGGCCGGCGCCGCAGACTGCCCACCGTCCGCGCACAGTGCCGGCCGCAAGGCCGGAACGAGCAGCAAGCGCACAGTGGCGGCACTCTGTCAGCCGCGGGGGCCCGCGTTCGGAGCAGTGTGCGCTCAGTGCCCGGCCCACCGCTGGGGTGGGCAGCAGGCGCACTGTGCCGGCACGGGGTCAGCCGGGCGGCGCGCGGTGGCGGCGGGATCAGGTGGGCTGCTGGCCCCAGAGGTAGAGGTGGTCGTCGACCAGCACGGTGACCCAGCCGTCGCACTCCAGCTGGGGAGCGGCGGCGAGGTCGGGCCAGGAGCCGCCGCCGTCCCAGGGGACGCTCGCGGTGGGCCGCTCGGTGCAGTCGGCGGGCAGCTCGGTGCCCGGGTCGAGGACCAGGTCGGCCCGGACCGACCCGTCGTCCTCACCGGAGGCGTCCCCGGGACGGACGACGACCACGTCGCTCCCGCGCACCCAGCCGGGCAGCCAGCCGTCGGGTGCGTCGTCGGCGGCGGCGAAGCTGTCGGTCTCCCGGTGCCCCCACAGCTCGGCGAGCGCCGCACCGGGGGTGTCGACCCCGTCGGGCATGGTGACCGCCACAGCGGCGGCTCCCGCCCCGGTCACCCCGATCAAAGCCGTGACGGCGCCGAGGACGACCTTCTTCGTGCTGACCACCGGTGTTCCTCCACTCGTTCGCGCCACCGTTCGATGGCGGTACCAGCGTCGGGCCGGACGCCGTCAGCGGACGTCGGCCGGCAGGAGGATCTGCGCTGGTCAGCGGGTCATCCCGCGGGCTGAGCGGGCGGGCGGTGGGTCCGTTGTGTGCCAGCTACCGTGGGACCGCGAGGGCGCCGCCGGTGCGCACGACGGGAGACTGCGATGACGCTGCTCGGACGAGCGCGGGCCGGCTGGCGCAGGTTCGCCACCCGCACCCGCCCGGTGCACCCGGAGACGGCGCGGGCGCTGGCCGAGCGCTGGGCGGCGCTCCCGGCGCACGTGCAGACCCCGGCGCAGAGCCTGGGCCGGCACGCGGTCGGCTGCGAGGGCACCCACGGTGTCTTCCCGAAGTGCAACCTGACCTGCACGCCCTGCTACCACTCCGCCGACGCCAACAAGGTGCGCATCGACGGGCAGCACACCGTCGACCAGGTCGAGCAGCAGATGGCCTACCTGGAGCAGCGGCGCGGGCCCTACGCGCACGCCCAGCTGATCGGCGGCGAGGTGAGCCTGCTGCCGCCGGACGACCACGCGGCGGCGCTGCAGGCGATGCGCGCCCACGGCCGGTCGCCGATGTCGATGACCCACGGGGACTTCGACGCCGACTACCTGCGGGCGCTGGTGACCGGCGACGACGGCGGCCTCCGGTTCGACCGGGTGAGCTTCGCCGCCCACTTCGACATGCTGATGCGGGGCCGCCGCGGGGCGGTGAAGCCCCGGTCGGAGGCGGAGCTGCACCCGTTCCGCGAGCGGTTCGTGCAGATGTTCCGGGAGCTGCGCGCCGAGACCGGCCTGCGGTACTACCTGGCGCACAACATGACGGTCACCCCGGCCAACCTCGACCAGGTGGCCGAGACGGTGCGCGCGGTGCTGCCGATGGGCTTCTCGATGATGAGCTTCCAGCCCGCCGCGCACGTGGGGGACGACCGCCGGTGGAAGGAGTCCTACGCCGCGGTCGACGTCGACGCCGTGTGGGCGCAGCTCGAGCGGGCGCTGGGTCACCGGGTGCCGCACGAGGGCATCGAGTTCGGTGACCCCCGCTGCAACCGGGTCGCCTTCGGCTTCCTGGTCGCCGGCCGCTGGCACGGGCTGATCGACCCGGACGACGCCCGCGACCGCGCCGCCCGGAACCAGTTCTTCGCGCACTTCGGCGGGGTCGCCTTCAGCGGCACGCCCCCGCTGCTGCTGGTCGTCAAGGTGCTCCGGGTGCTGCGCCGGCACCCCGCTGACCTGCCGGTCGCGCTGGGCTGGGTGCTGCGCACGGTCCGCCGCGCCGGTGGGGTCCGGGCGCTGGCCCGCGCCGCCCGGGCCGGTGCGCTCGGGCTGATGACCTTCGAGGTGCACAGCTTCATGGACGCCGAGCAGGTGGGCCCCGCCTGGGAGCTCATGCAGCGCGGGGAGCAGGCCACCGATCCGCAGCTGCGTGCCACCCAGGAGCGGCTGGCCGCCTGCACCTACTCGATGGCCCACCCGGAGACCGGCCAGCTGGTGCCGGCCTGCGCTCAGCACTCCGTGCTCGACCTGGCCGAGAACGCCCAGCTGCGGAAGCTGCTGCCGCTGACGGTGGTGGGCTGAGGAGCCCACCACCGCCACTTCCTGTCCAGTAGTGCTCTGGTGCACCAGTGCAGCCAGAGCACTACTGCTCTGGACCCTTCGGTGGTGGGCTGTGGAGCCCGGTGCAGCAGGTGCGGAGGCCTCGCCGGCGGACCGGTGCCGGAGCTGCCCGCGCACGGTGAGGCGCTGAGGAGCCCGGGGCCGCAGCTGCTGGCGGCTGAGGCGCCTCCCGGCAGGCTGGTGCAGGAGCTGCTACGGCTGACGGTCGCGGGCCGAGGCGCCTGCCGGCAGTCCGGCCGGGGGGACGACGCACCGGGCGGTGACCGGGATGCGCAGCCCGACCGCGGCGCCCACGGCGACCTCCTGGCCCGGGGGCAGCTCGGCGTCCACGGCGGCCGGCGAGCTCCCACGCCCGGCCACCTCGACGGTGACCAGGGCCCGTAGCCCCCGCCGGCGGACCTGCACCACGGTGCCGCGGGCGTCGGCGTCCGCGGCGCTGACGAGGGTGACCGCTTCCGGGCGGACGACGAGCACCCCCGGCCCCTCCGCGACGAGATCGGGGAGCTCCAGGTCGCCGAGTGCGGAGCGGTGCCGGCCCCCGGCGACCGTGCCGGGCACCTCGGTGCGCCCGCCGAGCAGCCGGCTGACCGCCAGCGACCGCGGGCGCGCGTACAGCTCGCGCATCGGCCCGTGCTGCTGCAGCCGCCCGGCGTCCAGCACCGCCACGGTGTCTGCCAGGGCGTCGGCCTCTGCCGGGTTGTGGGTGACCAGCAGGACCGTGGGGGCCAGCCGGAGCCGCAGGTCGGCCAGCAGCTCGTGCATCTCCTGCCGGAGCCCGGTGTCCAGGGCGCTGAACGGCTCGTCGAGCAGCAGCACCCGGGGCTCGGCGGCGAGCGCCCGCGCCAGCGCGACCCGTTGCTCCTGGCCGCCGGACAGCGACCGGGCGGGCCGGCTGCCGAACCCGCCCAGCTGCACGAGCCCCAGGTACTCCTCCGCGCGCTCCCGCGCCTGCCGCCGGGGCAGCCCGCGCACCCGGTCGGCGAAGCCGACGTTGTCCCGCACCGACAGGTGGGGGAACAGCAGCGGTCGCTGGAAGACCATCGCCATCCCCCGGCGCTCCGGGACGACGCCGGCGAGGTCCCGGCCGTCGAGGTGCACCGCGCCCCGCGTCGGCGTGTCCAGCCCGGCGGTCAGCCGCAGCACGGTGCTCTTCCCGGAGCCCGAGGGGCCCAGGATCGCCACGCAGGAGCCGGCCGGGACGGCGAGGGTCAGGTCTTCCAGTGCCGGCGGGGCGCCCGGGGTGTGCACCCGGGTGAGCCCGGTGAGCTGCAGCGAGCCGCTCATCGGCGCGCCCGCCGGCCGATCGAGCCCACCACGGCGAGCAGGACGACGGGCGGCAGCACCGCCGACAGCGCGAGCACCGCGACCTGGGCGTCGTTGCCGGTGGCCGAGGCGGCGGCGCCCACCAGCAGCGGCAGGGTCACCAGCCGGCCACCGCCGACGAGCAGGGTGACGACGTAGTCGCTCCACCCCACCAGGAAGGCGAGGAACGCGGCACCGGCGAACGCCGGGGCCAGCAGCGGCAGCTGCACCGTGCGCACCACCCGCCAGCGGGAGGCGCCCAGCAGCCGGGCCTCCTCCTCGAACCGCCGGTCGTGCGCCGCGAACGCAGCCCGCAGCACGATGGTGGTGTACGGGATCGCGGCCACGGTCAGCAGCAGCACCAGCCCGGCCTCCGCCGGGACACGCAGCCGCAGCAGCAGCACGTCCAGGCCGAGGGCGACGGCGAACGGCGGCAGGACCAGCGGGGAGAGCAGCACCGCCAGCGCGGCGCCCGGTGCGGGCAGCGCGCCGGAGGTCAGCGCCCGGCCGGCCAGCGCGCCCAGCGGGGTGGCCAGCACGGCCACCGCCGTCCCCAGCACCGCGGACCGGGCGGCGGCGGCGCCGCCGCCCTGCGCCCGGGCCTCGGCCAGCCCGGAGGTGCCCCAGGCCTGCGGCAGCAGGGCGGGCGCCGACCAGCGGTCGGCGGCGGCCCACAGCAGCAGCGGGACCAGCGGGAGCACCAGCCAGACCGCGAGCGCGGCCCGCCCGACCCGGGAGCCGGCCCGGGCGGCCAGCGCGGCGCCGCTCACGGCTCGCCCGCCGACCGGCGCCCCGCGCGGGCGCTCACGGCTCGCCCGCCAGGCGGCGCAACGCGGGGACGCTGACTGCTCGGCCGCCAGTCGGCGCAGCGACCGCCGGCCGGCACGGCGCGGGGGCGCTCACTGCTCGCCCGCCAGTCGGCGCAGCGACCGGAGGGCGAGCAGCACGGCGACCAGCCCCAGCGCCGAGGTGGTCACCGCGACCGCGGCGGCCTGGGGCCGGGCGGCGAGGTCGATGGAGGTGAACAGCCGGACGGCGAGCACCGGCAGCGGCTCCGGCGAGGGCCGGCCCAGCAGCGCGGCGACCTCGTAGGAGCCGAGCGTGTACACGAAGCTGACCGCCGCGGAGGCGCCCAGCGCCGGGGCGGCCAGCGGCAGGGTGACGTGCCGGAACCGGGCCCACCGGCCGGCGCCCAGCAGCGCCGCCGTCTCGGTGTAGGAGGCGACCCGGCTGCTCAGCACCCCGGCCACCACCAGGGCGATGAACGCCGACTCCTTCCAGGCGTACTCGGCGCCGACCGCGATCCACCAGCGGCCGCCGACCAGAGCCGGCCAGTCCTCGGGGGCGACGCCCAGCAGCCGGGGGAGGAACCCTGCGTCGGCCAGCAGCAGCCCCATCGCCGCCGCCCCCACCAGGTGCGGGACGGGGATGGTCAGCGCACCGAGCGTGCCGAGCAGCCGGCTCCGCCGCACGGTGGCGGTCACGGCCAGCGCCAGGCCGAGCCCGACGACCGCGGCCACCGCCGTCGCACCGGCGGCGATGGCCAGCGACAGCCGGATCGAGGTGCCGAGCTCCGCGCCCCGCCAGGCGTCCAGGGACAGCTCCGGCCGGCCGACCAGCGGGGTAAGCCCCAGGCTGAGCAGCACGGCGGAGGTCAGGGCCGCGCCGACGACCACCACCACCGGGACCACGGCGGGCAGCACCAGCAGGACCGCACGCCGGGCACCGGGGGAGCCGTGCCGGCCCGGTGCGGTCACCCGGCCGCGACCTCGCGCCGCCAGCCGTCGTCCAGCGGCGTCACCCAGCCGGCCGACAGCTCCGGGTCGGCGCCGGCGGAGAGCTCCTCGTAGCTGGGCACCACCGCCGAGTCGGGCAGCGCCTCGAACCCGGCCCGCTCGTCGTCGGAGAGCCGGTCGAGGTCGAGCACGGTGAACTGCCCCCAGACCTCGGGGCGCGCCTTGGTCAGCTGCTGCTCCGGCGAGAGCGCCAGGTCCGCGACCACCATCGCGCCCGCCTGGTCGCCGGAGGTGGACGGGATGGCCAGGAAGCTGGCGTTGCCCAGGGTCCCCTCCTCCAGCGGCAGCACCCGGGTGGTCTCCGGGAACGTGCCGTCGGCGACCAGGTCGTCCAGCGTCGCCGGGCCGTAGGTCATGGTCATGTCCACCTGGCCGTCGGCGAACAGCTGGTCGAGTTCCTGCTGGGTCTGCGGGTAGGTGTCCCCGCCGCGCCACAGCGACGGCGCCAGCTCGGCCAGCCGGTCGTACAGCGCCGGGCTCAGCTCGTCGTAGGCCTCGTCCGAGTGCTCCAGCGGCACCTCGTCGACCCCGCCGGAGACGCTGTAGAGCACCTGGCGCAGGAACGCCGAGCCGGTGAAGTCCGGCGCGGCGGGATAGGTGAACCGGCCGGGGTTCGCCTCCGCCCAGTCCAGCACGCCGGCGAGCGTGGTCGGCGGGTCGGGCACCCGGGCGGCGTCGTGGACCAGGCTGAACTGGGCCTTGTGCCAGGGCGCCTCGCAGCCGTCGACCGGGGTGCCGAAGTCGGTGGTCAGCAGCGGGTCGTCGGGGTCGGTGCCGGCCATGTTGGGCAGCATCGACGTCCAGTCGCAGAGCCACGCGCCGGCCTGGCGACCGGTGGCGAAGTTGTCCCCGTTGACCCAGACCAGGTCGACCTCGCCGTCGGTCACGTCGGCCTGCCGCTCGGACAGCACGCGGTTCACCGCGTCCCCGGTGTCGGCGATCGGCACCCGGCGCAGCGTCACACCGAGCTCCGCCGCCGCCGGGGCGAGGACGTCGTCGACGTAGGCGTTGCCCTGTACGTCGCCGCCGTACATCCACAGGTCGACCGTCTGCCCCTCGGCCTCGGCCAGCACGTCCTCCCAGGAGCGCTCCTCGGCCACCGGCGCCTCCGCGTCCGGGGCGGCGCACCCGGCGAGGACGACGGCTGCGGCGCACACCGCGACGACGGCGCGGACCTGCCGGCGACGGACTGCAGTCACGTGTGTCCTCCCGTGTCGGTGCGGCCCGCCGGGAACGGCACCGGTCGATGGCGCATCTGGGGAGGGCCGGCCGGCGGGGTGGCCGCGGCCCAGGGGCTGCGCCAAGATCGTGCCCTACCCGGTGGTGCCCACGCCACCGGGTCGACGTGCTGGCGAGGATCGGAGACCCGGGTGCTCGACGCTGCCGCGCGGCGGGTGCTCGACCGGCCGCTCGCCCGGGTGGCGGGCGTGCTGGACCGCCCCTGGCTGAGCCCGGACCGGCTGACCGCCGCTGGTCTGGTGCTGGGCCTGGGCAGCGCCGCCGCTGCGGCGGCGACCTGGTGGTGGCCGGCACTGGCGCTCTGGCTCGTCTCCCGGCTCGCCGACGGGCTGGACGGCCCGCTGGCCCGCCGGCGCCGCGCCGCCGGAGCCCCCGCCGACGCCGGCGCGGGCGGGTTCTTCGACATCACCGCGGACTTCCTGGTCTACGGCGCCGGGGTGCTGGGCGTCGCGCTCGGCGTGACCGCAGGCGGTGACCCCTGGCAGCCCTTCGCCGCCGTGCTGCTGGCCTACTACGTCAACGGGGCCGCGTTCCTGGCGTTCTCCTCGCTCGCCGAGCGCGCCGGCCGGCAGCTGGACGACGGCCGGTCGCTGTCCTTCCTCGGCGGGCTGGCCGAGGGCACCGAGACGATCGTGGTGCACGCGCTGTGGCTGCTGTTCCCGGTGTTCGCCTGGCAGCTGGCCTGGGTCTGGGCGGCCGTGGTCGGGGTCAGCGCGGTCCACCGGATGGTGGCCGGTCACCGCGCCCTCCGCTGAGCCTCCGGAGCAGGACGACGCCGCGCAGCGCCAGCCGGACCGCGGGCGACCGCAGCCGGGCGCGCACGTCGGCGAGGGCGGCGTTCCACACCGCGTCGTCGTAGGTGGGGTAGGGGTGCGTGGTGCCGGCGACGTCCTGCACCCGCAGGCCCTGCCGGACGGCGAGGGTCAGCTCACCGAGGCTCTCCCCGGCGCGGGGGCCGATCACGGTGGCCCCGCGCAGCCGGCCGCGCCGGTCGTGCACCAGCGTGGTCGACCCCTCGGTGAGGTCCTCGGCGATGGCCCGGTCGATCTCGGTGTGCGGGATGCGCCGCACGGTCAGCCCGGCCTCGCCGGCGCCGTCCGCGCCGACGCCGACGGAGGCGACCTCGGGGGAGGTGTAGGTGACCCGGGGGACGACGGGGTCGACCCGGCGGCGCAGGCCCAGCACCGCGTTGCTCGCGGCCAGGCTGCCGCGCACGCCGGCGACGTGGGTGAACGCCGGCCCGCCGGTGACGTCGCCGGCGGCCCAGATCCGCGGGTTGGACGTGCGCAGCGCGTCGTCGACCACCACGTCGCCGTGCTCGGTCAGCTCGACCCCGGCGGCGGCGCAACCCAGTCCGTCGGTGCGGGCCGTCCGTCCCACGGCGACCAGCAGCCGGTCGAAGGGCACCCGGGCGCCGTCGGCCAGCTCGAGCTCGCCGCCGTCCCGGTCGCCGGTGACCGCGACGGCCTCCGCGCCGACCCGCACGTCGACGCCGTCGCGCACCAGCGCGGCGGTGACCAGCGCTGAGGCCTCCTCGCTCTCCACGTCCAGCAGCCGGTCGGCGGCGTTGACCACGGTGACCTGCGCGCCGAGTCGGGCGAAGCCCTGGCCGAGCTCGCAGCCGATCGGCCCGCCGCCGAGGACGGCCAGCCGGGCGGGCAGCACGTCGAGGTCCCAGACGGTCTCGTTGGTGAGCGGGTCGACGCCGGCCAGGCCGGGGAGCTGCGGGAGCCGCGGACCCGACCCGGTGGCGATCACCGCGGCGCGGAACCGGATCTGCCGCCCGGCGACGGTGGCCCGGTCGGGCCCGGTGAACACCGCGTCCCCGCTCAGCACGGTCACGCCCTTGCCGCGCAGCGTCTCCGGGGAGTCCACCGGCTCGATCGTGCTGATCGCCTGTTTCACGTGGACCATCACCCGGGCGAAGTCGACCTGCACCCCGCTGACATCGACCCCGAGCCGGGCGGCGCCGCGGGCGTCGGCCGCCGCGGTCGCCGACGCCAGCAGCGCCTTCGACGGCACGCAGCCGGTGTACAGGCATTCGCCGCCGGTGCGCTCCCGCTCGACCAGCAGCACCCGGGCGCCCAGCGAGGCGGCGGTGGTCGACGCGACGATCCCCGCGGTGCCCCCACCGACGACCAGCAGGTCCCAGACCGCGGGCTCCCGGCTCATCGGGCGCTCGGGACGGACGACGGGCGCGTGGGGGTGCTCATGCCCGGCGACGCTAGGCGCTCAGGAGGCCGGACGTCACCGCAGCGCAGCTCAGCTCGGGAGCAGGGAGCGGACCAGGGCCTCGATGCGAGCCCGGCGGGTGGACTCGCGTGCCGCGTCGTCTCACGCCTCCCCTGCGCTCGCGGGTGCGGGCCGGGTGTCGGGCACGGTGCCGGTCACGACCGGGCGCCGGAGGTCGAGGAGGGGCGCCGCGGGGGTGGCTCCGCCGGGCGGGCGCGCAGGCCGAGGTCGACCAGGTCGACGAGCCAGTCGAAGCTCTCGTCGGTGCCGGTGGCCCACTGGAAGCCGCCGCCGGCCTCGATGGTGGCGAAGCCGTGGAAGACGCTGCGCAGCGCGCGCAGGGCGTGGGTGGTGTCGGCGGGGGCGATGTCGTAGCCGCGGAGGACGGCGGTGAAGGGCTCGAGCAGCTGCGCCGCGGCCTGCGCGACCGGGTCGTCGGGGCCGGTGGGCTCGAGGCCGATGGTGGCGGCGTACCGACCTGGGTGGGCGAGGACGAAGTCGCGCAGCGCGCGGGCGGCGGCCCGCAGGGCGTCGCGGCCCGCCCGGCCCTGGATGGCCGCGCCGATCGCGTCCGCAGCCTCCTCCAGGGCGAGCGCGGCGATGCGGCGGTTGAGGTCCTCCTGACCGGCGACGTGCCTGTACAGCGAAGGGGTGCGCACGCCGAGCCGCTCGGCCAGCCCGCCCATGGTGAGGACGGCGAACCCGACCTCGTCGGCGAGGTCGGCGCCGGCCGCGACCACGGCGGCCGTGCTCAGACCGGCCCTAGGCACGCGCACCGGCCAGGAAGGGCAGCATCGCGGCGGCCACCTCGGCGGGGAACTGGACGTGCGGGTAGTGCCCGGCGCCCTCGACCACCACCAGCCGGCCCAGCCCGGTGGGCAGGTCGGCGACGATGGCCTCGCCCTCGGCCTGCGGGTCGACCCAGTCGGGGTCGGCGCTGCCTTGCACCACCAGGACCGGGCAGCGCACGTTGCCCAGCTGGGCCCCGGCGTCACCGGGTGGGGTCTTGCCCATCCGCTGCAGTGCCTTCATCCGGCCCGGCTCGGCGAGCATCGCGCTGATCTGGCCCATCCGGGTGTCCCAGTCCGCCGGCCGGGCGCCGGGGTAGGCGACCTCGAGGTACTTCGCCCACTGTCCGGTGCTGCCCAACGTGGCCATGGCGAGCAGGTGGCGCATGCCGCGTCGGTAGGAGGCCACCCGCAGGTCGCCGAGGCGCATCGACTGCTTGCGGGTGAACGGCGCGAGCTCGACCGCCGCGCTCACCAGCTCCGGGGCCGTCGCCGCGGCGATCGTGACCGCCCCGCCGGCGATGGAGTGACCGACCAGCACCGCGGGGCCGCCCAGGTGGCGGACCAGGGCGAGCAGGTCGCCCGCGATGTCGGTGCGCGAGTACGACGGCCACTCGGCGCTGGACTCCCCGCAGCCGCGCAGGTCGACCGCGGCGACGCGGTGGCCGGCCTCGACCAGGGCGGGGGTGAGGAAGCGGTAGGCCGCCCGGCTGTCGCCCATGCCGTGGGCGAGCACCACGAGCCGGCCGGTCGTGCCGGTCAGCTCGTAGGCGAGGGTGCCGCCGTCGACGGTCAGGAACTCGGTCATGTCGGCCTCCGGGGCCTCGGGGGACGCGTCAGCTTTACCGCGTTAGCCAAAAGCTAGCACGATTAGCCAGAACGTCAACACCCGTCACCCCGGCGCGGGACGGGCCCGCTGTCAGGCGCTGCCGCCGTAGGCGCGGGGCACCAGGTCGACCTGGGGGGCGCCGGTGCGGACGAGGTCCAGGACGGCCTCGGCCACCCGCTCCGGCGGGTCGAAGGTGGCGCCGGCGGTCATCTCCTCCGCCGCCTCGCGCCCGGCACGGATCGAGGTCATGAACTCCGTGGAGGTGGCGAAGGGCAGCAGGCAGGAGACGGTGATGCCGTCGGGCTCGAGCTCGGCGCGCGCGACGGCGGAGAGCTTCTCCAGGGCGCTCTTGGACGCCGCGTACGGGCCGGTCCCCGGGACGGCGGCCAGCGTCGTGCCCGAGCTGATGTTGACGATGCTGCCCCCGCCGCCGGCCCGCAGGTGCGGCACCGCGGCCTGCATGACGACGAGCGGTCCCAGCACGTTGAGCTCCAGGACCGCCCGCACGTCCTCGAGGTCGACGTCGGCCACGGTGCCCTGCAGTCCCTGGCCGGCGTTGTTGACCACGACGTCGATGCGCCCGAAGGCGTCCACGGCCGCCTGCAGGGCATCGGCGACCTGGGCGGGGTCGGTGACGTCGCACCGGACGGCGAGGGCTGCGCCCCGTGCCGAGCCGAGCTCCTCGGCGAGCGCGGCGAGGCGGTCCTCCCGCCGTGCGGCCAGGACGACCCGGGCGCCGGCTGCGGCTGCGGCCCGGGCGGTGGCGGCCCCGATGCCGGACGAGGCCCCGGTGACCACCACGACTGCTCCATCGATCTGCACGACGACCTCCGTGTTCGAGCGGGATGAGAGGCCGACCGTATCGGAGACGAGACGTATCGGAGACGGCAAGTCCGTTTCGTGTGACCGGAGCGGCGGCGTCCAGTACCGTCCCCCGGTGGGCACAGCACCGGAGGAGCACGGCGACACGCTGCACGGCGGCCGGGGGGAGGCCCGGCGCGGCTCCGGCGGACGACGGCGGGACGCCTCGCTCGACGCGGTCATCCTGTCCGCGGCCTACGACGTGCTGGCCGACGCCGGGTACGAGGACATGACGATCAGCGCGGTGGCGGCGCGGGCCGGGGCCGGGAAGGCGACCCTGTACCGCCGGTGGCCGACGAAGGAGTCCCTGGTCCTGGCGGTCGTCGCCCACATCGGCCGGCCTCCGGAGGAGCAGGAGCTCCCGGACACCGGCGACCTGCGCACCGACCTGCTGGCGCTCGTCGACTCCGCGTGGCTCGGCGGGCCCGCCAGCCGTCTGCGGGGTCTGCGGGGGCTGACCTCGGCGGCCCTGCACTCGCCCCGGCTGGCCGACGCCCTCCGACGGCAGGTCGTCGACCCCTACACCGAGGCCTACCGTGCGCTGCTGCAGCGTGCCGCCGACCGCGGTGAGATCGCGCCGCCCACCGACATCGCCGTGCTGGCCGAGGTGGTGCCCGCGCTGGCCACCCACTGGCTCATGTTCGGCGCCACACCCCCGACCCGGGCGTCCTTCGAGACCGCCGTCGACCAGGTGCTGTTAGCGGCCTGCCGGCCCGGTCGCTGACCCCGGGGGCCGGGTCGTCGCCGGCCGGCGAGGTCGACGGTGACGGCTGAGCGGCGGCGGGGCGGGAGCGGGCACGGGATCATCGGCCGGGTGACCACCCCGCCCTCCGTGCACGACGTGCTCGTCGTCGGTGCCGGCCAGGCCGGCCTCGGCACCGCCTGGTGGCTCACCCGCACCGGCGTCCGGGACGTCGTGGTCGTCGACGCCGCGGAGGTCGGCGGCAGCTGGCTGCGGCGCTGGGAGAGCCTGCAGCTGTTCACCCCCCGCCGGTTCAGCAGCCTGCCCGGCGTGCCGTTCCCCGACGGGCCGACGCCGACGCCGGACCGGGTCGAGATGGCCGAGTACCTGCACGGCTACGCCCGGCGGCTGGACGTCGAGCTGCGCACCCGGACCCCGGTGACCCGGCTGACGCCCGACCCGGTGGGCTTCCGCGCCGAGACCCCGGACGGACCGGTCCGGGCCCGTCAGGTCGTGCTCGCCACCGGCCCGTTCGCCCGGCCCCGGGTGCCCCCGGCGGGAGCGCAGCTGGCCGGGTCGGTCGCCCAGCTGCACTCCGCGGACTACTGCCGGCCGACCGACCTCCCCGAGGGCCCGGTGCTCGTCGTCGGCGGGGGCAACTCCGCCGCGCAGCTGGCCGTCGAGCTGGCGGCCACCCACCCGGTCACCGTGGTCGCACCCCGCGAACCCCGGTTCCTGCCCGAGCGGGTGCTGGGCGTGAGCGTCTACTGGTGGCTGCTGCTGTCCGGGGTGCTCAACGCCGGCGCGGACAGCCGGGTGGCCCGCGGCGTCCGTCGCCGCGGCGACGCGATCATCGGCCGCGACCTGGCCCGGCTCCGGGACGACGGCACCATCCGCTGGCTGACCGGGCGGGTGGCCGGCGCCGAGGGCGACCGGGTACGGCTGGACGACGGGCGGACCGAGCAGGTCAGCGCCGTCCTCTGGTGCACCGGGTTCGAGCCCGACACCGGGTGGATCGACGTCCCGGGCGCCCTGGACGCCGAGGGTGCGCCGCGGCACGACCGCGGGGCCTCGCCGGTGCCGGGCCTGCACTGGATGGGGCTGCCGTGGCAGACCCGGGTGAACAGCTCGATCATCGACGGCGTCGACCGGGACGCCCGGCGCACGACCCGGCGCATCCGTCGGGGACTCGGCCGGGCGTGAGCCGGGGGGACCCGGTCAGGCGCGCAGCGGGACCGTCTGGCCGCGGCCGACGGTGCGCACCTCCCCGGGCGCCCGGCGACGGGCCACCTCGGCGACGAAGTTGCCCAGCGGGTCCTTGAACACCGGGTAGTCGTCGTAGTGCACCGGCACGGTCACCGGCGGGCGCAGCAGCTCGACCAGGTCCGCGCCCTGGCGGGCGTCCATGGTCACGGTCACCCCGAAGACCTTCGTGCCGCCCAGGTGCGGGACGAGCGCGTCCAGCGGTCCGCAGCGCTGCAGCACCTCCCCGAGCACGGGGCGGAAGAGGGTGTCGCCGGTGACGTAGCCGCGCCACCGGGTCTCCCCGCCGCGCACCAGCTCCAGCACGCTGCCCATCACCTGCGGCAGCACCCGGGCCAGCGGACCGGGGCCGTGCACCCCCGGCACGCTGGTGATCCGCAGGACGTCGTCACCGGCGCTGACCTCGTGGGTCTGCCAGGGCCGCAGGTCGGCGGTGGCGGTGAAGCCCCGCTTCGCCAGGCAGCCGGCCGCCTCCGGGGTGGTGACCACCGGGGTCTCCTTGGGCAGCGACCGGGTGGCCACCCGGTCCCAGTGGTCGCCGTGCATGTGCGAGAGCAGGACCGCGTCCAGCTCCGGGAGCAGGGCCGGCACCAGCGCCGGGTCGGTCAGCCGCTTGCTGCGCAGCCCGTAGCCCAGGTGCGCCCGCTGACCGCGGTGCAGGAAGTTCGGGTCGGTCAGCAGGGTGAACGGCCCGATCCGCAGCAGCGTGGTGGCGGTGCCGCCGAAGGTGAGCGTGACGTCGTCGTCCCCGGGTGCGGTCATGGGTCGCGGGGTACCCCGACCCCTCGCCGGGGATGCGCCGCTGGTCACCGGATGCGCTCCCCCGGCCGCGGCGGGTGCAGCGGGTGACCGGCGGATCCGTAGCGGGGCTCACGAACTCCCGCGCGGGCTGGTAGACACGCACCCGTGGCACAGCCCCGATCCGTCGACGAGTCCTTCCTCGCCCTCCCGCTGTCCGCGCTGGCCGACGCGGCGCTGACCCGGGCGGTCGACCTGGGCTGCGAGCACGCCGACCTGCGGGTCGAGCGGATTCGCACCCAGACCGTCCGGCTGCGCGACGCCCGGCTGGAGGCGCTCGCCGACGGCGAGGACCTCGGCCTGGCGGTGCGGGTAGTGCACGAGGGCACCTGGGGGTTCGCCGCCGGCGTCGTCCTGACCGCGGCCGAGGCGGTGCGGCTGGCCGAGGAGGCCGTCGCCGTCGCCCGGGTCTCGGCGGCGATGAACACCGACCGCGTCGAGCTGGCCCCCGAGCCGGTGCACGACGGCGAGTGGGTGTCGGCCTACGACGTCGACCCGTTCGCCGTCCCGGACGTCGAGAAGACGGCGCTGCTGGTCGAGCTCTCCGAGCGGTTGCTGGCCGCCGACGGCGTCGAGCACGTGCAGAGCAGCGTGTCGCAGGTCAAGGAGCAGAAGTTCTACGCCGACACGGCCGGCACCCGCACCCGCCAGCAGCGCGTGCGGGTGAACCCGGAGCTCACCGCGCTCACCGTCGACCGCACGACCGGCACCTTCGAGTCGATGCGCACCCTCGCCCCGCCGGTGGGCCGCGGCTGGGAGTACCTCACCGGCACCGGCTGGGACTGGCACGCGGAGCTCGCCGAGCTCCCCGAGCTGCTGCGGGAGAAGGTCAAGGCCCCCTCGGTCGACCCGGGCCGCTACGACCTGGTCGTCGACCCGTCCAACCTGTGGCTGACCATCCACGAGTCGATCGGGCACGCCACCGAGCTGGACCGGGCGCTGGGCTACGAGGCCGCCTACGCGGGCACCTCCTTCGCCACCGTCGACAAGCTCGGCACCCTGCAGTACGGCTCGCCGCTGATGCACGTCACCGGCGACCGCACCGTCGAGCACGGGCTGTCCACCGTCGGCTGGGACGACGAGGGCGTCGCCGGCCAGCAGTGGGACCTGGTCCGCGACGGCGTGCTGGTCGGCTACCAGGTCGACCGGAACATGGCCCGGCTGCGCGGGATGGAGCGCTCCAACGGCTGCGCCTTCGCCGACTCCGCCGCCCACGTGCCGGTGCAGCGGATGGCCAACGTCTCGCTGCATCCCGCCCCCGACGGACCCTCGACCGAGGAGATCATCGGCGGGGTCGAGCGCGGCGTCTACGTCGTCGGGGACAACAGCTGGTCGATCGACATGCAGCGGTACAACTTCCAGTTCACCGGGCAGCGGTTCTACAAGATCGAGGGCGGCCGGCTGGCCGGCCAGCTCCGGGACGTCGCCTACCAGGCGACGACGACGGACTTCTGGGGCTCGATGACGGCGGTCGGCGGCCCGCAGACCCACGTGCTCGGTGGTGCCTTCAACTGCGGCAAGGCCCAGCCCGGCCAGGTCGCCCCGGTCAGCCACGGCTGCCCGACCGCCCTGTTCGAGAACACGACCATCCTCAACACGAAGCAGGAGGGTGGGCGATGAGCCACGACCCGTGTCGGCGAGCGTCAGCGAGTCGACGAGTGAGCATCGCAGCGAGCGCCGGCGAGCGAGGAGCGGAGCGATGAGCACTCTGTCCCCGCAGCAGCTGGTCGAGGCCGCGCTGGCCGCGTCGCAGGCCGACGGCTCGGTCGTCTACGTCACCGACAGCTCCGAGGCCAACCTCCGCTGGGCCAGCAACAGCCTCACCACCAACGGGGCGATGCGCTCCCGGCAGGTCGTGGTCATCTCCTTCGTCGACGGCGGCGCGGGCATGGCCACCGGCACGGTCGCCCGCACCGGCACCCCGGACATCGCGGAGCTGGTCGCGGCCAGCGAGCGCGCCGCGCGGGACGCCGGCCCGGCCGAGGACGCGATGCCGCTGATCAGCGAGGCGCCCGCGGGGTCCGGCGACTGGGACGCCGACGTGGCCGAGACCTCGATCGACGTGTTCGGCGACTTCGCGCCCGCGCTGGGCGAGGCCTTCGGCGCCGCCCGCGACCGGGGCGAGCTGCTCTTCGGCTTCGCCGAGCACCAGATGTCGACCACCTACCTGGGCACCTCGACCGGGCTGCGGCTGCGGCACGACCAGCCCACCGGCCGGGTCGAGCTGAACGGCAAGAGCACCGACTTCGGCCGCTCGGTCTGGGCCGGGGTGGGCACCCGCGACTTCACCGACGTCTCGGTGGCCGACCTCGCCGCCGAGGTGCAGCAGAAGATGGCCTGGTCGCAACGGCGCATCGACCTGCCGGCCGGGCGGTACGAGACGCTCCTGCCGCCGTCCACGGTCAGCGACCTGATGATCGTCGCCTACTGGTCGATGGAGGCCCGGGACGCCGACGAGGGGCGCAGCGTCTACGCGAAGGCCGGCGGCGGCAACCGGATCGGCGAGCGGCTGGCCCAGCTGCCGCTGACCCTGCGCAGCGACCCGCACGCGCCCGGGCTGGAGACCGCGCCGTTCCAGGTGGTCGGCGGCTCGTCGGGCAGCGCCTCGGTGTTCGACAACGGCATGGCCACGCCCGCCGTCGACTGGATCCGCGACGGCGTGCTGACCAACCTGGTCCGGCCGCGGGCCTGGGCGCTGAGGACCACGGCGCCGGCGACCGCCGCGGTGGACAACCTGGTGCTCGAGGACCCGAACGCCACCGCCACCCAGGCGGAGATGATCGCGCGCACCGAGCGCGGTCTGCTGCTGACCACGCTCTGGTACATCCGGGAGGTCGACCCGCAGACGCTGCTGGTCACCGGCCTGACCCGCGACGGGGTCTTCCTCGTGGAGGACGGCGAGGTGACCGGCGCGGTGAACAACTTCCGCTTCAACGAGTCACCGGTCGACCTGCTGGGGCGCGCCACCGAGGCCAGCCGCAGCGTCCGGACCCTGCCGCGGGAGTGGAACGACTGGTTCACCCGGGCCTCGATGCCGATGCTCCGGGTGCCGGACTTCAACATGAGCTCGGTGAGCCCCGCCAGCTGACGGTCGACGGCGTCCGGGCGGCCGGTGCGCCGCCGCCCGGACGCCGGTCAGTGCTCGCGCCGGTCGCGGCCGGTCTGGCCCGGGTCCGGGCTCGAGGTGGCGACCGCCGGGTCGATCGGGTCGCCGGTCGGCTCGGGGCCCTGCGTGGCCGGGTCGGTGGAGGTCGGTTCGGTGGCCGGGTCGGAGCCGGCGGGATCGGTCATGCCGGCTCCGGTACCCCGTGCGGCCCGGCCGGAACGGTCAGGGGGTGACGGGTCCGCGGCCGACGTCGTCCGGGTCGGGGGTGCGGAAGGCCGTGTCGGTCGGCGGCGCCGCCTCGGCGTCGGCCGAGCCCTGCTCCGGCGCGGCCGGCTCCTCGCCCTCGACGCCGAAGCCGTCGGCCGTCTGCGGTGCCCCCGCGCCGGGGTCGGCGGCGGGGATCCCGTCGTCCGGGTTCGACGGGAAGGGGTCCAGCGGTGCGTTCATCGACATGGCCGGGGCCTACCCCACCCATCGCCGGTGGATGCGCCGGCGGCCGGCGCAGGTCACCGAGCCTCCCGGATCGGCCTGGCCCGGTCGGCGGTGGGCACCCGGCCGTCCCGCGTCTGCGCAGGTCAGCGCGGTGCGCGCCCGGCCGTGCAGACGGACCGCCGAGGCGCCCGGGACGCGGCCGGACCAGCGGGGCGCCTGGGGGCGACGCGTCGGATGTGACGGATGAGCGCAACCTGACCGACAAACCGCGTTTCATGCCCGTCTGACACGGACATGAAACGCAATTCGTGTCTACTTCCCCCGAACGCCGACGACGACCCCCTGCCTCCCCGGCAGGACGGCGAGGGGAGCTCCACATGACGTACCGCCAGAAGCCCTCGATCTTCCAGGTGGGCAAGGTCCACGACAACGGCCCGTCCGTGATCGTCTCGGGCTGGGGCCTGGGCATGTGCGCCTCGTCGTGTCGATGCCACCGCAACCCGGCGGACGGCCAGCTGTCCCTCGCCGAGGACCAGGCCGGCGGCAGCCTGGGCCTGCGCAGCTTCACCGCGACCGGCAGCTGTGACTGCTGCGAGGCGTGGACGTCGGCCGAGCTGTCCGCGATCCTGCGCGACGTCGCCGCGGTCGAGGCCCTGGACGCCGCGGAGCCGGCCGCCGGCTGAGCACACCAGACCTGACCGAGCCGCCCACCGGGGAACCGGTGGGCGGCTCGTCGTCTTTGCCGGGCCCGCACCCCGGGTAGGCCGGTGTCCATGTGGGCGAGAGCAGCGGTACGCGGTGCGGTGGCCGGGCTGGCCGGGGTGGCGGTCATGACGGCGGGGGAGAAGCTCGAGCAGCAGCTGACCGGGCGGCCGGACTCCTACGTCCCGGCGCGGACGCTCACCGCCCTGGCCACCGGGCGGCGGCTCCCCGGGTCGGCGCGCCCCCCGGTGCGCAACCACCTCATGCACTGGGGCACCGGTGCCGCCGTCGGCGCGCTGCGCGGGGTGTGGGCGGCGGCCGGGCTGCGCGGCGTGCGGGCGTCGGCCTGGCACACCTCCGTGCGGCTGGCGGTCGACCAGACCCTGGAGAACGTCACCGGCGTGGGTGCCCCGCCGTGGACCTGGTCGCGCCGGGACCAGGTCGTCGACGTCGCCCACAAGGCCGTGTACTCCTTCGCCACCGGCGCCGTCGCCGACCGCCTGGTGCCGCCCGCACGGGGCAGGAGGGGCACGCGGGGCCTGTGGGACTGAGGTCCACTGTGGACCGATCGGTCCCGGCGTGCCGAGCCTCTTGACAAGAGCGCGATCTCCCTACCGTCCGTCGAGACGTGCACGGAGTCCCACGCCCCTCCCCGGGGGCGACTGTGCGCAGACGGAGGTCCAGTGAACCGATCGACCCACCGGCGGTGGACGCGCGCTGCCGCCCTCGCGCTGACCGTCGGCGCGGCCGTCGTCCTGACCCCGTCGATCGGTGCCGCGGCCCCGACCACCCCGGCCGAGGCCCGCAAGGCCGTCACCGAGGCCGGGCTGGAGATCACCGCCCTGGACGAGCAGGTGCACCAGGCCGAGGCCGCCGCCGAGGAGCACCAGGCCGCCGCGGACGCCGCCGCTGCCACGGCCGCCCAGGCGCAGGCCCAGCTCGACGCCCTCGAGCCGCAGCTGCGCGCGATCGCCCAGACCGGGTACGTCGGCACCACCCGCGGCCGGCTCGCCGCCTTCCTGACCAGCGGTTCGGCCGACGACCTGGTCCAGCAGATGAACACCCTCGACCAGCTGGCCACGCACGCCGACGGCATCGTGGCCACGGCCGCGACCGCCCGGTCCGCCGCCGAGCAGGCCCAGCAGGACGCCACTGCCGCCGTGGCCGCCGCGACGGCGGCGGAGGCGGAGCTGCGGGCGCAGAAGGAGCAGCTGGAGGGCGAGCTCGCCGGCTACCAGGCCGACCTCGCCCGGCTCTCGGCCGCCGACCAGGTCCGGGTGCACAACGTCATCGCCGGGCCCGCGGTCGCCGCCCCCGCCCCTGCGCCGGCCCCCACCGCGGCCGCCGGGGACGCCGTGCAGACCGCGCTCGCCCAGATCGGCGACATGTACGGCATCGGCGCCAGCGGCCCGGACTCCTTCGACTGCTCCGGCCTGACCCAGTACGCCTACGCCGCCGCCGGGATCTCGCTGCCGCACTCCAGCCGCGCCCAGTCGACGATGGGCGTCGCCGTCTCCCGGGCCGACCTGCAGCCCGGCGACCTGGTCTTCTTCTACTCGCCGATCAGCCACGTGGGCATGTACATCGGCAACGGCCAGATGGTGCACGCCAGCGTCTCCGGCCGGCCGGTCGCGGTGACCAGCGTGGACAAGGGCGGCTACGTCAGCGCCCGCCGCGTCACCGGCTGACCCCTCCCTCGACCCCAGCGGTGATCAGGTCACCTGATCACCGACTGGCCTACCGCACCAACGTTGGTGCAGGGGGACAGTCTTCGATCAGGGGACCTGATCACCGCTGGGCTCACTCGTGGATGCGGCGGCCCTCCACGAGCAGCTGCACGCAGGCGGCGATCCGCTTGGCCCAGGTCTGCGGGGTCGCCGCGGTGTGCACCCGCCACAGGACGGCGTACCGGTTGGCCCCGTCGAGCCCGGCGAAGGCTTCCTGGGCCGCCGGCTCGGCGGCCAGTGCGGCGACCAGGTCGTCGGGCACGGTGATCGTGGCGGGCCCGGCGTAGGCGCGGTCCCACCGGCCGTCGGCCTGCGCGGCCTCGACCGCGGCGAGCCCCGCCGGGCGCATCCGGCCCTCGTCGACCAGCCGGGCCACGGTCTGCACGTTCTTCTGCGACCAGACGCTCTTCGGTCGCCGCGGGGTGTAGCGGACGGTGAACCAGTCGTCGTCCACCCGGTTGGCCCGACCGTCGATCCAGCCGTGGCACAGCGCCACCTCCACCGCCTCGCCGGCGGTCAGCGACGGGATGCCGGCCGACTTCTTGGCGATCTTCAGGAAGAGCCCCGGTGCCCGGTCGCGCTCGGCGGCCAGCCAGGCGTCGAAGTCCGCGGCGGTGGCGAAGGTCCGGGTCTCGAACGTGCTCTCGTCGGCCACGCCGGTCATCGTCCGCAGCTGCGTCCGCGCCGTCCAGGGGGCCGGGCGTCCGGTTTGTCCGGGCAGCCGGTCGGCTACCGCAGGGCGGACGGCGCTCAGCAGGGGCTCCGCGACGACGGACGGGACGACCGATGGCACGGGCACCTGGTCCCACCGCCCTGTGGGTGGTGCGACACGGCGAGAGCGTGGGCAACCTGGCCGACGCGCACGCGCACGAGACCGGCTCGGGCCGGCTGGAGCTCGACGTCCGCGACCCCGACGTCCCGCTGTCGGAGACCGGCGAGCGGCAGGCCGACGCCCTGGGCACCTGGCTGGCGGGGCTCCCTGAGGACGAGCGCCCCACCACGGTGCTGAGCTCGCCGTTCAGCCGCGCGGCCGAGACCGCGCGGCGCGCGGTGGCGGCCAGCGGGCTGGACCTGACCATCCGCCACGACGAGCGGCTGCGGGAACGGGACTTCGGCGTCTTCGACGGCATGACCCGTGACGGCATCCGCGCCGAGCACCCCGAGGAGGCGGGCCGGCGCGAGCTGCTCGGCAAGTTCTACTACCGGCCCCCGGGCGGGGAGAGCTGGGCCGACGTCGCCCTCCGGGTGCGCAGCCTGCTGGCCACCGAGGCGCTGCGGCACGACGGCGAGCGGTTGCTCTGCGTCTCGCACCAGGCCGTGATCATGGTCTTCCGGTACGTGCTGGAGGAGCTCTCCGAGCAGCAGCTGCTGGACATCGACCGGGCCGAGCAGGTCGCCAACACGTCGGTGACCCGCTACGAGTCGGCCGACGGCGGGATGTTCCAGCTCGCCGGCTTCAACGGTGTCGACCACCTGGACGACGCCGACCGGGCCGACGGGGCCCCCGTGACCGAGGAGACCGATGTCCCGACCCCGGCCTGAGCACACCCTGGTCAGCCCGCAGGTGCTGCGCGACTGGCGACTGCCCGAGCCGACCGGCGGCAAGGAGGCCCGCGGCTCGATCCTGGTCGTCGGCGGGAGCACCGAGACCGTGGGCGCCGTCCTGCTGGCGGCCGAGGCCGCGCTGCGCTCCGGGGCCGGGAAGCTCCAGGTCGTCGTGCCCTCCAAGGTCGCGCCGCACGTCTCCATCTCGCTGCCCGAGGCGCTGGTCAGGGGCGTGCCGTCCACCGAGGCCGGTGCCATCCAGGGCTCCTCGGCGGAGCTGTTCCTCGACCTCGCCCAGCAGGCCTCGGCCGTGCTGATCGGGCCGGGCATGGCCGACGAGCCCGAGACCCGGCGCCTGGTCGAGCAGCTGCTGCCCGAGCTCGAAGGCCCGGTCGCGCTGGACGCGCTCGGGCTGGCCGCCGTCACCGCCGACCCGGCCTGCCTGGGCCACCTGGGCGGCAACGTGGTGCTCACCCCGAACCCGACCGAGCTGGCGATCGCGTTGCACGCGGACCAGGAGGAGTTGGCGGACGACCCGGCGGGTGCGGCCCGACGGCTGGCCGAGCAGACCGCGGCCGTCGTGGGCCTGGGCGGGGCGACCAGCTGGATCGCCACCCCCGACGGCCGGCTCTGGGCCGACGAGAGCGGCGGCGCCGGGCTCGGGGTGTCCGGATCCGGTGACGTGCGCGCCGGGATCGTGGCCGGGCTGCTGGCCCGTGGGGCGGAGCCGGCCCAGGCCGCCGTCTGGGCCGCCCACCTGCACGGCCGCGCCGGTGAGCGGCTGGCCGCCACCGTGGGCCGGCTGGGCTTCCTGGCCCGGGAGCTGCCGCCGGAGATCCCCCGGGTGATGGCCGAGGTGGACCTCTGACCAGCGTGCGGGCCCTCCTCGCCGAGTGGGGCGCCGGCGACCGGGTGTGATCTGCTGCCCGCACCAGCGGGAACCGCCCGCCCCCTCGGCGAGGAGCACAGCAACGTGGCTGACCACTACATCGGTGAACTGGACTTCGGCGCGCCGGAGATCGACGAGCAGGCGTTCGTCGCCCCGACGGCGGTCGTCGTCGGAAAGGTGACCATGGGCCCGCGCGCCAGCATCTGGTACGGCGCGATCGCCCGGGCCGACTCGGAGGTCATCGAGATCGGTGCGGACTCCAACGTCCAGGACGGGTCGACGCTGCACAGCGACCCCGGGCACCCGCTGGTGATCGGCCGCGGCGTGACCGTCGGCCACAACGTCGTGCTGCACGGCGCCCGGGTCGACGACGACGTGCTGGTGGGCATGGGCAGCACCGTGCTCAACGGCGCGCACATCGGCTCCGGCTCGATCGTCGCCGCCGGCGCGGTGGTCATGCAGGGCGCGCAGATCCCGCCGAACTCCCTGGTCGCCGGGGTGCCGGCCAAGGTGCGGCGGGAGACGACCGAGGACGACCGCGCGGCGATCGCGCTGAACGCGAAGAGCTACACCGACCGGCTCGACCAGCACCGCGCCGTCCGCCGGGTGCAGCAGGCGGGCTGAGCGGATGAGCGCCGAGGAGCTGCGCAGTCGCGTCTCCTGGACCGTCGACGACACCTCAGCGGCCCGGCGGGCCGGCCGGTTCCTGGGCGGGGTCGTCCACCTGGTCTCCGCGCTGGCGACCCTGGGCGCGGACGCCGGGATCGGGGCTCGTCGACCCGGGTGGACGCTGCCGGCCGACCCGGACGACTACCTGGACCTCGGTCCGCTGACGCTGCGGATGCCGGAGTCCGGTGCCGCCGAGCCGGTGCAGGCGACGCAGACGGGCGTCTGGGGGACCCCGCAGGGGCGGCCGCCGCGACGGCTGCCGGTGCAGGCGTGGCGGGTGGTGGCGGCGGTGCCGGGCACCGGCTCGCGCTCGCCCCGCCACCCGGAGGCGGAGTGGACGCTGACCGTCAGCGACGGGACGGCGCACGGGTCGCTGACCGGCGCGTGGCTGGCGCTGGCCTGGATCGGGCACCTGGCCGGCTGGTCCGAGCCGACGGCGTCGCCGGGGAGTGCATGACCGCTGGGTCGTTCGAGGAGTTCGTCGCCGCCGAGTCGGCGGTGGCCCTCCGGCTGGCCCACCTGCTGACCGGTGACCAGCGCGCGGCCGGTGACCTGCTGCTGGAGGCGCTGATCGCCGTCCACCGCCGCTGGGACCGGCTCGCCGATCGCCAGGAGGCGAGCGCCGCCGTCCGGCGGGAGCTGGTGGACGCCCACGTGGGCCGGCGGTGGAGCCGGGTCGGTGAGGTGCTCGCCGGCTCCCCGCTGCTGGCGTCCACCGCCGGCGTCCCCGGCTTCGCCCCGGCCCACCCGGACCCGGTTCCGCCGGACGCGACGGCGGCCGCGCTGGCCCGGCTGCCCCCGCGACAGCGCGCTGCTCTCGTGCTCCGGTACGGCGCCGACCTGCCGGAGGAGGCGGCCGCCGACGCGCTCGGCGCCCCGGTCGCCGACGTCCGGGCGCTCGTCGACGGCGGGCTCGGCCGGCTGGCGGAGCTCCTCGAGGCGGACCGCGCCACCGTGGTGGCCCGGGTGCGGGACCTCGCCGCGCGGGCCCCCGCCGACCCCGGCGACGTCCACGGCCGGGTGCTGGACGGCGAGCGGTCGCAGCGCCGGCACCGGGCCGGGCTGCTCGCCCTGGCGGGGTTCGTCGTCCTCGTCGCCCTGCTGGTGCTGCTCAGCGGGTGACGAGGGCCCGGCGGGGCCTCAGTTGCGGATCGAGGCCGTGAGCGGGCAGACGAACGGGTCTCTCTCGGCGAGACCGACCCGGTTCAGGTACTGGACGACGATCCGGTACGAGCCGACCAGCGACGTCTCGGTGTAGCTGATCCCGTGCTCGGCGCAGTGCGCGCGCACCATCGGCTGCACCTTCTTCAGGTTCGGCCGCGGCATGCTCGGGAAGAGGTGGTGCTCGATCTGGTAGTTCAGGCCGCCCATCATGAAGTCGGTGACCCGGCCGCCGCGGATGTTGCGCGACATGAGCACCTGGCGGCGGAGGAAGTCGACCTTGGCGTTCTTCGGGACGATCGGCATGCCCTTGTGGTTGGGCGCGAACGAGCCACCCAGCAGCAGACCGAACACGGCCTGCTGGACCAGGATGAACGCCACGGCCAGCAGCGGCGGCATGATCAGGAAGACTGCGGCGACGAACAGGCCGAGCCGGGCCGCGATGATCGCGATCTCCAGCCGGCGGTGCGGCATCGTCTTGTCCCGGACCAGGGTGGCCAGGCTGTTGGCGTGCAGGGCCGCGCCCTCGAAGCACAGCAGCGGGAAGAACGCCCAGCCCTGGTGCCGGGTCCACCAGCCGCGCAGGCCGGTCATTCGGTCCTCGGCGTCATCGGGCGTGAAGGCCAGCACCGCGGACTCGATGTCGGGGTCCTTGCCCATCTGGTTCGGGGCGTTGTGGTGCCGGTTGTGCTTCTGCATCCACCAGCCGTAGCCGATGCCGGCGAAACCACAGGAGAGCACCCGGGCGTTCCACTCGTTCGCCCGGTGCGACCCAAAGGCCTGCCGGTGGGCGGTGTCGTGCCCCAGGAAGCCGAACTGGGTGCACACCAGGGAGAGGACGACGGCCAGGCCCAGCTGCCACCAGGAGTCGCCCAGCGCCACGATCGCCACCCACACCCCGGCGAAGGCGGCCACGGTCAGCGCGATCGACGCGACGTAGTACGGCCGGCGGCGGTTCAGCAGCCCGGCGTCCTTCACCTGCTGGGAGAGCGCGGCGTAGACGCTGACCTGACGCTCGCGGGGGCGCTCGGAGCGGGGCGCCCGGGCGGGGGGAGGCGTGGAGCCCTCCACGGTGGTGGCGGTCATCTGCTCTCTCAGACTGGCCCCGGGCTGCTCCGGGTGTGCCGGGTGACCGGCGACGACAGGGGACCGCGCTACGTCTGGCTGGAGCACCGCGTGGTGCCGACGGTAGGCGACGGTGCAGACCTCTGCCACGCGGGTGGTACGCGCGGGTGACGCGTCGATCGGGGTGCGCGTCCGGGCGACGGCGATCCGGCGGCGGGTCCCGGCCGCCGTCCGGGGGGCACGGGGCAGGCTGTGCGGGTGCGCGCGCTGGTGTTCGAGGAGTTCGGTGGTCCGCTGACGGTCCGGGCGGTGCCCGACCCCACCCCGGACCGGGACGGCGTCGTCGTCCGGGTCGGCGCCAGCGGGATCTGCCGCAGCGACTGGCACGGCTGGTCCGGCCACGACCCCGACGTCGTCCTGCCGCACGTGCCCGGCCACGAGCTGGCCGGCACCGTGGCCGCGGTCGGCGACCGGGTGCGCACCTGGGCGGTGGGTGACCGGGTCACCGTGCCGTTCGTCTGCGCCTGCGGGCACTGCGGCCCCTGCCGGGACGGCGCCGGGCAGGTCTGCGCGAACCAGACCCAGCCCGGGTTCACGCACTGGGGCTCGCTGGCCGAGTGCGTCGCCCTGGACGCCGCCGACGTCAACCTGGTCGCCCTGCCCGACGGCATGCCGTTCGCCACCGCGGCCGGCCTGGGCTGCCGCTTCGCCACCGCGTTCCGGGCGGTCACCGGCGTCGGCCGGGTGCGGCCCGGGGAGTGGGTGGCGGTGCACGGCTGCGGGGGTGTCGGGCTGTCCGCGGTCCAGGTCGCGGTGGCCGCCGGTGCCCGGGTCGTCGCGGTCGACATCGCCCCCGGCGCCCTCGAGCTGGCCCGGGCCTGCGGCGCCGAGCACACGGTGGACGGCGCCGGCGACGTCCCCGGCGCGATCGCCGAGCTGACCGGCGGCGGGGCGCACGTCTCGCTGGACGCGCTCGGCGCCGCCGTCACCTGCCTGAACTCCATCGCCGGCCTGCGCCCGCGGGGGCGGCACGTCCAGGTCGGGCTGCTGCCGCCCGTGCTCGGCCGCCCGGAGATCCCGATGGAGCGGGTGATCGCCGGCGAGCTGGCCCTGCTGGGCAGCCACGGGATGGCGGCGGCCGACTACCCGGCGATGCTCTCGCTGATCACGGCCGGCCGGCTGCGCCCGGAGCTGCTGGTCACCCGCGAGCTCGGCCTGGACGACGCCGGCGCGGCGCTGGCCGCGGTGGGCCAGGAGCCGGGGATCGCCGTGGTCACGTCCTTCTGATCGGTCAGCCGGTCGGGTCCGCCGTCGGCGTCTCGTCCGCGGAGGTGGTCGGGGCGGGCTCCGTCGGCTCCTCGTCCTGCTCCGTCGTCTCGCTCGTCGGCGACGGGGTCCGGGTGGGCGTGGCGGTCCGGGTGGGCGTCGGGGTGGGGGCCGGCGCGCGGGTGGTGGTGCGGGACGGCGTGGTCACGGGCTCCTCGTCCTCCCCGTCCTCCGGCGGCACCTGGCTGGTCGGCGCGGGCGGTGCGGTCGTCGAGGGCGCGGTCGGCGTGGGGGTGTCCGTGAGCATGTCGCCGGGCAGCGCGGAGTTGGGCACGGGGACCGTCTCCCCGCTGGGCAGGACGACGTTCGTGGTGCCGCTGTCCGGGCTGGGCAGGAAGAGGTTGAGCACGAACAGCACCACGAAGAGGACCCCGAGCACCACGGTCGAGGTGCGGGCCCGCCCGATGTGCGCGGGCACCCGCTCCTGCCAGGTCGGTGTGCGCCGGGTCGCCGGTGCGGCCACCGCGGACGGCTGGTCGGGCGCGGCCTGCGGCAGCACCCTGTTGGGCTGGTCGTCCGACGACGTGCTCATGCGGCCCCTCCCGTGCGTGCCCGGTCCTCGGCCATCGCCTCGTCCTGGATGCTGACGCCGTCCTGCACGGCGGTGGCGCGCAGCGACACGCCCTCCCGGGACAGCGCCAGCGCCACGCGGGCCCGGAGGTCACGGCCGACGTCGAACTGCTTGCCCGGCAGCGTGCGGGCGACGACCCGCAGGTTCACCTCGTCCAGCGCGAGGCTCTCCACGCCCATCACGGTGGGCGCGTCGAGCAGCAGCTTGTGCAGCCGTGGCGAGTCGTACGCCTGCTTGCCGACCTCCCGCAGCACCTCCTGGACCCGCGCGACGTCAGCTGTCGCCGGCACCGGCACGTCGACGACGGCCCGGGCCCAGTCGCGGGAGAGGTTGGTGACCTTGACGATCTGGCCGTTCGGCACGATCACCACCTCGCCGTCGACCGAGCGCACCCGGGTGATCCGCAGGGTGACGTCCTCGACCGTCCCGGACGCCGGCTCCATCCCGCCGACCACCTGGATGGCGACGACGTCGCCGAAGCCGTACTGCCGCTCGGTGATCAGGAAGAAGCCGGCCAGCACGTCACCGACGACCCGCTGCGCGCCGAAGCCCAGACCGACGCCGAGCACGGTGGCCGGGGCGACCAGCCCGGTGACCGGCAGCCCCAGCCGGTCGAGGGCGAAGATGATCGCGATCGACCAGATCAGCACGATCGCCGCCCAGGTCAGCACCTGGGTCAGCGAGTGCCGGTGCTTGGCCGCCTCGGAGCGCACCAGGGCGTCGGAGTCGGTCGCGGCGGCGTCGATCCGGTCGGTGATCCGGTTGCCCGCCCAGCTGACCAGCCGGGCCACCAGCAGGGCGCCCAGCACGATCAGCAGCGCGTCCAGGGCAGGTCCGCGGAGCCAGTAGAAGAAGTCGGTGACCGGGCCGGCGGCGAGCACGTTCATCGCCGTCCAGTGTGGCCTGTTCGCGCCTCCGGGGCGTGCCCGGGGGGATGCGGAACACAGGCGGCCGAGACGCGATCGTGATGGTGCTGGTTTGCGCTGTGCGGCACCGGTGCGTCACGGTGTCCGGTGGAGGCGGCGCCCCAGTCACGGGGCCGCCGCCCGACCTGTGCGCCGACCCGATTGGAGGGGCGCCCACCAGGCGCCACACCACGTGACCACCAGACCCACCGAATCCGGCCAGTCGCCGCGCGGCGCGACCAGCGCCGACGTAGACGCCGCGACGCCCGACCAGGCCGACACGTCCGCCCAGACGATCGACGACGTCCTCGACCCCGAGGTGTCCAGCGACATGCACCCGGCGATCGCCCAGCCACCCGCGCACGACGAAGAGCGCCGGCCGCAGCTGGACAAGACGGTGTTCGGCGTGGCCGCGGTCGTCTCGCTGGCCTTCCTCGCCTGGGGGTTCGTCACCCCCACCGGCCTGGGCACCGCCAGCGCCGAGGCGCTCGGGTGGATCGAGAGCAACCTCGGCTGGTTCTTCGTGCTGCTCGCCTCGGCCGTGGTGGTCTTCGTCCTCTGGCTCGCCGCCAGCGCCTACGGTCGCATCCCGCTGGGCGGCGACGGCGAACGGCCGGAGTTCAGGACGATCAGCTGGATCGCCATGATGTTCAGCGCCGGCATGGGCATCGGCCTGATGTTCTTCGGCGTCTCCGAGCCGCTGTCGCACTTCGTCTCCCCGCCGCCGGGCACCGTCGAGGGCGAGACCAACGCGGCCGTCACCACCGCGATGGCCACCACGCTGTTCCACTGGACGCTGCACCCGTGGGCGCTCTACGCCCTGGTCGGCCTGGCCGTCGCCTACGGCACCTACCGCCGTGGCCGCGGCCAGCTGCTCTCCTCCGCGTTCACCTCGCTGTTCGGCCGCGGGGTCGCCGAGGGCCCGGCCGGCAAGGTGATCGACGTCCTGGCCATCTTCGCCACGCTGTTCGGCACCGCCGCCTCCCTGGGGCTGGGCGCCCTGCAGATCGGCAGCGGGCTGGAGATCCTCGGCTGGCTCGGCCCGGTGGGCAACGGGGCCACCGTCGGCATCATCGCGGTGCTGACCGCGGCGTTCGTGGCGTCGGCCTTCTCCGGCATCGCCCGCGGCATCCAGTGGCTGTCCAACATCAACGTCGTCCTGGCGTTCACGCTGGCGTTGTTCGTCTTCGTCGTCGGCCCGACCGTGCTGATCCTCAACCTGGTGCCCACCGCGCTGGGCTCCTACCTGGCCGACCTCCCGGAGATGGCCGCCCGGACCAACGCCTCCGGCGGCGACCCGATGGCCGAGTGGCTGTCGGGCTGGACGGTCTTCTACTGGGCCTGGTGGATCTCCTGGACGCCGTTCGTCGGCGTCTTCCTCGCCCGGATCAGCCGCGGCCGCACCATCCGGGAGTTCATCGCCGGCGTGCTGCTGGTGCCCAGCGTCGTGACCCTGTTCTGGTTCGCCATCTTCGGCGGCGCCGGGATCGGCGCGCAGCGGGGCGGCGAGGACATCGCCGGTCAGTCGACCGCCGAGGGCCAGCTGTTCGGTCTGCTCCAGGGCCTGCCCTGGGCCACGGTCACCAGCGTGCTGGTCATGCTGCTGGTGGGGATCTTCTTCGTCACCGGCGCGGACTCGGCCTCGATCGTGATGGCCTCGCTCTCCGAGCGCGGCACCCGCGAGCCGACCTCGAAGATGGTCGTCTTCTGGGGGCTGCTCACCGGTGGCGTGGCCGCGGTGATGCTGCTCGTCGGCGGGGACGAGGCGCTGCAGGGCTTGCGGAACCTGACGATCATCGGCGCCCTGCCCTTCGCCGTGGTGATGATCGGTCTGGCGATCGCGCTGACCAAGGACCTGCGGTCGGATCCGATGGTGCTGCGCCGCGCGTACGCCAACGAGGCCGTCGAGCAGGCCGTGGTCGAGGGCATCACCCGGCACGGCGACGACTTCGCGCTGGTCGTCGAGCACAGCCCGGACGGCGACGGTCAGCCGCGGACCGTCGTCTCGTCCAAGGGCTCCGAGGAACCCCGGGCCTGACCTGGTCCACCAGTGGCCCCCTCGCCGAACGGCGCGGGGGCCACTGTGCGTTCGAGGGGCGTCCCGAACGCGATCCGGGGTGACACCACCGGTGCGGTGCCGGCGATCGGGCGGACCCGGAGGTCATCGGGCCGATCGACGACGTCCGGTCCTCCCCCCCCCCGTCGCAGGCTCAGGGCGGGGGACGGCGGGGGCGAGGGGCCCTCCCTCAGCGGGGGAGGCGGCGGACCGGGACCACCATCGGGGTGCCGGTGACCGGGTCGGGCACCACCCGGGCCTCCAGCTCGAAGACGTCGGCCAGCAGCTGCTCGGTGAGCACCTGCTGCGGGGTCCCGGAGGCGACCAGGACGCCGTCCTTCATCGCGACCAGCCGCTTGGCGTACCGGGCGGCCAGGTTGAGGTCGTGCAGCACGACGACCACGGTCCGGCCCTTCTCCGCGTGCAGCCGGCCCACCAGCTCCAGCACGTCGACCTGGTGGGCGAGGTCGAGGTAGGTCGTCGGCTCGTCGAGCAGCAGCAGGTCGGTGCCCTGGGCCAGCGCCATGGAGATCCAGGCCCGCTGGCGCTGCCCGCCGGAGAGCGCGTCGACCGGGGAGTCGGCGTGGTCGGCCATGTCGGTCCAGCTCAGCGCCTCGGTGACCACGGCCTCGTCGTCCGAGGACCACTGGCGCAGCCAGCTCTGGTGCGGGTGCCGCCCCCGCGCGACCAGGTCGGCGACGGTGAGCCCCTCGGGCGCCAGCGGGGTCTGCGGCAGCAGGCCCAGCACCTTGGCGACCTCGCGGGTCGGGGTGGCGCCGATCGCCCGGCCGTCGAGCAGGACGGTGCCCGACGTCGGGCGCAGCAACCGCCCGAGCGCCTTCAGCACGGTGGACTTGCCGCACCCGTTGGGGCCGACGATCGCGGTGAACGACCCGTCGACGAGCTCGAGGTCCAGGCCGTCGACGACGACCTTGTCGCCGTAGGCCAGCCGGACGCGCTCGGCGGCGAGCCGGACCGACGGCGGCTGGTCGGCACCGGCGGCGGAGGAGGTGCGGTGCTCGGTCACGGTCACAGGGTGGATCGCCGCCTTCCGCGGACGAGGAGCCAGAGCAGGTACGGCGCGCCGACGATCGCGGTGATCACGCCGACCGGGAACGACTCGGGCAGTGCGGTGCGGGCGACCAGGTCGCTGCTGACCAGCAGCAGCGCACCCAGCAGCGCCGAGGTGAGCAGCGGCGGGCGTGACCCGCCGGTCAGCCGGACGGCGATCTGCGGGACGACGAGGGCGACGAACTGGATCGGCCCGGCCGCCGCGACGGCGAAGGCGGCCAGGCAGACGGCGACCACGACGACGACGCCCTGGGCCAGCGGCACCCGCACCCCGAGCGCCCGCGCCGTCTCGTCCCCGAACTGCAGGACGTTGAGCACCCGGCTCAGCGCGAGGGCCGCGGGGAGCAGCACCAGCAGCGCGAGGGCGAGGGGCAGCGCCTGCTCCCAGCCCCGCCCGTTGAGCGACCCGGTGATCCACACGTTGGCGGCGGCGGCGTCCCAGATGGCGCTGCGGGTGAGCAGGTAGTTGACGACCGCCTGGGCCATCGCGGACAACCCGATGCCGATCAGCACCAGCCGGTAGCCGTCGACCCCCGACCGCCAGGCGAGCCCGAAGACCAGGAAGGCCACGACCATGCCGCCCAGCAGGGCCGCGGCAGGGACGCCGAGCCCGCCGAGCAACCCGGCCGCGGTGGTGCCGGTGCCGCCCAGCACGATCACGCTCACCGCGCCGATCGCCGCCCCACCGGTGACGCCGAGGATGTCGGGGCTGGCGAGCGGGTTGCGGGCGAAGGTCTGGACGAGAGCACCGGACAGGCCGAGGGCCACCCCGACGAGCACGGCGACCGCGATCCGCGGCGCGCGCAGCTCCAGCACGATCAGCCGCTGCGTCTCGTCACCCAGCCCGACCAGGGTGCCGAGCACGTCGACCACGCCGATCGGGTAGTCGCCGCGGCCGAGACTGGCCGCGGCGGCCAGCACCAGGACCACGAGGACCGCGATCGGCACCAGGACGTCGCGCAGCCGGTAGGTGGTGGAGACGCGACCGACCCGCAGCGGCCGGCGGGGGCGGGACCGGGGGGCGGTGGCCCGGGTGGGCGCCGTGGCGGTGGCCGTGGTGCTCACAGCTGCACCAGCCGGCGGCGGCGGATCAATGCGATGAAGAACGGTGCGCCGACGACGGCCAGCACGATGCCGACCTGCAGCTCGCCCGGTCGGGCGAGGACCCGGCCCAGCACGTCGGCGAGCAGCAGGAACACCACACCGAGCAGCGCCGAGTAGGGGATCAGCCAGCGGTGGTCGGGGCCGGTGATCGCCCGGGCGACGTGCGGCACGACGAGCCCGACGAAGACGATCGGGCCGCAGGCAGCGGTGGCGGCCCCGGTGAGCAGGGTGATCGCGGCCAGCCCGACCACCCGGGCCAGCCAGACCCGCTGGCCCAGCCCCCGGGCGACGTCCTCGCCCAGTCCGAGCAGGTTCAGGGCGGGCGCGTTGACCAGGGCGAGCACCAGGCCGGCCACGACGAAGGGCGCGACCTGGACGACGACCTCGGCGTCCCGCCCGGCCAGTGCGCCGACGACCCAGAACCGGTAGGCGTCCAGGGCGGTGGTCTCGCGGATCGTGATCGCCTGCACCAGGGCGTAGAGCAGGTAGGTGATCGCCGACCCGGCGAGGGCCAGGCTCACCGGGCTGGGCGCCCCGCGGCCGGCCGAGCCGATCAGGAAGACCGCGACGCTGCCCAGCAGTGCGCCGACGAAGGCGAACCAGACGTACCCGCCGGCGGTGGTGATGCCGAGCAGCCAGATCGAGAGGACGACGGCGAAGGAGGCGCCGGCGGTGACGCCGAGCAGGCCGGGATCGCCGAGCGGGTTGCGGGTGTGGCCCTGCATCAGCGCCCCGGAGACGGCCAGGGCCGAGCCGGCGAGCAGGCCGAGCAGGGTCCGCGGCACCCGCAGCTCGCGGATGATCACGGTCTCGTCGCCGGGGGTGCTCGGGTCGACCAGCGCCTGCCACACCGTGCCGAGCCCGATCGGCCGGGTGCCGACGGCGATGCTCAGCGCGCACACCGCCACGACGAGGGCCAGCAGCAACCACAGCCCCAGCACCCGCGGGGCCATGCCCTGCAGCAGACCGCGCCGCTGGACCGGGGAGGCCACCTCCCCGGCGGGCGGAGTGGCCGTGCGGTGCGCCACGAGCGACTCCTGGGGACGGCGGTCAGCCGGTGTCCGGCTGGAATTGGTGAGGCTCACCTTATCCGCGGGTCCCCGGGCGTGGCGTGACGACGCCGACCCAGCCGGCCGGCCGGATCGGCTCACCGGGCGGTGGTCACCCGGCCGGGGGCGACCCGGGGCCCGCCCGGGTCGACGCCGCCCTGGTGCACGGGCTGCGTCCGGTGCGGGGCGTGGAGGGCGACCAGGGCCCGAGCACCCACTCCCCGGTCGTCGCCGACCTCGCCTGGCCGTGCCCCACCCGCGCCGTCCGGTGCTGGCGGCGGCGTCGTCCCGGCACTGCGTACCGTCCCCGGTACTGCCACGCGTTCGGGACGACGCTGCCCCGGACCGCCCCCGGAGGTGCGCTGTGCCCGTTCGTCGTCTGGTCCCCACCCAGGAGGCCGCCGACCTGCTCGACCTGACCCGCCAGCTGGCCCGGGACGAGCTCGCGCCGCGGGCCGCGGCGGCGGAGGCGGCCGAGGAGTTCCCCCGCGACGTCTTCCGCACCCTGGGCCGGGCCGGGCTGCTGGGCCTGCCCTACGCCGAGGAGCTGGGCGGCGGCGGGCAGCCCTACGAGGTCTACCTGCAGGTGCTCGAGGAGATCGCCGCCGCGTGGGCCAGCGTCGGCGTCGGGGTGAGCGTGCACGGGCTGTCCTGCTTCGGGCTGGCCACCCGGGGCACGCCCGCCCAGCAGGAGTGGCTCCCGGAGATGCTCGGCGGCGAGCAGCTCGGCGCGTACTGCCTGTCCGAGCCGCACGCCGGCTCCGACCCGGCGGCGATGCGCACCCGCGCCGTCCGGGACGGCGGGGTGGGTGGGAAAGGTGCATACGTCCTCACCGGGGAGAAGGCCTGGACCACCCACGGTGGGCACGCGGACTTCTACAAGGTCATGGCCCGCACCTCCGACGACGGCGCGCGCGGCATCTCCTGCTTCCTGGTGCCCGCCGACAGCGAGGGGCTGTCCGCGGACACCGCCGAGCGCAAGATGGGGCTCACCGGCTCGACCACGGCGACCATGCGGTTCGAGGGCGTGCGCGTCGACGCCGACCGCCGGCTGGGCGAGGAGGGCGAGGGGCTGTCGATCGCCCTCGCCGGGCTGGACGCCGGCCGACTGGGGATCGCCGCCGTCGCCACCGGCCTGGCCCAGGGCGCGCTGGACGACGCGGTCGCCTACGCGCAGGAGCGGGAGACCTTCGGCAAGCCGATCATCGAGCACCAGGGGCTGGGCTTCCTGCTCGCCGACATGGCCGCCGCCGTCGAGACCGCGCGGGCGACCTACCTGTCCGCGGCCCGGCTGCGCGACGCCGGCCAGCCCTACGGTCAGCAGGCCTCGATCGCCAAGCTGGTGGCCACCGACAACGCGATGAAGGTGACCACCGACGCCGTCCAGGTGCTGGGCGGGTACGGCTACACCCGCGACTTCCCGGTGGAGCGGTACATGCGCGAGGCGAAGGTCATGCAGATCTTCGAGGGCACCAACCAGATCCAGCGGCTGGTGATCAGCCGGGCCCTCGCCCGCGGCGGCGCCCCCACCACCACCGTCACCCCCTGACGGGGCTCCCGGCCGCGCCGAGTGACAGCTGAGCGGGGGATCGGCCCCCGGGAGAGCCCCCTGAGCTGTCACTCGACGCCAGGGCCACGCGCGGAGAGGCCCCGGCTCCTGGGCCCTGGGTCCGCCGCGTCGAGTGACAGCTGAACGGGGCATGGCTCCGCCGGTCAGCCCGCTGGGCTGTCACTCGACGCCGTCCGCCGTCCGCGCGCGCGGCATGGGGGGCAGAAATGGCCATTTCTGCCCCTAGGGTGCGGGGCATGTGTCGGAACATCCATGTCCTGCACAACCTGGAGCCCGCCACCACCTCCGACGAGGTCCGCGCGGCGGCGCTGCAGTACGTGCGCAAGGTCAGCGGGTCGGCCAAGCCCTCGCAGGCGAACCAGGCGGCGTTCGACCGGGCGGTCGAGGAGATCGCGCACGCCACCGAGCACCTGCTCGCCGACCTGGTCACCACCGCCCCGCCCAAGGACCGCGAGGTGCTCGCCGCGCAGGCCCGGGCCCGCGCCGCCGTCCGTTACTCCCGCTGAGAACGCACCTCTGCTCGGGCTGAGACGCACGACGGCCCCGGCCGACCCGGGTGGGTCGGCCGGGGCCGTCGTGGACGCCGGGCCTACGCGGGCTGCAGCGAACCGAGCACGGCCAGGACGTCGGCCGGGCTCTGTGCCGCCTCCAGGCGGGCGACCTGCTCGGGGTCGACGAAGACCTCCGCGATCCGGCCGAGCAGCTTGAGGTGGTCGTCGCCGGCACCGGCGACGCCGATCACGAACGAGACCTCCTTGCCGTTCCAGTCGACACCGCGGGGGTGGCGCACGAAGGAGATCGCGGTGCGCCGGATCGCCGGCTTGGCCTCGTTCGTGCCGTGCGGCAGCGCCAGACGGTTGCCCATGTAGGTCGACACCGAGGTCTCCCGCTCGTGCATGGCCTGCACGTACGCGGGGTCGACAGCGCCGGCCGCGACCAGCAGCTCGCCGGCCTCGGTGATCGCCTCGTCCCGGGTGGTGGCCGAGCCGTCCAGCACGATGCTCTCGATGGCGAGCACGTCGCTGCCGTCACCGTTCCCGTCGCCGGTCAGCCGGGCGAGACCGCCGTCGGCAGCGGGTGCGGTGGCCTGGCGCCCGGGGACGGCGGCACCGTCGGGGGCTGCGGCGGCGGTGGCCTCCTCGGCCGTGGGCGCGGCGTTGGTCCGCTTCAGCATCTCGACGATCTCGTCGTAGCGCGGGCTGGACATGAAGTCCGACACCGACACGTGCACCGCAGACCCGGTGCGCTGCTCGGCCCGGTCGGTCAGGTCCTCGTGGGTGACGACGAGGTCGTAGTCGTCGGTCAGGTTGGAGATGGCCTTGTTCACCACGGTGACGTCGTCGAAGCCGGCGCCGTGCACCTTCTTGCGGAGCACCGAGGCGCCCATGGCGGAGGAGCCCATGCCGGCGTCGCAGGCGAACACGATGGAGCGGATCGGGCGCTCGCTGCGGGCGGTGCGCGCCCCGGTCAGGGCCGAGGAGACCGAGGACTTCTTGCCCTTGTTGGCCTCCATCGCCGCGGTGGCCGCGGTCAGGTCGCCGTCGTCGTCCTTGTCCAGCTTGAGCAGGAAGGCGGCGACGACGAAGGAGACGGCGGCGGCGATCAGCACCGAGGCGGTGACGCCGAGCAGGCTGCTCGGCGGGGAGGCCGCCCAGACGGCGATGATCGAGCCGGGGGAGGCCGGCGAGCGCAGGCCCGAGCCGAAGAGCAGGTTGGTGGCCACGCCGGCCATGCCGCCGAGGATCACCGCGGCGATCAGCTTCGGCTTGGCCAGCACGTAGGGGAAGTAGATCTCGTGGATGCCGCCGATGAACTGGATGAGGATCGCGCCGGGGGCCGAGGCCTTGGCGGCACCGCGGCCGAAGACGGCGAAGGCGAGCAGCAGGCCCAGCCCCGGGCCGGGGTTGGCCTCGAGCAGGAACAGGATCGACTGACCGACCTCGGCGGCCTCGGTGGTGCCCAGCGGGGTCAGGATGCCCTGGTTGATCGCGTTGTTCAGGAACAGGACCTTGGCCGGCTCGATGAAGATCGAGGTCAGCGGGAGCAGGTTGCTCTCCACCAGGACGTCGACGACGTTGGACGCCAGGTTGCTGAAGGCCTGCACGAACGGGCCGGCCACCACGAAGCCGACGACGGCCAGGAACCCGCCCCAGATGCCGGCGGAGAAGTTGTTGACCAGCATCTCGAAGCCGGGGCGGATCTTGTGCGCCCACAGTGCGTCGAGCTTCTTCATCGACCAGCCGCCGAGCGGGCCCATCACCATGGCGCCCAGGAACATCGGCACGCTGGCACCGGTGATGGCGCCCATGGTGGCGATCGCGCCGACGACGCCGCCGCGGAGGTTGTCGTCGTACATCATCCGGCCGCCGGTGTAGCCGATGAGCAGCGGCAGCAGGTAGGTGATCATCGGGCCGACGATCCCGGTGCCCTCGGCGCCGGAACCCCAGGCGCCGAGGTCCTCGACGAAGCCGTAGCCCCCGCTGTAGCCGAGCGCGTCGCCGATGGTGGTGATCCAGCCGGTCTCGATGAACAGCGCGGTGATCAGGCCCCAGGCGATGAACGCACCGATGTTGGGCAGCACCATGTTCGACAGGAAGGTGCCGAACCGCTGGACGTGCAGTCGCATCCCTCCCGAGCGCGCTGGACGGGTGGTCGTGGCCATGAAGGACCCTCCTGGGCTGGATCTGCAACCGCGATCGACAGGGGTCGTTCGGGCGGGTAGACGGAGCGGGCGCTCGTGTGATGGCGGTCACCCGAATCTGCGTATGTCTGTATACGTGCCCGCGTGGCGCTGGTCAAGGGGGTGAAACCAACACGAACGCAGGGAGATCCACCCAACCGGACGTGGGGTCGTCGTCCTACAGTGATCGGCGACATCCCGCCTGTGGGCCCGGGCGCCGGACGGCGTCACTCATCGACACAGCACCCCGGAGGACGACATGAAGGCGTTGCGGTTCTACGCCCCCGAGGACGTACGGCTCGAGGACGTCCCGGAGCCCGAGTGCGGCCCGGGCGAGGTCAAGATCAAGGTCAAGAACACCTCGACCTGCGGCACCGACGTCAAGATCCTCCACAACGGCCACCAGAACCTGACGCCGCCGCGCACCATCGGGCACGAGATCGCCGGCGAGGTCGTGGAGGTCGGCGCCGACGTCAACGCCACCCACGGCAGCAGCTGGGCGCCGGGTGACCGGGTGCAGGTCATCGCGGCGGTGCCGTGCGGGCACTGCCACGAGTGCACGAAGGGCTGGATGGCGGTCTGCGAGAACCAGACCTCCGTCGGCTACCAGTACGACGGCGGGTTCGCCGAGTACATGATCGTCCCGGAGCAGGTGCTCAAGGTGGACGGCCTCAACCGGATCCCGGACAACGTCGGCTACGACGAGGCGTCCGCCGCCGAGCCGTTCGCCTGCGCCATCAACGCCCAGGAACTGCTCGGCATCGAGGAGGGCGACACCCTCGTCGTCTTCGGCGCTGGTCCGATCGGGTGCATGCACATCCGCATCGCCCGCGGGGTGCACAAGGTCGGGAAGGTCATCCTGGTCGACGTCAACGCCCAGCGGCTGAAGATGTCCGCCGACGCGGTCCAGCCCGACGAGGTGATCAACGGCGCCGAGGTCGACGTCGTCGCCCGGGTCATGGAGCTCACCGGCGGGCGGGGCGCCGACGTCATCATCACCGCGACCGCGGCGAACGTGACCCAGGAGCAGGCCATCGCGATGGCCGCCCGCAACGGGCGCATCTCCTTCTTCGGCGGTCTGCCGAAGACGAACCCCACGATCACCTGCGACTCCAACGTGGTGCACTACCGCCAGCTGCACATCCACGGCGCGAACGGCTCCGCGCCCGAGCACAACAAGCGCGCGCTGGAGTACATCTCCACCGGTCAGGTGCCGGTCAAGGACCTCATCACCGAGCACATCCCGCTGGAGCGGGTGCTCGACGCCTTCTCCATCGTGCAGAACGGCGAGGCGATCAAGGTGACCGTCGAGCCGTGACGGTCGGGGACGGCCGGCGACCGCCGGCCGTCCCGTGAGCACCGTGCGCTGAGTGCCCGCTTCCCGGCCGGGTCGGGCACTTGGCGCACAGTGCTGCGGGCGTGCGCGGGACGGGGCTAGACGAGGAAGCGGTAGGCGGTCGTGCCGGGGGCCAGGTGCTGGATCTTCAGCGGGCCCGCCTCGATCCGGGCCAGCAACGGGGCCAGGCCGGCCACGCTGCCCAGCTCGATGCCGGTCAGCGCCGCCCCGGTCTCCCGGTTGTCCCGCTTGACGTACTCGAACAGCACGATGTCGTCGTCCGGGCCGAGCACCTCGTCGAGGAACCGGCGCAGCGCCCCGGGCTCCTGCGGGAACTCGACCAGGAAGTAGTGCTTGAGCCCCCGGTGCACGAGGGAGCGCTCGACCACCTCGGCGTACCGACTCACGTCGTTGTTGCCGCCGGACAGCAGGGTGACGACGGTCTGACCGGGCTCGACGACGACCGACCCGCCGGTGAGCGCGGCGCTGGCCAGGGCCCCGGCGGGCTCGGCGATCACCCCGTCGACCTGGTACAGGTCGAGCATCTCGGTGCAGACCTGCCCCTCGGGCACCGTCACCAGCTCCGCACCCGAGTCACGCACCAGCGGGAAGGTCACGTCGCCGGCCCGGCGCACCGAGGCGCCGTCGACGAAGGTGTCGATCTCGGCGAGCTCGACCGGCCGGCCGGCGGCCAGGGCGGCGGCCATGTTCGCCGCACCGGCCGGCTCGACCCCCACCAGCCGGACGCCGGGGACCTGCTCGCGCAGCCAGGTGCCACAGCCTGCCAGCAGCCCACCCCCGCCGACCGGCAGGACGACGACGTCGGGCGGCGCGTCCAGCTGGCTGAGCAGCTCCATCGCCACGGTGGCCTGGCCGGCGACGGTCGACAGCGCGTCGAAGGCGGGCACCAGGGTGGCCCCGGTCATCGTGGCGTGCTCGGCGGCGGCGGCGGCCGCGTCGTCGTAGGTGTCGCCGTGGACGACGAGCTCGACCATGTCCCCGCCGAGCGCGGCGATCCGCTGCCGCTTCTGCCGCGGCGTCGTCCCGGGGACGACGACCCGGCCCCGGACGCCGAGCACCCGGCAGGCGTACGCCACGCCCTGGCCGTGGTTGCCGGCGCTGGCGGTGACCGCGCCGGCGGCCCGGCCGGCGGCGTCCAGCTGGCTGATCGTGTTGTAGGCGCCGCGCACCTTGTACGAGCGGCCGACCTGCAGGTCCTCGCGCTTGACCCACACGGCGGCGCCGGTGAGCTCGGAGAGCCGGGCGTTGCGCTGCAGCGGGGTCCGCTCGGCGACGCCGGCCAGCCGGGAGGCGGCGGCGGTGACCTCGGCGGAGAAGGCGGTGCGGAGGGAGGTCACCGGGCCATCCTCCCCGACGTCCCGCCGACGCCGGGTGAGCAGTACCGGTCGCCGGCCCCGGCGGGTCCGCGCGTGTCGACGACCGCAACTGCGCACTCGCCGCCGGTCGGAGGGGGGCGGGGGAGTCAGATGCCGCGGAAGCGGCCCCGCGTCGCCTCCTTCTCCGGCACCGGCGCGAAGACGTTGCCGGTCGTCGGGGCCACCGAGTCGCGGGCCATGCCGAAGACCTTGAGCAGTGGGCCGACCAGCGCGTCGAACACCGGCGGGAAGAGCCGGAACCCGGCGATGATGACCGGGTTGGCGATCCCGGACTGCTGGAGCCGGCGCGGCTTGGCGACCTGGGCCAGCACCGCCCGGGCGACCCGCTCCGGGGTGTAGACCGGCGGCGGCGGGTGCCCGGTGTTGCCCAGCACGGTGGCCGCCTGGCCGTAGATCGGCGTCGTCGTCCCGCCCGGGGCGACCGCGGAGACGTGCACGTCGGGCAGCTCGCGCAGCTCCTGCTGCAGGGTGCGGATCAGGCCGAGCTGGCCCCACTTGGCGGCCACGTAGGCGCCCATCGTCGGCGCGGTGATCGAGGCCAGCAGCGAGCTGACGACGACGACGTGGCCGCGGCCCTGGTCCCGGACGACCGGCAGGGCGGCCTGGAAGACGTGGAACGTCCCCTGGATCGCGGTGTCGACGACGCGCTGGAAGACGGCGGGGTCCAGGTCCTCGACCCGGCCGTAGGCCATCACGGTGGCCGCGTGGACGACGACGTCCAGCCGGCCGAAGGTGCCGGTGGCGCGGTCGACGGCGGACCGGACCGCGGCGGCGTCCAGGACGTCGGCCGGCACGCACTCGACGGCGGTCGCCCCGGCGGCCCGGCAGTCGGCGGCGGCGTCGGCGAGCGTGCTGGCGCTGCGGGACACCAGCACGAGGGAGGCGCCGCGGCGGGCGAACTCGATCGCGCTGGCCCGGCCGATGCCGCTGGAGGCGCCGGTGACGAGCACGACCTCCCTCATCGCGCGGGCGGAGGTGAGGTCGTCGGCCGTGGTGTCAGCAGTCACGACCGAGGGGCTACCCGGGAGGCTGCGGGGCAAGCACGTCGTGCGCAACGGAAACGCTGCGCGGCCTTGTGCCCCGCTACGGTCGGGCGGCACGAGGGAGGGTCGGCGCCGGCTCCCCGCGAGCCGAGAGGACGCGCCCGTGTTCCAGAAGGTCCTGGTCGCCAACCGCGGGGAGATCGCCGTCCGGGCGTTCCGTGCCGCCTACGAGCTGGGCGCGGGCACGGTCGCGGTCTTCCCGCACGAGGACCGGAACTCCGTGCACCGGCTGAAGGCCGACGAGAGCTATGAGATCGGTGAGCCCGGGCATCCGGTGCGGGCGTACCTGGACGTCGCCGAGATCGTCCGGGCCGCGCAGCGGGCCGGCGCCGACGCCGTCTATCCCGGGTACGGCTTCCTGTCGGAGAACCCGGACCTGGCCGAGGCCTGCGCGCAGGCGGGGATCACCTTCGTCGGCCCGTCGGCGGAGGTGCTGACGCTGACCGGGGACAAGTCCCGGGCGATCGCCGCCGCCCGGGCCGCCGGGCTGCCCGTGCTGCAGGGCACCGAGCCCAGCGACGACGTCGAGACGCTGCTGGCCGCCGCGGATGCGATCACCGGCCCGGTGTTCGTCAAGGCCGTCGCCGGCGGTGGCGGTCGCGGCATGCGCCGGGTCGACGACCGGGCCCAGCTGCGCAGCGCGACCGAGGCCGCCATGCGGGAGGCGGAGTCGGCGTTCGGCGACGCGACGGTGTTCCTCGAGCAGGCGGTGGTCGACCCCCGGCACATCGAGGTGCAGATCCTCGCCGACGGGCAGGGGGACGTGATCCACCTGTACGAGCGGGACTGCTCGGTGCAGCGGCGCCACCAGAAGGTCATCGAGATCGCCCCCGCACCGAACCTGGACCCGGGCCTGCGGGAGCGGATCTGCGCCGACGCGGTCGCCTTCGCCCGGCAGATCGGCTACAGCTGCGCGGGCACGGTGGAGTTCCTGGTCGACCGTGAGGGTCGGCACGTGTTCATCGAGATGAACCCGCGGATCCAGGTGGAGCACACGGTCACCGAGGAGGTCACCGACGTCGACCTGGTGGGCAGCCAGCTGCGGATCGCGGCGGGGGAGACCCTCACCGACCTGGGGCTGACCCAGGAGTCGATCGTGCTGCGCGGGGCGGCGCTGCAGACCCGGATCACCACCGAGGACCCGGCCAACGGCTTCCGCCCGGACACCGGCCGGATCACCGCCTACCGCTCACCCGGCGGCGCCGGCGTGCGGCTGGACGGCGCGGCGACGCTGGGCGCCGAGGTCGGCGCCCACTTCGACTCGATGCTGGTCAAGCTGACCTGCCGGGGCCGCACCTGGGACATCGCGGTGGCCCGGGCCCGCCGGGCGGTGGCCGAGTTCCGGATCCGCGGGGTGTCGACGAACATCCCGTTTCTGCAGGCGGTGCTGGACGACCCGGAGTTCCGGGCCGGCCGGGTGACCACGTCGTTCATCGAGCAGCGGCCCGAGCTGCTCACCGCGCGCAGCTCCGCCGACCGGGGCACCAAGATGCTCACCTACCTGGCCGACGTCACGGTCAACGCCCCGCACGGGGAGCGCCCGCACCTGGTCGACCCGGTGCAGAAGCTCCCGAAGCTGGATCTCGGCCTGCACCCGCTGGACGGCTCCCGGGACCGGCTGCGCGAGCTGGGCCCGGAGCGGTTCGCCGCCGACCTGCGTGCGAGCAGGGCCCTCGCGGTCACCGACACCACCTTCCGGGACGCCCACCAGTCGCTGCTGGCCACCCGGGTGCGCACCAAGGACCTGCTGGCCGTCGCCGGGCACGTGGCCCGGGCGACCCCGCAGCTGCTCAGCATCGAGGCCTGGGGCGGGGCGACCTACGACGTCGCGCTGCGGTTCCTGCACGAGGACCCGTGGGAGCGGCTGGCCGCGCTGCGGGAGGCGGTGCCCAACATCTGCCTGCAGATGCTGCTGCGCGGTCGCAACACCGTGGGCTACACCCCCTACCCCGAGCAGGTGACGACGACGTTCGTCGCCGAGGCCGCCCGCACCGGCATCGACGTGTTCCGGGTGTTCGACGCGCTCAACGACGTCGACCAGATGCGCCCGGCGATCGACGCCGTCCGGGAGACCGGGACGGCGGTCGCCGAGGTCGCGCTCTGCTACACCGCCGACCTCTCCGACCCGTCCGAACGCCTCTACGACCTCGACTACTACCTGCGGCTGGCCGAGCAGATCGTGCAGGCCGGCGCGCACGTGCTGGCGATCAAGGACATGGCCGGGCTGCTCCGCCCGCCGGCGGCCGCCACCCTGGTCAGCGCGCTGCGCGAGCGGTTCGACCTGCCGGTGCACCTGCACACCCACGACACCCCCGGCGGGCAGCTGGCCACCCTGATGGCCGCCTGGCAGGCCGGCGTCGACGCCGTGGACGGCGCCAGCGCGGCGCTGGCCGGGACGACGTCGCAGCCGGCGCTGAGCAGCATCGTCGCCGCCACCGACCACACCGAGCGGGCCACCGGCCTGGACCTGCGCGCGGTCAACGACCTGGAGCCCTACTGGGAGGCGGTCCGCCGGGTCTACGCACCCTTCGAGTCCGGGCTGCCGGCGCCGACCGGGCGGGTCTACACCCACGAGATCCCCGGCGGGCAGCTGTCCAACCTGCGCCAGCAGGCGATCGCCCTGGGCCTGGGCCAGCGGTTCGAGGAGGTCGAGGCGATGTACGCCGCGGCCGACCGGCTGCTCGGCCGGCTGGTGAAGGTGACCCCGTCGTCCAAGGTCGTCGGTGACCTGGCACTGCAGCTGGTCGGCGCCGGGGTGGACGTCGAGGAGTTCGCCGCCGACCCGGGCCGCTTCGACCTGCCCGACTCCGTCGTCGGGTTCCTCCGTGGCGAGCTGGGCGACCCGCCCGGTGGCTGGCCGGAGCCCTTCCGTTCGCGCGCGCTGGAGGGCCGGCGCCCGGCGGAGCCGCCGGCGGAGCTCTCGGAGGAGGACCTGGCGGGACTGGCGGAGGCGCCGCGGCCGACGCTGAACCGGCTGCTCTTCCCCGGCCCGACGAAGGAGTTCCGGGAACACCGGGACACCTACGGCGACACCTCGGTGCTGCCCAGCAAGGAGTTCCTCTACGGCCTGCGGTCCGGCGTCGAGCACTCGGTCGACCTGGAGCCCGGGGTGCGGCTGCTCATCGCGATCGAGGCGATCTCCGACGCCGACGAGCGGGGGATGCGCACGGTGATGTGCACGCTGAACGGCCAGCTCCGCCCGGTGTCGGTGCGGGACCGGTCCGTCACGTCGGAGGTGCCGCCCACCGAGAAGGCCGACCGCAGCGACCCGGGCCAGGTCGCGGCGCCGTTCGCCGGGGTGGTCAGCCTGTCCGTCGCCGAGGGCGACACCGTCGAGGCGGGCGCGCAGCTGGCCACCATCGAGGCGATGAAGATGGAGGCCGCGATCACCGCCCCCCGCGCCGGCACGGTCTCCCGGGTGGCGATCAGCGCCGTCCAGCAGGTCGAGGGCGGCGACCTCCTCGTCGTCCTCGGTCAGGCCCCGTCCAGCGGCTCGCCCCGAGCTCGCGAGGGGTGAGGAGGACGGGGCCCTTCCTCAGCGGGCGGTCCAGCCGCCGTCCACGGTCAGCGTGTGGCCGGTGACCAGCGAGGCCGCGGGGGAGGCGAGGAAGGCGACCGCGGTGGCGACCTCCTCCGGACGGCCGATCCGGTGCAGCGCGGCGATCCGGTCGACGACGTCGGCGCGGAAGGCCGGGTCCGACAGCGCCGGCTCGGTGCCCGGCGTCGCGACGAACGTCGGCGCCACCGCGTTGACCCGGATGCCCAGTTCCCCCCACTCGACGGCCAGGCAGCGGGTGAGGTGGATGACCGCCGCCTTGGCGGTGCAGTAGGCGGACTCGCCGGGCAGCGCGACCAGGCCGGCCTGCGAGGCGACGTTGACGATCGCCCCGCCGCCGGTGCGCGCCATGTGCCGGGCGGCGTGCTGGGCGAGGAAGAACGTCGAGCGGGTGTTGCGGGACCAGACCGCGTCGAAGTCCGCCTCGGTCAGCTCCAGCGCCGAGGCCATCACCCCGCCGCCGGCGTTGTTGACCAGCACGTCGACCGACCCGAGCTCCTCGGCCACCTGGTCGATCCCGGCCCGGCTCTGCGCCAGGTCGGTGACGTCCATCGGGACGGCGACCACCCGGCGGCCGAGCGCGGTGATCTCCGCGGCGACCCCGCCGTCGGCCGTGACGTCCCGGAGGCCCAGGCCGACGTCGGCGCCGGCCGCGGCCAGTTCCAGGGCGATCGCCCGGCCGATGCCCCGCGCCGCCCCGGTGACCACCGCGACCGTGCCCTCGAGGTCCCCGCTGCGCGTCATCTCGTCCTCCCGTTGCTCCGTCTCCCGCACGATGCTCCGGCGGGGTCCTGCGGCACGACGTGCCCACCGGAGGAGGGTCGTGCACGTCCGCCGTCCCCGCCTCCGGGGCCCGGGCGATCCGCCCCGGTCCTGCGCAGGATTCCGTGCCGTCACATCGGCGCGGTAGGAAGACCGCGTGACCTCCCCGTCCCGCACCTCGAGCCGCGCCTCCCGGACCGGTCACCTGCTCGCCCAGCTGTCCACCCCGGCCCGCCGGTTCCTGCAGACCGAGGCGTCCAGCGCCGCGCTGCTGGTCGCCGGCACCCTGGCCGCGCTGCTGTGGGCCAACTCCCCCTGGGGCGACTCCTACGAGCGGGTCTGGCACACCGAGCTCAGTCTGGAGCTGGGCTCCATGGCGGTCGCCATGGACCTGCGGCACTGGGTCAACGACGGCCTGATGGTGTTCTTCTTCTTCCTCATCGGCATGGAGGTGCGGCGCGAGCTGTCGATGGGGGAGCTGACCCAGCGCAGCCGGCTCTCGGTGCCCGCGCTCGGCGCGGTCGCCGGTCTGGTCGTGCCCGCGGGCCTCTACCTCGCGATCAACGCCGGCGGCCCCGGGGCGCACGGCTGGGGCATCCCGATGGCCACCGACACCGCCTTCGTCCTCGGCGCCCTCGCGCTGGTCGGCTCCCGCTGTCCTACCCAGCTGCGGGTGTTCCTGCTCTCCCTCTCGGTCGTCGACGACATCGGCGCGCTCACCGTGATCGCGATCTTCTACTCCGAGGACATCGACCTGGTCGCCCTCGGCGTCGCCGCGCTCTGCGTGGTCGCCTTCGGGCTGCTCACCCGGCTCAAGGTGTGGCGCGGGCCGGCCTACTTCGCCGTCGGCGTGGTCATGTGGCTGGCCATGCACGCCTCGGGGGTGCACGCCACCATCGGCGGCGTGGTGCTGGGCCTGCTGGTCAGCGCCTACACGCCCCGCCGGGACGAGGTCGAGTCGGCGGGCACCCTGGCCCGCGCCTTCCGGCAGGCCCCCGACGTCGCGCTGGCCCGGCGGGCGAAGCTGTCGGTGGAGCGGGCGATCTCGCCGAACGAGCGGATCGGCGCGCTGCTGGTGCCGTGGAGCGGGTACGTCGTCGTCCCGGTGTTCGCGCTGGCCAACGCGGGGGTGCAGTTCGACTCCGAGCTCCTGGGCCGCGCGCTGACCTCCCCGGTCACCGTCGGCGTCTTCGTGGGCCTGGTCGTCGGCAAGTTCGTCGGCATCGGGCTGGCCTCCACGCTCGCCGTCCGGTTCGGGATGGGCTCGCTGCCGCCCGGCGTGACGCTGGCCAGCGTGTGGGGCGGTGCCGCGCTGTCCGGCCTGGGCTTCACCGTCTCGCTGTTCGTCGCCGACCTGGCCTTCGACGACGAGGTGCTGCGCGAGGAGGCCATGGTCGGTGTCCTGGCCGCGGGCGTCGTCGCCGCGGTGCTGGGCGCGGTCTGGTTCTGGGTGCTCGGGCGGCGGTCGCCCCAGGTGGCCCGGACCGGGCCCCGGCAGCTGGACCCGCCGGTCGACCCCGACGTCGACCACCTCCGCGGCCGGGTCGACGCGCCGCTGACCCTGGTCGAGTACGGCGACGTCGAGTGCCCGTTCTGCGGCCGGGCGACCGGGGTGGTCGAGGAGCTGCGCCGCCGGTTCGGTGACGACCTGCGCTACGTGTTCCGGCACCTGCCGCTGCCCGATGTCCACCCGCACGCCGAGCTCGCCGCCGAGGCCACCGAGGCCGCCGGCGAGCAGGGGGCCTTCTGGGCGATGCACGACCGGCTGTTCGCCCACCAGGACCAGTTGGAGGCCGACCAGCTGCTCGACCACGCCGCCGCGCTCGGGCTCGACCTCGGCCGCTTCGCCGAGGAGCTGGGCAACGGCGTGTACGCCGGCCGGGTCCGCGCCGACGTCGCGGGTGCCGAGGCCAGCGGGGTGGAGGGCACCCCGACGTTCTTCGTCAACGGCGTCGGGCACGACGGGCCGACCACCACGGAGGCGCTCGCCGCCGCGCTGGTCGCCTCCGACCCGCGGGGGCCCGGGCACGGTGGGCTGCTGCCGGCGACGACGCTGGTCGCGCCGTCGCGGCCGTCGGTCATCTTCTCGCCGGCCGCCCAGCTGCCGGCGATCAGCGTGCTGCCCGGGGAGCGGCTCGCCGAGAGCCCGGACGACGGCTCCTCCCCGCGCCTGTCCGACGCGCACATCGCCGTGCTGCGCCGGATCGGTCGCCGGCTGAGCACCACCCGCGGTCAGGTGCTGCTGCGCTCGGGTCAGGCGGAGTTCGACTTCTTCGTGGTCCTCTCCGGCACCGTGGCGGTGATCGAGGGACCGCTGGACGGCGGGACGGACGGCGGCAAGCGGGTCGTGGGCGCCCACGGACCGGGCCGGTTCCTGGGCGGGCTGAACATGCTGGCCGGGCAGCGGCCGGTGCGGTCGCTGGTCGCCGCCGAGGACGGCGAGGTCTTGGTGCTCAGCCTGGAGCAGCTGCGCACCGCCTTCACCCGCGACCGCGGGCTGGCCGACGTCATCACCCGCTCCTTCCTGCTCCGCCGGGCGATGCTCATCGGGCAGGCCAGCGGGCTGCGGGTGGTCGGCGACCGGCGCTGGCCGGCCAGCGCGGAGCTGCGCGCTCAGCTGGCCGAGGACGGCGTGCCGCACACCTGGCTGGACCCGGCCGAGGACGCCGCGGCCGCCCGGCTGCTCGCCGAGATCGGCGCCGAGGAGGCGACCGCCCCGGTCGTGCTCACCCCGGACGGCCGCGTGCTGGTGGAGCCGACCCGCGACGACCTGGCCCGCTTCGCCACCGCTCCCCGCGACCTGACCACCACCACATGAGGTCGCTGGACGAGGAGCTGACCGACCTCGCCGACCACTACCGGTGGTTCGCCGAGGTCGAGGCCGCGCCGGTGTCCCCGCGGTACGCCGAGCTCGCCGCCGCGGTGGCCGAGGACGCCGAGGTGCTCGCCTTCCTCGGCACCCTGCCGACGCCCAAGCGGCAGGCCAACCTGCTGCTGGGGGCCTTGCAGTACCTGCACGGCGGCCCGCCGGCCGACGGCGCCCAGCTGCACGAGCGGGTCACCGGCGACGCCGACCGGCTGCGGGCGACGATGTTGGCCCGGGCGACCCAGACCAACGAGGCGGCCCGCTGCGCGGCGCTGCTGCCGGTGCTGGCCGGCCTGCCGGGACCGCTGGCACTGATCGAGGTGGGCGCGTCGGCCGGACTGTGCCTCTACCCGGACCGGTACGGCTACGAGTACTCCGACGGCGTCCGGGTGGGGCCGGCCTCGAGCCCCGTGCAGCTGCGGTGCACTGTCTCGGGTCGCGGCCCGGTGCCTGCGTCGGTGCCGCAGGTGGTGCGGCGGGCGGGCATCGACCTGAACCCGCTGGACCCGGCCGATCCGGACGACGTCGCCTGGCTGCAGGCGTTGATCTGGCCGGGCATGGACGAGCGGCGCGACCGGCTCGCCGCCGCCGCCGCGATCGCCGCCCGGGAGCCGGCCGAGATCCGGCGCGGCGACCTGGTCGAGGAGCTGCCCGGGTTGGCCGCCGCGATGCCGACCGAGGCCACCGTCGTCGTCTTCCACACCGCGGTGTTGGCCTACCTGCCGGCGACGGGGAAGGAGGCGTTCACCGAGCTGGTCGCCGGGCTGCCGGTGCGCTGGGTCTCCCAGGAGGGAGTGGGCGTGCTGCCCGCCGTCCGCGACCGGCTGCCCGAACCCCCGGACCCGGCCGAGACCCGCTTCCTGCTGGCCCTGGACGGCGAGCCGTTGGCCTACACCGCCGCCCACGGCGGCCGCATCGACTGGCTCCCCGCCGCGGCCGCCCTCAGCCGTTGATCATCGTCATGTGGCGGCTCGACACGCCGGGCGGAGCCGCCGAACGCCGATGATCAACGCGGGCGTCAGGCCGACCAGGTGGTGTTGGGCGGGCGGCGGTAGTCGATGGTGTGCGGCACGAAGAAGGACAGGTCGTCGGTGATCAGGCCGTCGGACTCCCGGATCCCCAGGCCCGCGGCCTCGCCGTCGACCACCCAGGCGCCGAGCACCGGGTGGTGCGGGCCGTCCGGGCCGGCGAAGTCCGGGAGTGCGCAGAGCTGCTGCACGACCCAGCCCTCCGCGCCGTACTTCCCGCCCTGCGAGGCCAGCGGCGCGCCGCCGGGGGCGAAGAGCTCGACGTTGTTGCCCTCCCGGCCGTAGATCGGCTTGCGGGCGTACCCGGTCCGCTCCAGCTCGGCGGCCCGCGGGTCGTCGGCGAAGTAGGCGGGCAGCAGGTGCTTGGAGATCACCGGGTCGTCGGCGTAGCGCTGCCAGAGCACCGGCAGCAGCCCCTTGTTCGACCACAGCATCTTCCAGATCGGCTCGATCCAGGTCGTGCCGTCGGGGGTCCACAGGTCGGCGATCACCGAGGGGCCGTAGGCGTCGTCGAGCAGCCACTCCCAGGGGTAGAGCTTGAAGACGACGTCGATCAGGTTGCCCTTGGGGTCGTAGAACCGGGCGTCGCCGGTGTCCAGGGCCAGCTCCTCGGTGGTGAGCACCACCGTCTCGTAGCCGGCCCGCTGGACGGTGTCGGCGAGGTAGGCCACCGTCATCCAGTCCTCACCGCTACGGTCGCCGTCGGTCCAGGCCAGGTGCACCCGGGGACGGCGGCCGTGCTCGGCCTCCCAGCGGGAAAGGTTGCGCCGCCAGGCGTCCACCAGCCGGTCGTCGAGCTGGTTCCACTGGTCCCGGCCCTGGCCGGTCTCCAGGTGCCAGGCCCACTGCACGACCGCGGCCTCGACCAGCGAGGTGGGGGTGTCGGCGTTGAACTCCAGCAGCCGGACGGCGCCCTCGCCGTCCCACCACAGGTCGAAGCGGCCGTAGACGCTGGGCGGCTCGGCGTCCCAGGTGGCCTTGATGACCTCCCGGGCGTCGCGCGGGATCCGCATCCGGTCCAGCAGCCGCTCGTCGGCCAGCGCGACGTCACCGGCCTCCACGCAGGCGGCGAAGAGCTGGTCGGTGACGTCGGCCAGGTGGTCGATCTGGGCGGCGGTGAAGTCGTAGAAGACGTCCTCGCGCCAGTACGAGCGGGTCTCACCGCCCGGGACGGTGGTCTTGTTGTAGACCAGCCCCTGGCTCTCGATCTCGGCCTCCCAGCCGCGCCGAGCCGTGCCGTAGAGCCGTCTCACGAGCCGACGCTCCCGCTCCCGACCCGGCCTCCACCCGTGCCGATGCCGCCGGAGATCCGGGTGCCTGAGGTGACCCGGCCGCTGCCGGGCAGCCCGGCCCGGGACCGGGCCGTGGTGTCGGAGGGGTTCACCCGGGTCGCTGCGCCGGTGTACTGCTGCGGGATGGTCTGCCCGACCGAGTACCGGTTGCCGCCGAAGCCACCCAGCAGGAAGAAGAAGGGCACGCCGCCGACGAAGCCGCCGTTGCGCTCGGCCTCCTCGCACTGCTCCTCGTCGACGACCTGGTCCTGCTCGTCGACGCAGTAGACCCGCTCGGCCTCCTGCTCCTCACCTCCGACGGCGCAGCCGGACATGAAGCCCATCGCCGCACCGGTCAGGCTGACCGTGCCGATCGCCGCCTTGACCCGGTTGCTCCTCGACGTGCTCACCGTCCGCGCTCCTCACCTGGGCGTCCACCGTGTCCCCGGACCGCACATGCTGTCGGACCCGGCGCCCTCCGGTGCACCCGACCCCTCGCATCATCCCCGGGATCGGCCGTGGGGTGCCGCAGCAGCGCTGCGGGTAGGGGACGGCGATGGACCTCGCTGCGCACCGGACCGGCTCCGGCGACCCCCTCGTCCTGGTGCACGGGCTGGGTGGTTCCTGGCGCTCCTGGGACCCGGTCCTCCCCGGCCTGGCCGCCGCCCGGGAGGTGGTGGCCGTGGACCTGCCGGGCTTCGCCGGCGACACCCCGCCCCTGGCGGACCCCGGCTTCGGCTCGCTGACCGACGCGGTGGCGGGCTGGCTGCGCGCCGAGGGGCTGGCCGACGCCCCGCTGGTCGGCAGCTCGCTGGGCGCCCGGATGGTCCTGGAGCTGTCCCGGCGGGGACTGGGCGGGGACGCCGTGGCTCTGGACCCGGGCGGGTTCTGGACCGACCGCGAGGCCACGGCCTTCCTGGCCAGCCTGCGCGCCTCGATGGCGCTGGTCCGCCGGATCCGGCCGGCGCTCCCCGCCCTGCTGGGCAGCCCGGCCGGCCGGACGGCGCTGCTGGCCCAGTTCTCCGCCCGCCCGTGGGCGCTGGACGGCGAGGTGGTCACCCGTGAGCTCACCGGGTACGTGCGGTCGCGGTCCTTCGACGCCGTCCTCACCGACCTCGCCCGTGGACCCCGCCAGCAGGGCGCCCCGGCCGGGGCGCTGCCGGGCCGCCTGACCATCGGCTGGGGACGGCGGGACCGGGTCACGCTGGCCCGCCAGGCGGCGCGGGCGGTCGAGGCCTTCCCCGACGCGGAGCTGCACTGGTTCGACGGCTCGGGCCACTTCCCGATGTGGGACGCACCGGGCGAGACCGTCGACCTGGTGCTCGCCGCGACCGCGCGCCGATGAGTTCCCGGGCGCCGCGCCGTCCTTCCTGGTGACGGGCCGACGACGGCCCCCACACCGAGGAGCTCCCCGTGCGCATGATCTTCGTGAACCTGCCGGTCACCGACCTGGACCGGGCGGTCGCCTTCTACACCGCTCTCGGCTTCACCCCGGACCCGCGGTACGCCGACGAGGCGGGCGCCGCCGTCGTCATCGAGGAGAACATCCTGGTCATGCTGCTGACCCGGGAGAAGTTCGCCGGCTTCGTGGCGGGCCAGGTCGGCGACCCAGCGCAGGCCACCTCGGTGATCAACGCGGTCTCGGCGGCCGACCGGGCGGAGTGCGACGACCTGCTGGCCCGGGCCCTGGCCGCGGGTGGCAAGCCCTCGATGCCCGCGCAGGACCACGGCTTCATGTACGGCACCAGCTTCACCGACCCGGACGGCAACGTCTGGGAGGTGGCGTGGATGGACCCGGCGGCCCTCGAGGGCTGAGCCGCCCTGTCCAGTGGCGACCTGTGCACGCCTCCCCGGCGGGTGAGGCGTGCACAGGTCGCCGGTCGGTGGCTCAGTGCAGCGGGATCTCCGGCTCGTCCGGCGTGCGCGGGCCGGTGATCCGCCGCTCCGCCCCGGTGATCGGGACGTCGTTGATGCTGGCCTCCCGCCGCCGCATCAGCCCGTGGGCGTCGAACTCCCAGTTCTCGTTGCCGTAGCTGCGCCACCACTGCCCGTCGGCGTCGTGCCACTCGTACTGGAACCGGACGGCGATCCGGTCGTCGGTGAACGCCCACAGCGACTTGCGCAGCACGTAGTCCTGCTCGCGCGCCCACTTCGCGGTGAGGAAGTCGACGATCTCGGCGCGGCCGGTGACGAAGGTGTCCCGGTTCCGCCACACCGAGTCCTCGGTGTAGGCCAGCGAGACCCGCTCGGGGTCGCGGCTGTTCCAGGCGTCCTCGGCGGCCTGCACCTTCGCGGCGGCGGTCTCGGCGGTGAACGGCGGCAGCGGTGGGCGATCGGTCACCGGCCCATCCTGGCCCAGCAGCGCAGGTCAGAGCGAGGAGAGGTCGTCCGGGACGTCGACGGCCTGGGAGCGCAGCGCCTCCAGCGGCACCACCTCCAGGGCCCGGGCGTTGGTCGCCGCCAGGACCACCCCGGCCGGCGCGCCTGCCTGCAGCGCCTGGTACCAGCGGACGGCGACCATGCACCAGCGGTCGCCGGGGCGCAGCCCGGGGAAGTCGTACTCCGGGCGCGGGGTGACCAGGTCGTTGCCCAGCTCGCGCTGCATCTCCAGGAACTCGGCGGAGACCACGGCGCAGACCGTGTGGCTGCCCAGGTCGGCCGGCCCGGTGCGGCACGAGCCGTCCCGGGTGAACCCGGTCATCGGGTCGGTGCTGCACGGCTCCAGCGGGCCGCCCAGCACGTTGCGGTCCTGGCCGGGGGCGCTCATGGGCCGATCATCGCGCTCCCGGTGCCCGCGCGCCGGGTGGGTCGCGTGCTCTCCGGTCGCGCCCGACCGTCTGCACGGGGAGGCTGGGGACGTGCGAGTACTGGTCACCGGGGCGTCGGGGTTCGTCGGCAGCAGGCTGGCGCCTGCCCTGGAGGAGGCCGGGCACGAGGTCCGGGCGATGACCCGGCACCCGGACACGTACTCCGGCGCCGGCACCCCGGTGCAGGGGGACGTCGGCGACGAGGCGTCGCTGCGCGCCGCGCTGTCCGACTGCGAGGCGGCGTACTACCTGGTGCACTCGCTGGACTCGCCGGACTTCCAGGAGAAGGACGCCGCGGCCGCCCGCTCCTTCGCCCGGGCCGCGGCCGACGCCGGGCTCCGCCGCATCATCTACCTCGGCGGGCTCGGCAGCGACGACGACGACCTCTCCGCCCACCTGCGCAGCCGCCGGCAGGTCGAGCGGCTGCTGGGCGAGACGGGCGTGCCGGTGACCACGCTGCGGGCCGGCATCGTGATCGGCCACGGCGGGGTCTCCTGGGAGATGACCCGCCAGCTCGTCGCCCACCTGCCGGCGATGATCACCCCGCGCTGGGTGCACACCCGGACCCAGCCGATCGCCATCGCCGACGTCGTCCGGTACCTGGTCGGGGTGCTGGAGGCCCCCGAGGCCGAGGGGCGGGCGTTCGACGTCGGCGGCCGCGAGGTGCTGGAGTACCTGGAGATGCTCACCCGGGTCGCGGAGATCCAGGGCCGCCGGCTGCTGATCGTCCCGGTGCCGCTGCTGAGCCCGAAGCTCTCCTCCTACTGGCTCTCCCTGGTCACCGACGTCGACGTGCAGACCGGCCGGTCGCTGATCGACTCGATGACCAACGAGGTGGTGGTGAAGGACGACTCGATCCGCCGGGTGGTCCCGTTCGAGCCGATGTCCTACGACGAGGCGGTGCTGACCGCGCTGGGTGAACGGGCCCGGGCCCGGCGGGACGCCCGGTCGCAGGAGTCCGCGGGGCGGGAGGGATGACCCGGACCGAGCGGCGGCCGGGACAAGCCGTGCTGTCCGACGCCCGGCTGGCCCGGCTGCTGGCCCGGGCGCCGTCCTGGCTGGTGGACAAGGTGCCGCGCGACCACCGGGAGTCCGACGAGGCGTTCCGCCGCCGCCGCCGGGTGACCGCCGGGGTCTCGCTGGCCGGGGCCGGGCTGCTCGGGGTGTCGCTGTCGCAGAAGCCGAACTCGACGTCGTTCTACGCACTCACCCTCGGGGTGGCCGGCACCTGGGTGGCCGGCGGCCTCGCCTCGGGCCCGCTGCACCTGGGCTGGGTGCAGACCCCCAAGGCCACGCTGCGCCGCCCGTTCCTCACCCCGGTCGTGGGCGGGAGCGCCGCGTTCGCCATGTTCTACGGCGCCGCGCTGGTGGCCAAGCGCATCCCGCCGCTGGACGCCGCGATCACCCGGGTGCTGCGGTACGCCCAGCAGGGGTCGGCGCCGCTGGTGCTCACCACCACTCTGGCCAACGGCCTGGCCGAGGAGGTCTTCTTCCGCGGGGCGCTGTACGCGGCGGCCGGCGTCCACCACCCGGTGCTGAAGTCCTCCGTCGTCTACACGCTGGCCACCGTGGCCACCCGCAACCCGGCGCTGGTGCTGGCCTCGGTGCCGATGGGCCTGCTGTTCGCCTTCCAGCGCCGGGTCACCGGCGGCATCCAGGCGCCGATGCTCACCCACGCCACCTGGTCGGTGCTGATGCTGCGCTTCCTGCCGCCGCTGTTCGCCGACGAGCCCTCCGTCGACGACCCCCGCCCGGCCGAGGAGCTCTGAGCCCGGTCAGACCGGGCGGGCCAGCAGCTCCTTCAGCGCCCCGTCGATGAACTCGTTGTCCGGCGCGTGCTGGCCCAGCCCGGCGAAGTGCCCGTAGATCGTCGGGATGACCCGGACCTCGCCGTCCGGGATGAACTGCGACGCCCACTCCTCGTCCTCCGGCGGGAAGTAGAGGTCCGTCTTCGCCGGCATGGCCACCAGTGGGCAGCGGATCGAGCGCAGGGCCGCCTCGGTGTCGCCGTCGAAACCCGGGGTCTTCCCGACGTCGCCCTGCTCCCAGGTCCAGAGCATCCCCAGCAGGTCGTTGGGGTCGCGGTCGTCGAGCCAGAAGCCCTCCCAGAACCCGACGAGGAAGTCCTCGAGGGAGGAGAAGCCCAGGTCGCGGTACTCCCGCTGCCGGTAGAAGGCCTGGGAGAGGCCCCAGCCGGCGTAGATCCGGGCGAAGGCCCGCAGGCCGGCGGTGGGCAGCGCGTCCGGCCGGTAGCGGCCGCCGGCGAACGCCGGGTCGAGGGTGAGGGCGGCGCGCAGGCTCTTGAGGAAGACCTGGTTGTGCTCGCTGGTGACCGGCGACCCGACGATGGGGGCGGCGCGCTTCACCATCTCGGGGTGGCTGACCGCCCACTGGTAGGTCTGGCCGGCGCCCATGGAGGAGCCGAGGACCAGCTCCACGGACTCGATGCCCCACTGCTGCGTGAGCAGCCGGTGTTGCACCTCGACCTGGTCGTAGAAGGTCACGTGCGGGAAGTTCGGCCCGTCGTAGGGCGGCGGGGTGTTGCTCGGTGACGTCGAGAGGCCGTTGTTGAGCTGGTTGGGCATCACGATGAAGTACTTCTCGGGGTCGCAGGCCAGGCCCGGCCCGACCGACCACTCGTTGGCGTCGTGCCAGGCGCTGTACCAGGTGGGGTGGACGATCACGTTGGACCGGTCCGCGTTCAGCGTGCCGTACGTCTTGTAGGCGAGCTGGGCTCCGCGCAGGGTCGCGCCGCCCTGCAGGACGACGTCCCCCAGGTCGAACAGCTCGTGGTCGGTGGGCCGTGGCATCGGTGCTCCTCGGGTCGGTGGACGGACGGGTCAGGCGGGTTGGACGGCGGTCTCGTCGACGAGCTCGACCGGGTCGCCGAGGGCGATGTCCCCTGGCCGCTCCACGGTGGCGTACATGCCGAGGACCACCGCCCCGTTGTCCGGCAGGTGCGCCACCGGCGTGCTCAGGTCGGTGGCGAGCTCGCCGCGGTAGCGCACGATCGCCTTCAACGTGCCGAAGTCGACGGCTCCGCTGTCCGGGTTCTCGTTGGTCACCACGCAGCGCGGCACCGGCCCGACCACCTGCACGGTGACCCCGCCGATCCGCACGCGTCGGCCGGCCCAGGTGTCCTCCTCGTGCACGCCGCAGCCGTCCACCTCCATGAGCATCCGGAACCTGCGGTGGTCCAGCCGTTCCCCGTCGGGGGTGACCCGGCGCAGGTGCTCGAGCGTCGCGGTGGAGATCAGCGTGACCGGGTGGACGTCGACCGCGTCGCCGGGCCGGTCGACCGCGACCAGGTGCACCTCCTGCCCGACGAAGTCGCTGAGCGCAGCCGACCACGGCCCCTCCACGAGGTGCCCGTCGACGCCGCGACCGTAGAAGTCCGTGCGCACCGCCTCGCCCAGCGTGGTGGTCGGGCCCACCACCGGTGGCCGGTCGGGGACGTGCAGTCGGAGCTGCTCGTCGCGGGGGTCGAACTCGGCGGTCAGCTGCACGAGCGGGCCGTGGTGCTTGCCGTTGAACAGCCGCCGTCGGGCGTCGACCAGGTGGAAGCGCCGGTTCTCCGGCACCCCGTTGCCGGTGACCGTCACGGACTGCGGATGGTGCAGGGCGGTGCCCTTGACCGGGGTGGTCGAGAGTCGGGAGACGAGCGGCATGGCCCTCCGTCCGGAGCGGTGCTGGTGCCGGTGCCGGTGCTGTGGACCGTAGCCGGGGTCGGGCGGTCGCGCCGCCGCTCAGTGCCGGTGGGGCCCGCGGCCGGGCAGGCGTCGTCCTGCGGGCGGACCGGTGACCGCCGGCTCCCCGCTGCGGGCCCGGTCGACCCGGGCCCGGTCCGCCCGGCCGGCGTCGCGCAGCGGGCCGGTGTCGAGACCTCCGACGCCCACCCGGTACCTGCGCTGTGCCGGTCGGTCGCAGGCCGGGCACGGCGCCACCGCGGCGGCGTCGCGCATCTGCCGGTGCAGGTCGAACGGGCCACACCCAGGGCAGTGGAACTCGTACAGCGGCATGCGTGCTCCGTTCTCGGGAGGCACGGGGCGGGCCGTGGCCCGCCCCGCACCGCGCGGCTCAGTCGGCCGTCAGGTCCCGGCCACCGCCGGCACCACCGGGCAGGATGTTCCGGTCGAAGATCGACAGCGGGATGCTGATCGAGACCGCGCTGTTCGGGATGTCCACCACGCCGCCGATCCGGCCGTCGATCGGCGCGGCCCCCAGGAACAGGTAGGCCTGCTCGAACGTCCAGTCCATCGCCGGCATCAGGAAGTTGATCGCGTTGAGGCAGGCCTGGCGGTAGGCGACGGTCGCGTTCATGTAGTAGTTGCGGCCGTCCTCGACGCTGATCCCCTCGAAGGTGAGGAACTCCGAGTAGTTCGGCCCGACCCGGCCGGGCTTGAAGAACGGCATCGACTGCTTGTAGCGGTCCATCCCGCCCTTGATCAGGTCGAAGTGGAGGTCGATGGAGCCGGGCATCTCGATCGCGCCGCAGAAGGTGATCTCGCCGTCCCCCTGGGCGAAGTGCAGGTCGCCGATGGAGAAGAGCCCACCGGGTACGAAGACCGGCATGTAGACCCGGGTGCCCACGCCGAGGTCCTTGATGTCGACGTTGCCGCCGTGCTCCCGCGGCGGGATCGTGCGGCAGGCCTCGGCGGCCGCCCGGTCCAGGTCCGCGCCGCTGAGCGTGCCCAGCAGCGCGTCCTTGCGCAGCGGGGGGAGGGCCAGGGCGGGCACCTGCGGCGTGCCGGGGACGTCGCCCTCGTGGGCCGGGATGTCGCCGGTGACCCGGTCCGGGTTCTGGTCGATCAGCGCCTGCTCCCGCCGGTTCCACTCCGCCAGCAGGTCCGGCGACGGGGCGCAGCCGAACAGCCCCGGGTGGGAGTTGCCGATGAACCGCACGCCGGGAACGTGCCGGCTGGTCGTCCAGATGCCGTCGAGGTCCCAGATCGCCTTGGACGCCCCGGGCGAGTGGTCGGTGAGGAACCCGCCGCCGTTCTCCTTGGCGAAGATCCCGGTGTAGCCCCACTCCTGCTCCTGGAAGGGGCCGATGTCCACGATGTCGACGACCAGCAGGTCGCCGGGCTCCGCGCCCTCGATCGCGAAGGGCCCGCTGAGCACGTGGCACGGGTCGATGTTCATGTCGCGGATGTCGTCGGCGTCGTCGGTGTTGCGGACCTGGTCGTCGGTCCAGTCCTTGCACTCGATCCGGTACGTCCCGCCGGGGGCGACGGTGTTGGCCGGCGGGATGTCGGGGTGCCAGCGGTTGTGGCCGGGCACCGTCTGGTCGCGCATCGGCACGCTCAGGTCGCGATTGATCTCGAAGATGACGTCGGGCACGGGAGCTCCTCAGGCCAGGCGGACGGGGTGGACGGACGTGCTCAGAAGCTCGACCGGGGGACGCCCGTGCCGGGGTCGATCCGCGTCGGCCCGGACGCCGAGGGGGTGACGTCGACGTCGAAGATCGCGGTCGGGAGGTAGACCGTGGCGCAGGAGTTCGGGATGTCGACCACCCCGGACAGCCGCCCCTCGATCGGCGCGGCGCCGAGGATCATGTACGCCTGCTCGGGCGACCAGCCGAACTTCGTCAGGTAGTCGATCGCGTGCAGGCAGGCCCGCTGGTAGGACAGGTGCGAGTCCAGGTAGCGCTGCTCGTCGTCCAGCGTCACCGATGTCCCGGAGAAGGCCAGCCACCTCTCGTACCGGGGGTCGACGTTGCCCGGCATGAAGATGGCGTTCTCGCCCACCCCGTAGGTCTCCATGCCGCCCTTGATCAGGTCGACGTGCAGGTCGATGAAGCCGCCCATCTCGATGGCCCCGCAGAAGGTGATCTCGCCGTCCCCCTGGGAGAAGTGCAGGTCGCCCAGCGACAGCTTCGCCCCGGGCACGTAGACGGGGTAGAAGACCCGGCTGCCCTTGGTCAGGTTCTTGATGTCCTGGTTGCCGCCGTTCTCCCGGGGCGGCGCGGTGCGGGCGGCCTCACCGGCGACGCGGTCGTACTCCGCGCCGGTCAGCCCGGAGAGGATGGCGTCCTGGGGGAGGGGCGGCAGGGCCAGCGGTGGCACCCGGTCGGGGTCGGTGGCGATCAGCGCACCCTCGCGCCGGTTCCAGCGGGCCAGCAACTCCGCGGACGGCGCGGTGCCCATCAGGCCGGGGTGCACGATGCCGGTGAAGGACACGTGCGGGACGTGCCGGGAGGTCGCCGTCTGCCCGGCGAAGTCCCAGATCACCTTGTAGGCGTCCGGGAACTGGTCGGTCAGGAAGCCGCCGCCGTTCTGCCGGGCGAAGATGCCGGTGTAGCCCCAGCCCTGCCCGGCCAGCGGGCCGGAGTCCTCCTGCGGGATCGGCCCGACGTCGAGGATGTCCACGATCAGCAGGTCACCGGGCTCGGCGCCCTCCACGGCGAAGGGCCCGCTGAGCACGTGCACCGTGGACAGCGGCGCGTCCCGGACGTCGTCGGCGGAGTCGTCGTTGTGGATCGCCCCGTCGAACCACTCGCGGCAGTCGACCCGGAAGGTGTCCCCCGGGCGCACCGTCACCTGGGCCGGGATGTCGGGGTGCCAGCGGTTGTGGCCGATGTGCTGCTGGTCGGTGAACGGCTTGCTGGAGTCGAGGGGGAACAGGCGCTCGGGCATGGTCTGGCTCCTGGGCTCGGGTCTGGCTGCGGATGCGGTCGGCCGACGACTCGGGGGCGGGGCCTCACCTCCGCCGGTGGGCCGGCGCGGGCTGTTCCGCGGGCTGCTCCTGCACGACGTTGCCGTGCATCTGGGTGCGCCGTTCCCGGAGAGCGGGGAACGCGGCCAGGGAGAGCAGCAGGAGGACGGCGAGCAGGACCGCCCACGTCGTCACGTTGTCCGCCCAGACGCCGGTCATCAGCAGGAACGCCGGGATGGCGCAGGTCAGGACCCCGGCGACGACGGCGACGAGCCCGGTGAACCGGGTGAGCTCCTCCCGCTTGAGCCCCAGCACCAGGAAGAACAGCGCCCACAGCACCGCCCAGTACAGCCAGATGACCCCGAACGCCGGGTCGTCGAGCCGGCCGAAGTTCAGGCCCGCGTAGACCACGGCGCAGCCCGCCACGAACGCGGAGAACCAGCCGAGCCCGGTGCCGTCCAGACCGCGGGTCAGGTTCAGGCCCACGTACAGGTAGGTGAAGCCGAACAGGTAGAGCCCCGAGGCGCCGAGGACCACGTCCGGATCGCCGCCGGAGGTGACGATCAGGTAGGTCGGCGTGAAGACCTGCAGCCCGCCGACGAAGAAGTTCAGCGGCGCGGCCGCCCGGCCGTCCACCCGGCCCAGCAGCATCAGGCCGTTCACGATGAGGACCGCTCCGACGTACAGCAGACCGACACTGGCCATCTCGATCCCTCCCTTCTGTGCAGTCGATCGGGGTCCCCGTCGGTTCCTGCGGAGGGCCCGGCCTCAGGGGCGGGGCAGCCGGCTCAGGGCCGGGTTGCTCAGCACGTCGGCCCGCCGAGTCGGACCCGGCCGCCGGGGCGGCGCGGAGACCACGTCGGGCTGGTCGCGGGTGCGCTCGGTCCGGTCGATCAGGGCACGGCGCACCGGGGACCCGAACGAGAGGCGCGGTGCGGTGAACACGCGCGTGGCGGCCGAGCCGCAGGCCGGGCACTCGACCGCGGCGGGAGCGGTGCCCATCGGGCGGTGGGCCTCGGTCGTGCCGTGGTCGGGGCAGCGGTACAGGTAGACGGCGATGTCGGACCTCCGGGTGCACCGGCGGAGGGGCACTCGGCCCTCCGGACCAGGGGGACCCTCGTCCCGCCCGGAGAAGGCGGTCAAGGCGGTGGCGCTCCGGGGCGGATCACCGTGTCGCCGTCCGGCGGCGTGGCGTGACGGAGCGGCTGGAGGTCGTCCGGCATGTCGGGACGACGGTCGAACAGCGGACCGGACTGTCCTCTGGCAGGGGCATGCCACCCTCGCTTGACGGGTCCTGACCACGCCGGGACGGTGGGCCGCGTCCACCGCTGCCGAGCCCCGGAGGGTCCCCAGGGTGGAGCGACCCGTCGTGTCCGGTGTGGTGGCGAACCTCGCCGCCGGGACGCTGTTCGGCTGGAGCCTGGTCGCCGAGCAGGCGACCGCGGATGTCGGCGCACCGGGCTCCGCGGGGCCCGCCGTCTTCGCGGTCGCGATCGCCGTGTTCACGGTCGCGCTGCTGGCCGCCGGTCGTGCGCTGCCCGTGGTGGGGCCCCGGCGGCTGCTCGGCGGTGCTGCCGGGCTGGCTGCCGCCGGGCTCGGCGGTGCGGCGGCAGGAGAGCACCCGGCGGCGCTGTGGGGTGGGATCGGTCTGCTGCTCGGCGCCGCGAGCGGGGCGGCCTACGGCGTCGCGGTCTCGCTCGCGGCCCGGTCGCCCGTGCACGCGCGCGGGACGGCGACCGGCCTGGTCGTCGCTGCCTACGCCGCGGGGCCGGTGCTGCTGGGGTTGGCAGCTCCCGCGGCCCTCTCCGCCGTGGGCTGGCGGACGTGCCTGGGCGCGCTGGCGCTGGCGGTCGGCGGTCTGCTGGCGGCAGCGGCCCTGCTCGCCCCCGCGGACCGGCCGGAGCGCCGGCAGGCGGGGGGTGGGCCGCTTCCGAGGCGCACCCTGTCGCTGCTCTGGGTGCTCTTCGCCGGTGGTGCGGCGCCCGGACTCGTGGTCTTCGCCATGGCCGCCCCGCTGGCCGCCGACCGCGGCCTGGGCCCGGGTGCGGCCGGTGCGGCCGTCTCGCTGCTGGCCGCCGGGAACCTGGTCGGCCGGCTGGCGTCCGGCTGGTGGTCCGACCGGATCGGCCGGACGAAGGCCCTGGCGGTGGCGCTGGGCGTCGCCGTCGGCTCGGCAGGGGGCCTCGGTGGCCCGACGGCCCCCTGGCTCGTCCTCGGTGCGTTCACCGGCACGGGGCTCGCCTACGGCGCGATCTCCGCGCTGGTCCCCGCGGCCACGGCGGACCGGGTCGGGGCGCACGCCTTCCCCAGGGCCTACGGCCGGGTCTTCACGGCCTGGGGTTGCGCGGGACTCGCGGCGCCGCTCGCCGGCGGGATTGCGACCGGCGCCGGGGCGCAGCGACCCGTCCTCGCCGTGATCGCGGTCGGGTCGCTGGTCCCGGCGGCGGCAGCCCTGTGGCTGCTGGCCGGATCGGGCCGGACCTCCCCCGGTGTACCCGGAGGCGGCTCGTGACGTCCGCTGCCCGGAGCTCCCCGACCCGACCACACCTCCGCGTCGCACGCCTCGGGCGGGACCGGTCCGTCACCGATCGGGGAGTGTTGCCTCCGTCACGTAGTGGGTGCATCGGCGTGCCTGTTACCCGACAGTAGGGGCGCACCGGACTCCCCGACCCAGGAGGCACCGACGATGACGTCGACCGCCAGCCGCCCCGCCGAGACCGCCGAGACCTGGCTGCCCGAGCCGCCCGTCCTGCACTCCCCGTGGCACACCCCCGCTCGAGCCGCGCTGATGGAGCAGGCCCGCCGGTTCGCCATGGACGAGGTGCTGCCGGTCGCGAACGAGCTCGACCCGCAGAAGGGGGAGATCCCGCAGCACCTGCTGGAACGGCTCGGCGAGCTGGGGTGGTTCGGCATCACCGTCCCCGCGGTCGACGGCGGGCTGGGCCTCGGCGTCTTCGAGTACTGCATGGTCAGCGAGGAGCTGGCCCGGGCCTGGATGAGCGTGGCCAGCATCCTGGCCCGGTCCCAGGGCATGGGGACGGCGGTCGCCGACCCCGACCGCCACCGGGAGCTGCTGCGGCGCAGCGCCGGTGGGTCCTGGATCGGCGCGGTCGCCCTGTCCGAGCCCGAGGCCGGCTCGGACCTGGCCAACGTGCAGACCCGCGCCGTCCTCGACGGGGACGAGTGGGTGGTCACCGGGCACAAGCGCTGGTGCGGCAACGCCAAGGCCGCCGACTTCATCCAGGTGCTGGTCCGGGTGGCCGACCCGCAGCCGGGGGAGTCCCGCTCCCGGGGGCTGCGGAACCTGCTGCTGGTCAAGGAACGCGGCTCGTTCCCCCCGGGGCTGTCCGGCTACGCCATCGACAAGGTCGGCTACCACGGCTTCCTGACCTGGGACCTCACCTTCGACCAGGTCCGCATCCCGGCCACGGACCTGATCGTCGGCCCGGGTGAGGGTGGCGGGTCCGACAGCAGCGGCGACTCCGGCGCCGGCTTCCGCGAGGCCCAGGCGTTCCTGAACACCGCCCGGGTGCACACCGCCGCCCGCGCCGTCGGCCTGGCCCGAGCCGCGGTCGAGGACTGCGTGCGCTACCTGCAGGAGCGCGTCCAGTTCGGGCACCCGATCGGCGACTTCCAGGCGCTGCGCTTCGCGCTCGCCGACATGGCCGCCGAGGTGGAGCAGGCACGGGCGTTCTACCGCCAGGTGGCGCACCTGCTCGACGAGGGCGTGCCGTGCGAGAAGGAGGCCGCGATGGTGAAGCTGCAGGCCACCGAGATGGCGGTGCGGGTCACCAACCAGGCCATGCAGCTGCACGGCGGCAACGGCTACACCACCGAGCGCCAGGTCGAGCGGCACTGGCGGGACGCCCGGCTGACCACGATCTTCGAGGGCACCAGCGAGATCCAGAAGCGGATCATCAGCAACCGGATGCTGCCGCGCAGCCCGCTGAGCTGAGGCGCGCCCTCGTCCCCGGTCCGTGAGTCGGTGGGGTCGGCCCCGTGTCGGGAGCGGCTCCACGGGGCAGTGTGCAGCCGAAGCGCCCCCGGAGCCGACCTGAGACCAGGCGATGGACACCGGGCGGCCCAGGCGTGCCTCCGCCCGGTGTCCGGGGGGCGCCCTCCTCAGCCACGGGAGAACGCGTCACCGACCGGACGACCAGCGCCGGTGAAGGAGGACGGCAATGGCCTCGGACGTCACGAACGAGCACCCGGCCGAACCGCCGGCCGGTCCCTCGCCGGACCGCCGGGCGGGGGCATCGACCGACCCCGGGGTCCCCCGAGGTGTCCGGACGGCGGGCATGTGGTGCGTCTGGACGCTGGCGATCGGCGCCGTCGTCTACTTCGCGGTGCAGCTGGCCGTCGTCCTGGGCACCGTGCTGCTCACCTTCCTGGTCGGGCTGCTGCTCACCGCCCTGCTGCGGCCGGTGGCCTCCTGGCTGGACCGGACCGGACTCCCGCGCCTGGCGGCCACCTGGCTGGTGATGGTGCTCTTCCTCGTCCTCCTGGGCGGGGTCCTCTACTTCCTGCAGCAACGGGTCGCCCGGGAGTGGACGAGCCTGCGCCCCACCCTGGTCACCGGGCTGGACCGGGTGCGCACCAGCCTCGTGGACACGCTCGGCCTGCCCCAGCAGCGGGTCGACTCGGTCATCGACGGGCTGATCGGCCAGCTGACGGGCGGGTTCGGGGGCGGCGCCGGCGGGCCGGGGATGGTGGTGACCGGTGCCACGACCGCGGTCACCGTCGCGGCCTCCCTGGTCCTCGCCCTGTTCACCGCCTTCTGGCTCGTCTACGACGGCGCCCGGATCTGGCGGCTGTGCCTCCGGATCGTGCCGGCCGACCGCCGGGCGGCCGCCGATGCCGCGGGGAACGGGGCCTGGCACACCCTGGGTGGTTACCTGCGGGGCACCACGGTCGTCGCGCTGATCGACGCCATCGGCATCGGGGTGGCGCTGGTGGTCATCGGCGTGCCGCTGGCCTTCGCCCTGGCCGTGCTGACGTTCCTCGGCGCCTACATCCCGGTCGTCGGGGCGTTCGTGGCGGGGCTCGCCGCCGTCGTGGTGGCGTTCGCCTCCGGCGGGCTGACCGACGCCCTGCTCGTGCTCGGTGCGGTGGTCGTGGTGCAGCAGATCGAAGGCAACCTCCTGCAGCCGCTGATCATGCGGCGGACCGTGTTCCTCCACCCGCTGGGGATCGTCTACGCCCTCACCGTCGGCGGGCTGCTGTGGGGGATCGGCGGGGCGGTGATCGCCGTGCCGCTGACCGCCGTCGTGTACGCGATCGCCGTGGCCCTGGCCGGGCGGCACGGCGACGAGGACCCCGACCCCCGACCGCGGGGACTCCGCCTCCGGGCCGGTGGTGCCACTCGTGCGGAGCTGTCGTCCCCCGATGGCCGGCCGGCCGGTGGACCTAGCCGCCGGGACGGGGCGGCGGAGACGTCCGGGGGCTCCTGATCGTCACCGTGGTCCCCTCCGGTCCGGGGACGGCGGTGACCTCGCCGACGGCGCCCATCAGCGTGGAGCCACGACCGCGGTCCATGCTCGGCACCCGCTCCCGCCACTGCCCGTGGTCCCGGACGGTGACCACCACCTCCGTCGTCGTCACCTCGGCGGTGACGTCGACGAACGGCTCGGTCGGCTGCTGGGCGTGCTCCACGGCGTTGGTCGCCGCCTCGCACGCGGCGAGCAGCAGGTCGTAGGCCTGGTCGTCGTCCAGCCCGGCGGTGCTGAACAACCGGCGCAACGCCCGGCGCAGCGCGGGGACGGACTGGGCGACGGCGGGGAAGCGCCACCGCTCCCGGTGCACCGCCGGGGCGGTGGCCGGCCGCGGGGGCACCGGCGGGCGGCTGGCCGGGACCAGGACCCGGACCTCCGGTGCGGTCGCCGCCCGGGGGGCGACCGGCTCGGGGCGCCCCGGCGGGAGTTGCGCGGACCCGCCGGAGCCCCGCTGCAGGGCGACCCGCACCCGGGCGATCAGCTCGTCGGCCCGGAAGGGCTTGGCCAGGTAGTCGTCGACGCCGGCGGTGAACCCCTCGACGGCCGCCTCCTGCCCGGCCCGGGCGGTCAGCATGATCACCGGGATCGCGCGGGTGGCGGGGTCGGCGCGCAACCGGCGGAGCAGCTCGAAGCCGTCGACCCGCGGCATCATCACGTCGGTGAGGACGACGTCGGGCTGCTCCTCGGCGACGGCCGCCAGCGCCTCCTCGCCGTCGGTGCACGTGCGCACCCGCCAGATCGGCGCGAGCAGCCGGGTCAGGTAGGTGCGCATGTCGGCGTTGTCGTCGACGACCAGCACCGTGGCGGTGGCGCCGGCTGGGGCGGGCGGCAGTTCGTCGGGGGTGACGTCGGCGACCCACGAGGCGGCGGTGCCGTGCGCCGCGGACGAGGGGGCGACCGGGTCGGCCGGGGCGTCGGGGCTGCCGTAGGGGACCGCGACGGTGAAGGTGCTCCCGGCGCCCGGTTCGCTCGCCACCGTCACCGTGCCGCCGTGCAGGCCGGCCAGCTCGCGGACCAGGGCCAGGCCGATGCCGGTGCCCTCCCGGTGGCGGGCCAGGGAGCCCTGCACCCGGTGGAAGCGGTCGAACACCCGCGGCAGTTCGTCGGCCGGGATGCCGATCCCGGTGTCGGTGACGGTGAGCACCACCTGGTCGGGCTCGCCGCGCAGGACGAGCTGGATCCCGCCGACGAAGGTGTACTTCACCGCGTTGGAGAGCAGGTTGAGCACCACCTTCTCCCACATCCGCGGGTCGACGTGGACCGGCCGGTCCAGCGGGGGGCAGTCGACCGACAGCCGCAGGCCGGCCCGCTCGGTGGCGGCCCGGAGCACCCCGGCGAGCTCGGCGGTGAACGCGGCGAGGTCGGTCGGCACGCGCACGGCCCCGGCCCGGCCGGCCTCGATGCTGGCGACGTCCATCAGGTCGTCGACCAGGCGCTGCAGCCGCTGCCCGTTGCGCAGGGCCAGCTCCAGCTGGTCGCGGGCGCTGGGCGGCAGCGGGTCGGCGGGGTCGGCCAGGACGTCGCTGATCGGGCCGAGCAGCAGGGTCAGCGGGGTGCGCAGCTCGTGGCTCACGTCGGAGAAGAACGCCGTCTTCGCCCGGTCCAGCTCGGCCAGCGACTCGGCGCGGCGCCGCTCGGCCTCGAACGCCCGGGCGGTGCCCAGCCCGCTGGCGAACTGCCCGGCCACCAGGTCCAGGAAGGTGCGGTACTCGGCGTCCAGCGCACGGTTCGGGCTCACCCCGGCGACCAGCACGCCGATCCGCTCCTCACCGGCGCCACCGCCCAGCGGCAGGACGACGGCGTCCCGGACCGGGTCCTGCCAGAACCCGCCGACCAGCCCGAGCCCGGCGACCGGTCCGGGCAGCGCACCGGCGTCGGGGACGTGCGCCGGCAGCGATCCCGGTGGGCAGCCGACCGTCCCGGCCCGCCGGAGACCGCCGTCCCCGTCCAGGTAGACCGCGGCGAACGGCACGTCGAGCGGGTCGCTGCCCAGGGTCCGGCACAGGCCGGCCAGCACGGCCGCCTCGTCGCCCCGGTGCGCCTGCGTGCAGGAGAGGTCGTGCAGCAGCTGCTGGCGCCGCTCGCCGAGCACCTCGGCGGTGACCTCGGTGCAGACCGCGTGCATCCCGGCGACCCGCCCGTCGTCGCCGAACGCGGGGGCGTGGGAGACGGTGAAGTACGTCTCCTCGCGGTAGCCGGCGCGCTCCAGCAGGAGGGGCAGCCGGGGCAGCCAGGAGGCCTCGCAGGTGGCCATCGCGTGCTCCACCGGGCCGGACAGGGCGGCCCAGCCCTCGGCCAGGGTGCGCCGGATGTCCTCACCGATCGCCGGGTGCTTGGCGCCGATGAACGGGGTGTAGGCGTCGTTGTAGAACTGCACGAACTCCGGGCCCCAGGTGAGCACCATCGGGAACCGGGACGCAAGCACCGTCCGGACGGCGTACCGCAGGCTCGCCGGCCACTCCTGGACCGGGCCCACCGACGTCGCCGCCCAGTCGTGGGCGGCCATCAGCCGGCCGGCCTCGCCGCCACCGGAGAAGAGGCCGTCGGCGTGGGTGCGGTCGGGTCCCGTCGACGGATCGGCCGCCACGCACACCTCCAGCCAGGACACCAGCACGCCTGCGGGACCGGGGAGCCCGGGCAGGGCGGGACCCGGAGGCGGTCGCCGATGACCCCACCCGCGACGTGCAACCTACCTGCGCAGGGCCGACCCCGCCCCGGAGGCCAGCTGTGCCCCCAGGCGCCCGGGCGGGTTGGATGGGGCGCAGACCCGCCGGGAGAGCCCTGGCGCCGACCCCGAGGAGACACCCGTGGCAGAGCTGACCCGTCCCGACGTCGAGCCCCCCACCGGGCCCGCCCCGTCCGACCTGGTGATCGAGGACCTGGTGGTCGGCGACGGCGCCGAGGCCACCGCCGGCAGCCTGGTGAGCGCCCACTACGTCGGCGTCACCCACGACGGCGGCGAGCAGTTCGACGCCTCCTGGGACCGTGGCGACCCGCTGGAGTTCCGGATCGGCGTCGGCATGGTCATCCAGGGCTGGGACGAGGGCATCGTCGGCATGAAGGTCGGCGGTCGCCGCCGGCTGACCATCCCGCCGCACAAGGCCTACGGCGAGCGCGGCGCGGGCGGGGTCATCAAGCCCGGCGCCACCCTGGTCTTCGTCGTCGACCTCGTCGGCGTCCGCTGAGGGAGGGCCCCGTTGCCCCCCACCGGGGCCGACCGGAACCGGGCGGTGGGGGCAGCGGGGTCCCGGCTCAGCCCTGCGGGCTGTAGAACTCGCGGGGGTCGCGGGCGAGCGAGGCCTTGACGCCCCGGCTCCAGTCGTCGACCAGCACCTCCCAGTCCCCGACCTGCACGCCGTCCAGCGCCGTCCGGACGACGTCGGCGGGGGCGGTCATCGGGCCGGTGTAGCCGGCCATCATGTCGGTGTCGGCCGCCCCCAGCACCACCCCGGTCACCTGGGTGCCCTGCCCGGCGAGCTCGATCCGGACGCCGTTGGTGAGGCTCCACGCCGCCGCCTTCCCCGCGGCGTAGGCGTTCGCGCCGTCGGTGGAGAACCAGGACAGCGCGGACAGCACGTTGACGATCCCGCCGCCGCCGTTGCGGGCCAGCACGGGCGCGAACGCCCGGACGACGCCCAGCGTGCCGAAGAAGTGGGTGTCCATCTCCCGCCGGACGTCGGCCAGGTCGCCGGTGACCAGGTTCGCGCGGGTGGTGATGCCGGCGTTGTTCACCAGCAGGCTCACGTCGCCGGCGGCCGCGGCGGCCGCCGCGACCGACTCCGGGTCGGTGACGTCGAGGCGCAGCACCTCGACGCCGGGGACGTCGACCAGCTCGGGCCGGCGGGAGGTGGCGTAGACCTTCGCGGCGCCGCGCTCGACGAGCTGCTCGGCGAACTGGCGGCCGAGACCGCGGTTCGCGCCGGTGACGAGGGCGACCGATCCGGTGATGTCCATGGGTGTGCTCCTTGCGTTCGGGATGTGCCGTCGGGGACGCTAGGACCTCACGCTGACGTCAGGGTCAACTGTGAGCCCGGACACCCGAGGAGGTCCCGTGCTGCGCATCGGTGAGGTCGCCGCCCGCGCCGGCGTGAGCGTGCGGGCGCTGCGCTACTACGAGGAGCAGGGGCTCCTGGAGGCCGAGCGCACCCCCAGTGGGCAGCGCCGGTACGCCGAGAGCGCGGTGGGGCGGGTGCGCTTCATCCAGCAGCTCTACGCCGCCGGGCTGGGCAGCCGGGACGTCCTCGAGGTGCTCCCGTGCGTGCACACCGGCGTGGCCACCCCCGCGATGCTGGCCCGGCTGGTCGAGCAGCGGGACGCCATCGACCGGCAGATCGCCGAGCTCGGCACGGCCCGTGCCCGGCTGGACGAGGTCATCCGCATCGGCCGGGAGCACGTGCCGGCGGTCGCCGCGTCCTGACCTGGCGATGAGTTCTCCTGGTCCCGAGGGTCTTCCCGGCATGACCACCGCAGCGCACGTCCCCCAGCCGCTCGACGCCGCCTTCAGCTGTGTGATCGAGACCGACGGCGCCTTCCCCACCTACCTGGAGCTCCCCGGCTCGGCCGAGGTGCTGGGCACCCGGCGCGCGGTGAAGGTCGCCGGCACGCTGGACGGTCACCCGTTCGCCGCCACCCTGATGCCCTCGGGGCGGGGGCCGCACTGGCTGCCGCTGAGGAAGGCGCTGTGCGCCCGGATCGGCAAGAGCGAGGCCGGGGCGCCGGTGCTGGTGCACCTGGAGCAGCGCGCCGGCTGACGCGCCGGCGCCGGGTGTCTCCCACGACACCCGGCGCCGGTGGTTGTCGATCAGCGGCCCGGGGAAACGGTCGGTGCATGACGCAACCGACCCCGGCCACCGAGCACGCCCTGGTCCAGGAGGCCCAGGGCGGCGACTCCGGTGGGGAGTCGACCGGCACCGTCGTCCTGGCCGGGGCGGTCAACCTGGCCATCGCCGCCGCGAAGCTGGCCGGCGGCCTGGTCAGCCACTCCTCGGCGATGCTGTCCGAGGCGGCGCACTCGCTGGCCGACACGGTGACCGAGGTGCTGCTGTTCGTCGCGCTCAAGCGCGGCCATCGGGCCGCCGACGCCCGGCACCCGTTCGGCTACGGCCGGGAGACCTACTTCTGGGCCTTCCTCGCCTCGCTGTGCACCTTCGCCGTCGGCGCCGGCTTCTCGGTCTACCAGGGCATCGAGACGATCCGGGAGGGCGAGGAGCAGGGCTCCCCGACCATCTCCTACATCGTGCTGGCGGTGTCGTTCGTGCTGGAGGGCAGCTCGCTGCTCAAGGCCGTGCGCCAGGTGCGCGGCGAGGCGCGGTCGCGCGGGGTCAGCCCCCGTCGGTACCTGCGGCGCACCACGGACACCACGCTCAAGGCGGTCACCTTCGAGGACAGCGCCGCGCTGATCGGCCTGGTGCTCGCCGCGCTGGGCCTCTTCCTGGAGCACGTGACCGGCAACCCGCTGTGGGACGGCATCTCGGCGATCCTGATCGGCGTCCTGCTCATCGCGGTCGCCTGGTCGCTCGCCCGTGCCAACGTCTCGCTGCTGATCGGCCAGTCCGTGCCGGACTCGGTCCGGGAGCAGCTGCGCGCGGAGATCGCCGGCCTCGAGCAGGTCGATGCGGTCCCGTTCCTGCTCACCTCGGTGATCGGCCCCGGCCAGCTGATCGTCTCGGCGAAGGTCGACTTCGCCGACACCGCCACCGTCGCCGACATCGAGGCGGCTTCCGACGAGGCCGAGCGGCGGCTGGTGGCCCGGCACGGCGGCGTCCGGTACGTCTTCCTCGACCCGACGCCCGGCGACGGCCAGGCCCGCGCGGCGGCTCCTCCGGCCGGGTGACCCGACGGAATGCCCGGTGCGACCCGCCGGTTGGGCCGGGCATGCAGGTCGAGGTGTGGTCCGACGTCGTGTGCCCGTGGTGCTACATCGGCAAGCGGAAGCTGGAGACGGCGCTCTCCCGCTTCGCGCACGCCGACCAGGTCGAGGTGGTCTGGCGTTCCTTCCAGCTCGACCCGAGCGTCCCGGAGGGCCACACCGAGCCCACCCTCCCCGCGCTGGCCGCCAAGTACGGCCGCAGCGTGGAGGAGATGGCCCAGATGCAGCAGCGGGTCGAGGAGGTCGCCGCCGGTGAGGGCCTGGAGTACCACCTGGCCGACGGGGTCAGCGGCAACACCCTGCTCGCCCACCAGCTGATCCACCTGGCCGGCGAGCACGGGCTGCGCAGCGAGATGAAGGAGCGGCTGCTGCACGCGTACTTCACCGAACAGCGCTCGGTGTTCGACGTCGACGCGCTGGTTCCCCTCGCCGTCGAGGTGGGGCTGGACGAGGCGGAGGTGCGGGCCGCGCTCGCCGACCGCCGCTTCCTGCCCGCCGTCCGGGAGGAGGCCCAGACCGCCCAGGCCCTGGGTGCGACCGGCGTGCCGTTCTTCGTCGTCGACCGCGCCTACGGGGCCGCCGGGGCACAGCCGGCCGAGGTGTTGCTGCAGCTGCTCGAGCGGGCCTGGGCCGACAGTCACCCGCTGGTGACCGTCCCGGCGGCCGAGGGCTGCGCGGACGGCAGCTGCTCGGTCTGAGGAAGGCCCCGTCCCCCTCGCGACCTCGGGACGGGGCGGGGAACGGCTCCGCCGTTCACCCGAGCAGACGGGGGGCCCTCTCCAGGGCCCTGCGGGCGTCGGCGGCCAGCCGGCGGACGACGTCGGTCGCCGACTCCTCGGTGGTGACCAGCCCGACCGACTCCCCGGCGTAGACCGGTGCGGCGGCGAGGTCGCCCTCGTCGCGGGCCCGGCGGACCCATTCGGCCGCCCGGGTGTCGCCGCGCAGCTCGGCCTCGCGACCGTGCCAGGTCTCGGTGAACTCGTTGACCAGCGCCCGCCCGGGCCAGCGCGCCGGCCAGGGGAGGCCCTGGGCGATGTCGAAGGCGCTGGTCAGCACGGTGGCGTCCCCGCCGGCCGCCCGGACCCGCTCCCGGGCCGCGGGGGTGTTGGCGGCCTCGGTGCAGGACAGGAACGGCGTGCCGATCCAGGCCCCGGCCGCCCCCGCGACCAGGACGGCGGCCAGCCCGGCCCCGGTGGCCACCCCACCCGCGGCCAGCACCGGCCGGTCGGTCGCGGCCAGCACCTCCTGCAGCAGCGGCAGGGTCGCCCGCTGCCCGGTGTGCCCGCCCGCCTCGGTGCCCTGGGCGACGATCACGTCGGCCCCGGCGTCGAGGGCACGGTCCAGGTCGGCGCGTGAGTTCACCGCGGTGGCCACCGCGATCCCCGCGTCGTGCAGCGGGCCCACGAACGGCGCCGGGTCGCCGAAGGACACCGACACGAGCGCCGGCTCGGTGGCGATCGCCGCGGCCAGCAGCTCCGGACGCCGCTCCAGGGCCCAGGCCATCAGTCCGACGCCGAAGGAGACGTCGGCCGCCACGGGCAGCCGGGCCTGCTCGGTGAGCCACTCCACCGGGGTGTCGGACCCGACGCCGATCATGCCCAGCCCGCCGCCGAGGGAGACGGCCCGGGCGAGCGCACCGCCGGCCACCCCGGCCATCGGCGCGCCGAAGACCGGGACGTCGAGGTCGAACCAGCGGGTCAGCGGGGTCTTGATCACCAGCCCATCGTCGTCCTCCGGCCCGGGGCGCGCAGCAGGGCGGTCAGCGGCGGGTGACGTCGGCGCTGAAGGCCCGGAGGCGCTTCCGGAGGCCCACCAGCTGTTCCTCGACGACCAGCTCCTGGAGCTCCTCGTCCAGGTGCTGGGCCGACGGCAGGACGGCGGTCACCCGGCTCGCACAGCTCAGGTCGGCGCAGATGTAGGTGCCCACCGTGTTGCCGTTGCGCCCGGCCTCCCCGACCCGCCGCGCGGTGAACAGGGAGACGTCGGCGGCCGACTGCACGGTGTGGCACAGCAGGCACATCGCCGAGCGGCGGCTGGACATCTTCGTGTCCGCGGCGCGCAGGGCGATGCCGAGCGGCTCGCCGTCCTGCTCGTGCACCAGGTAGCCGCGCAGCTCCGCCTTCGCGTCCCGCCAGCCGAGCACGTCCAGCGCCGCCCAGTCCAGGTCGGCGAGGTCGCGGGGCGGGGTGAGGGCGGCGGCCTCGCTGCGGGAGCAGTTGACCATCGAGCGGCGGATCGCCGCCTCGGTCAGGGCGTGCACGGGGGACCTCCAGGAGCGTCGGGACGGGACGGCGGCAGAGGTTACGTACCGCGCCCGTCCCGTCGCACCCGGATTTCCCGGCCGCCGACCCCCGGTGGCGGCCGGCGCGGGTCAGCTGGTGGCCGGCCCGCCGTGCTCGGTGCCGGACAGCGTGCGCAGCAGCTCGTGGGCGCGCCGGGCGCGCTGGGAGTCCTGCTCCATCACCTCGCGGAAGAACGAGGCGACGTCGTCCAGGTTGGCGTTCTCGGCATCCCGGACGTACTGGCCGTAGTCGTGCCCGGCCTTGAGGGAGTGGTACTGGACGGAGATCAGGTCGAACGTGACGTCGGCGAAGCCGGTCTCACCGGTGGCCATGGGTCCTCCTCGGAGTGCACATGGGGCCGTTGCTGAGCCTCGGGTCTGACGTCCTCGCGCTACCCCGCCCGGCGGCCGATGACACCCGTACCGGACCGTTCCGTCTCAGGTCTGGTCGTTGGTCGGCGCCTCGCCCACCGCACCGGCGAAGCCGCCCGTGACGTCGCCGCCGCCGGCCTCGTCGGCCTCCGTGCGGGAGGTGGCGAGCTCGTCCTCGCCGGTCGCGACCTCGTCGTCCTCCGTGGACGCGAGGTCCTCGCCCTCGCCGAGGGCGCCGGGGTCGGCCTGCAGGGTGCGCGGGTCGTTGAGCGGGTCGGGGACGTCGGGATCGGTGACGGTCATGGTCGGACCGTGCCCCGGTCGTGCGCCGTCCGAACGTGCGTAACTGGACAGTTACGTAAGCCCCCTGTTACACATCTCGTGTGGAGGCGCTCGCAGCCCTGGCCGACCCGACCCGGCGGCAGATCGTCGCCCTGCTCGCCGACGGCGAGCGGGGCGCGGGTGAGCTGGCCGGGCAGTTCCCGGTCAGCCGTCCGGCGATCAGCCGGCACCTGCGGGTGCTCCGCGAGGCCGGTCTGGTGCGGGTGCGGGCGGAGGGGCAGCGCCGGGTCTACGCGCTGGACCCGCGGCCGCTGTCGGAACTCGACGCCTGGCTGGCTCCCTACCGGCGGCTGTGGGCGCAGCGGCTGGACGCGCTGGACACCGAGATCGCCCGCGGACGGCGGGCCCGAACGCAGGAGGACGGTCGATGACGACACCGGACGAGCGGCTGGGGCAGGTCACCGAGCTGCCGGAGGGGGTGCGGCTGCAGTTCCGCCGCAGCTGGCCCGACCCGATCGACGACGTCTGGGCGGCGCTCACCGAGCCCGACCGGATGGTCCGCTGGATCGGCACCTACGCGGGCGAGCGGCGGCCCGGCGGCGCCGGCACCTTCACCATGACCCACGAGGAGACGCCGGTCGGTGAGCCGATGCGGATCGTGGAGTGCGCGGCGCCGCGCCGGCTGGTGGTCGACTGGCAGACCGAGGAGGGCTGGCGGGTCGAGCTGGACCTGACCGCCGAGGACGGGCAGACGGTCCTGCTGTTCACCCAGCTCTTCGCCCCGGGCACCCAGGTCACCGACTACGTGCTCGGCTGGCACTGGTACCTGGACAAGCTCGACGCCGAGGTGGGCGGCCGCCCGGCACCCGGGGACTGGGACGACTTCCTCGCCACCACCGGCCGCGCCTACGGCCGCACGCCGAGCGGGGGGTGAGCCGGTCCGCCTGGGGTGGAGCCGCGTCAGGCGCGGCTCCACCCCGGGTCGGGCGGCTCAGGCCTGCGAGCGGGGCTGCTCGACCCGGACCGGGTCGGGGCCGGTCCACGGGCCCAGGCGGCCCAGCAGGCGGTCGCGGGAGGCCAGCCGCGGGCCGGCCTGCACCGGGTAGGCGTCGTAGGAGCTGGTCAGCGCCCGGGCGGCGTGCAGGGCGAAGTTCGGGTCGTCCTGCGCCTCGCGGGCGACGGCGACCAGGTCGGCCTGGCCCGCGGCGACGACGGCCTCGGCCTGCTGCGGGTCGACGAGCAGGCCCACGGCCATGGTGGGGATGCCGACCTGCTCCTTGATGGCCGCGGCGAAGGGCACCTGGTAGCCGTAGCCGATCGGGTGCTCCCAGCCCGGCCCGATGCCCCCGCCGGAGACGTCGATCGCGTCGACCCCGAGCGCCTCCAGCTCCCGGCAGAAGGCGATCGTGTCGGCCAGCGTCGTGCCCTGGCGGGTCGCGTCGACGGCGGAGACCCGCACCATCAGCGGCAGGTCGGCCGGCCAGACGGCGCGCACGGCCTCGACCACCTCGAGCGGGAACCGCATCCGGTCCTCCAGCGACCCGCCGTAGGCGTCGGTGCGGGTGTTGGTCAGCGGGGAGAGGAACTGGTTGAGCAGGTAGCCGTGCGCGGCGTGCACCTCGGCGACCTGGAATCCCGCGGTCAGCGCCCGGCGGGCGGCGGCGACGAACGCGTCGCGCACGCCGGGGAGCTCCTCCAGCGCCAGGGCGCGGGGGGCCGGCCAGCCCTCGCCCATCGGCACGCCGCTCGGGGAGACCGGGGTCCACGGGACGTCGCCGGGCCGGGCGTTCTCCGCGGTCACCGGTCCGTCGCCGTCCCACGGGCGCAGCGTGCTGCCCTTGCCGCCCGCGTGCGCCAGCTGGATCGCCGCCACGCTGCCGTGCTCCCGCAGGAAGGAGGCCACCCGGGCGAGGCCGGGGACCTGTGCGTCCTCCCACAGGCCGACGTCGCCGGGGCTGATCCGGCCGTCGGCCGTCACGCCGGTCGCCTCGACCATCACCAGGCCGAAGCCGCCGAGGGCGAACCGGCCCAGGTGCACCAGGTGGTAGTCGCCGACCACCCCGTCGGAGACGCAGTACTGGCACATCGGCGCCACGGCGAGGCGGTTGGGGAGGGTGACCCCGCGCAGGGTCAGGGGCTGCAGGAGCTGAGGCGTGCGCACCCCGCGGACAACCCTGGATCGACCGGATGGCATCCCGTGGGGACCTACGTCACACTTCCGGTAGACGTTCTAGACGTACGCACTCCAGGCGGTAGCCTGGCCCGATCCCCCCGGCCCCAGCGTCGCGGCCGGGGGGTCGACACAGCGCCAGCGCCGGTGCGACACCCGAGCCGGCGGCACCCGAAGGAGGAGACGCCGTGACTTCCGTGGCCACCCCAGGTCTCGAGAACGCCCCCACCACGCACGCCCGACTCCTCGCCTGGGTGCAGGAGATGGCGGAGCTGACCATGCCGGACCAGGTGGTCTGGGTCGACGGCACCGAGGAGGAGTGGGAGCGGCTCACCACCCGGCTCGTGGACGCCGGCACTTTCACCCGGCTGGCCGCCAAGCCCAACTCCTTCCACTGCGCCTCCGACCCCAGTGACGTCGCCCGGGTCGAGGACCGCACGTTCATCTGCTCGGTCGACGAGGCCGACGCCGGCCCGACCAACAACTGGATGGACCCGGCCGAGATGAAGGCCGTCATGACCGAGCTGTACCGGGGGTGCATGCGCGGCCGGACGATGTACGTCATCCCGTTCTGCATGGGCCCGGTCGAGGCCGAGGACCCGATGTTCGGCGTGGAGCTCACCGACTCCGAGTACGTCGTGGTCTCGATGCGCGTCATGGCCCGGATCGGCAGCCGCATCCTGGAGGCGATGGGCACCGACCGGCCGTTCGTGCCGGCGATGCACTCCCTCGGCGCTCCGCTCGAGCCCGGCCAGACCGACGTCCCCTGGCCGTGCAGCGACACCAAGTACATCGTGCACTTCCCCGAGGAGCGGGCCATCTGGTCCTACGGCTCCGGGTACGGCGGCAACGCGCTGCTGGGCAAGAAGTGCTACTCCCTGCGCATCGCCTCGGTCATGGCCCGCGACGAGGGCTGGCTCGCCGAGCACATGCTGATCCTCAAGCTCACCAGCCCCCAGCAGAAGACGTACTACGTCGCCGCCGCCTTCCCCTCCGCCTGCGGCAAGACGAACCTGGCGATGCTCGAGCCGACCATCCCCGGCTGGAAGGTCGAGACCCTCGGCGACGACATCGCCTGGATGCGCTTCGGCGAGGACGGCCGGCTCTACGCCCTCAACCCCGAGTACGGCCTCTTCGGCGTCGCGCCGGGCACCGGCTGGGACACCAACCCCAACGCGATGCGCACCATCGACCAGGGCAACTCGGTGTTCACCAACGTCGCGCTCACCGACGACGGCGACGTCTGGTGGGAGGGCATGACCGACGACGCCCCCGCCCACCTGACCGACTGGAAGGGCCGCGACTGGACGCCGGAGAGCGAGGAGCCCTCCAGCCACCCGAACAGCCGCTTCTGCACCCCGATCACCCAGTGCCCGATCCTGGCGCCGGAGTACGAGGACCCGCAGGGCGTGCCGATCTCGGCGATCCTCTTCGGCGGCCGGCGCAAGACCACGATCCCGCTGGTCAGCGAGGCGCGGGACTGGAACCACGGCGTCTTCATGGGCGCCACGCTCTCCTCGGAGACCACCGCCGCGGCCACCGGTGCCGTCGGCGTCGTCCGCCGCGACCCCTTCGCCATGCTGCCGTTCATCGGCTACAACGCCGGGGACTACTTCCAGCACTGGGTCGACACCGGCAAGGCCCACGACGCCAGCAAGCTGCCGCGGATCTTCTACGTGAACTGGTTCCGCCGGGACGCCGACGGCGGCTTCCTGTGGCCGGGCTTCGGGGAGAACAGCCGGGTGCTCAAGTGGGTCGTCGAGCGCCTCGAGGGCACCGCCGCCGCCGAGGAGACCCCGGTCGGGCACGTGCCGACGCCGGACTCCCTCGACGTCTCGGGCCTGGGCATGACCCGCGAGCAGGTCGAGCAGGCGCTGCGGGTGGACAAGGACGAGTGGCAGGCCGAGGTCCCGCAGATCACCGAGTGGTTCGAGAAGTTCGGCGAGAAGCTGCCCAGCACGATGTGGGACGAGCTGGAGATCCTCAAGAGCCGTCTCGCGTAGCCGGACGCCCCTCCCAGGGGCTCCGCCGCCCCGCCGGGGGCCATGGACCGGGTCGGCCGCCGCGGAGGCCGACCCATGGGACGAGGTCCCGCTCCCCGACAGCGTCGTCGGGGGGCGGGACCTCGTCGCGTCCGTCCCACCTCGCGCCCGTCCCCGCACCCGCCCGGCCGGGCGGCGGTGCGCGGCCGGCTCGTGGCGCCGACGAGGTCGGCTCGTGCGGCGACGCTCCGCGCCCGTGCCGCGGGCGGCCACGCCCTCGGGTTAGCGTGGCGGGGGCGTGCCCACCCCGTGACGGAGGCCAGTCCGCTCGTGCCCAACCCCTATCTGCACGTGCTGCGGACGCCGCATGCCCTGCCGATGGTGCTGGCCGCGTTCATCGGCCGGCTGCCGCTGTCGATGATCGGGCTGGGCAGCGTGCTGCTCATCCAGTCCGAGACCGGCTCCTACGGCCTGGGCGGTGCGGTGGCCGCCGTCGGGGCGATCGCCACCGCGATCGCCGGCCCGGTGATCGGCCGGCTGGCCGACACCCACGCCCAGCGCCGGGTGCTGCTGGGTGTGCTGGCGGTCTTCGTCGTCTCGGGGCTGGCGTTCCTCTGGTCGGTGCGCGGCGGCTGGCCGCTGTGGACGGTGTTCCTGTCCGCCGCCGCCGCCGGGGCGAGCATCCCGCCGGTCTCCTCGATGATCCGGGTGCGCTGGACCCACCTGCTCCGTGGCACCCCGCGGCTGCCGACCGCCCTGGCGATGGAGTCGGTGGTCGACGAGTTCGTGTTCATCGTCGGCCCCGTGCTGGTCACCTTCCTGTCCACCACCGGGCACACCACCTCCGGCGTCGTCACCGCGTTCACGCTGGCCGCGGTCGGCAGCCTGATGTTCGCCGCGCAGGGGCACACCGAGCCGCCCCCGGCCGCGCACGGGCACCGGCGCGGGGCGTCGGCCATCCGGGTGCGGGGGCTGCGGGTCCTGTTCGTGGTGGGGGCCGCGGTCGGCGCCATCCTCGGTGCGCTGGAGATCGGCCTGGTCGCCTTCGCCGACGAGGTCGGTCAGCGGCCGCTGTCCGGCCTGCTCATCGCCGGCCTCGCCGCCGGCTCGATGTTCGCCGGCATCGGCTGGGGTGTCGTGCACTGGAAGGTGCGGCTGCGGCACCGGCTGGTCGCCGCCCTCGCCGTCCTCACCGTGCTCACCCTGCCGCTGGTGCTGGTCACCAGCTACTGGCTGATGCTGCCGCTCGTGGTGGTCGCCGGCATCGCCGTCTCGCCGTCGCTGATCAGCGCCTTCACCCTGGCCGAGGTGCTGGTGCCCCGCTCCGCCGTCACCGAGGCGTTCACCTGGATCGGCACCGCCCTCGCCCTCGGGGTGGCGGTCGGCGCGTCGGTGGCGGGGAAGATCGTGGACACCGCCGGCGCCAACGCCAGCTTCCTGGTCGCCACGGTCGCCGCCGGGCTGGCCGCGGTGGTGGTCGGCCTGGGGCAGCGGACCCTGCACGTGCCGGCCGAGCACGCCGCCTCCCCCGCGCTGGCGCACTGAGGCACGCCCGCGCCGGAGCCCGGCCGGACGAGCCCGGTGCTGCGATGCTCGGCGGATGACCGCACCCCGCCCCGCCGCCGGTGGCGGGCGCGTGCTCGGCGTCGCCCCGGAGCGGCTGGGCCGCTGGCTGGACGGCGTCGCCCAGCGGCACGGCGCGTTCACCGACGTCGGGACCGACGACGCGGGCGTGCTCACGGTGACCTGCCAGGACACCACCACCGTGCGGCTCACCGCCCCCTACGGCTGGACGCCCGGTCCGGCACCGCTGACCGCCTTCACCGCTGCCGCCAAGGCACCGCGGCGCACCGCCGTCCTGCTGGTCCGGCGCGGCCGCTGGGCGGTCGGGGTGTTCGAGGGCGCCGAGCTCGTCGTCTCCAAGGTCGACGCGCGCCAGGTGCAGGGCCGGACCGCGGCCGGCGGGTGGTCGCAGCAGCGCTTCGCCCGGCGGCGCGGGCACCAGACCGACGCCGTCGTCAGCCATGCCGCGGACACCGCGGCCCGGGTGCTGCTGCCGCACGCCGGCACCCTGCACGCGCTGGCCCCGGGCGGGGACAAGGGGCTGGCCGCGGAGGTGCTCAGCGACCCGCGGCTCCGCCCGCTGGCCGACCTCCCGCGGCTGCCGGCGCTGGAGGTCGGCGAGCCGACGAAGGTGGTGCTGCTGGCCACCCCGGCCCAGTTCCGGGCCGTGCGGGTGCACATCGTGGAGCCGGCCGACCGGTGATCCCGGCCCGCCGGCGGAGGGCCTGAGGAGCCATCCCTCGAGCACGGTCGGCCGATGGTCACGATCCGGTAACGCATGGCCGAATGGTTGGACCTTTGCGTCGCTGCGATGATTCGCTCTGGTCCGGGCTGTGGCCCAGGCCACGTCTCGCCGTCGTGCATCGGAGGAACGCATGCTGTCCGACCTCGTGAGCGGACTGGTCCAGGTCGTCCAGCCCGTGCCGCTCATGCTGATGCTGCTGGGCGTCGCGATCGGGTTCGTCGTCGGCATCCTGCCCGGTCTCGGCGGTGCGGTGACCCTGGCGCTGATGCTGCCGTTCACTTTCGACATGCAGCCGGTGGAGGCATTCGCCTTCCTCCTCGGCATGTGGGTGGTCACCTCCACCACCGGCGACATCACCTCGGTGTTGTTCGGCATCCCCGGTGAGGCCACCTCGGCCGCGACGGTCCTCGACGGTCACCCGATGACCAAGCGCGGAGAGGGGGGCCGTGCGCTCGGGGCGGTGCTGTCCAGCTCGGTCCTGGGCGCCGTGTTCGGAGCCGTCGTGCTGGCGCTGTCGATCCCGGTCATCCGGCCGGTGGTCCTGGCCTTCGCCCCACCCGAGTTCTTCGCCCTCACCATGCTGGGCCTGACCTTCGTGATCGCACTGTCGGGCAAGCACCTGCTCAAGGGGTTCATCATGGCCGGCTTGGGCCTCCTCGTGGCCCTGGTCGGGCTCGACCCGCAGGAGGGCATCCCGCGGTACACCTTCGAGCAGCTGTACCTGTGGGACGGCATCGGCATCGTGCCGCTCGTGGTCGGTCTGTTCGGCGGCGCGGAGGTCCTGCAGCTGATGCTGAGCAAGCGCAGCATCGCCGGCAACGTGACCGCCGCCGAGGCGAACACCTCGCTGTCCGGGGTGGCGCAGGGCATCCGGGACACGTTCAAGCACTGGCCGCTGGTCCTGCGGTCCAGCGCGATCGGCACCGGGGTCGGCATCGTGCCCGGCCTCGGTGGCTCGGTGGCCCAGTTCATGGCCTACGGCGCGGCACAGCAGAGCTCCAAGACGCCGGAGCTGTTCGGCAAGGGCGCGGTCGAGGGAGTCATCGCCTCCGGCGCGGTCAACAACGCCAAGGACAGCGGGTCGCTGATCCCCACCATCGGCTTCGGGATCCCGGGCGGCGCCGGCAGCGCGGTGCTGCTCAGCGCGTTCCTCATCGTCGGGCTCAACCCCGGTGAGGAGATGCTGACCACCGAGCTCGACGTCACCTTCTCGATGATCTGGGTGACGGTGCTGGCCAACTTCATCGCCGTCGCGGCGGCGTTCGCCTTCCTCAAGCCGCTGACCAGGCTCACCTTCATCTCCGGGCCCCTCCTGGTCCCGTTCCTGCTGCTCCTGCTCGGGCTCGGTGCGTACACCGCGAGCAACAGCTTCGCCGACGTCCTGGTGATGATCGTGGCCGCCGCGGTCGGCGTCCTCTGCATCCGCTACGACTGGCCGCGAGTGCCGTTCCTGCTCGCGGTGGTCCTCGGTTCCCTCGCCGAGCGGTACCTCTTCCTGTCGTACTCGCTGTTCGACTGGACGTGGCTGACCCGTCCCATCGTCCTGGTCATCGGCGCGGTCATCCTGGTCACGGTGGTGGTCCCGCCGGTGCGTCGCCGGCGCGCCCGGGCCGCTGCCCCGCAGGACCGGGTGTCGGCATGACCGCGCACGAGGACCGGGGCGGCCCCGACGTGACGAGCTCCGAGGCGACGGTGGCGGGGACGAGGGCCCCGACCACCGAGCCCGGGGACGGCGGGCTGCCGATCGCCGACGTGGTGATCACCGTGGTGCTGCTGGCGGTGTTCGGCTGGGCGTTCCTCGACGCCGCCGACTGGTCCTTCCGCGCGGCGCTGTTCCCGCGGATCGTCACCGGCGCCGGCGTCGTCTTCTGCGTCGTCAAGCTGGTGCAGGACCTCCTCGTGCTCCGTCGCGGTCGCGCGTCCGCAGCCGGCCCGCCGGTCCCGGCCCACGAGTCCGTACCGGCTGGTGGCACGCACGAGGACGAGGAGGCCATCGAGGCGGACGACGTGGAGTACGTCTTCGCGACGGCCGGCGCCCGGAGCTGGTCGCTGGCCCTGGCCTGGGTCGTCACCTTCTTCCTCCTGCTCTACGTCGCCGGCCTGTTCGTGACCGCGCCGGTGTTCTCCCTGCTGTACCTGCGATCCGCCGGTCAGCGGAGCTGGAAGGTGAGCATCGGCTACGCCGTCGTCGTCGGCGTGCTGCTCTACCTGTCCTTCGAGGTGGCGCTCGGCATCGCCACCCCACCCGGTCTCTTCCTGGACTGACCCTCGCCACCTGCGTCCCTGTCATCGCCGTCGTCGTCGATCGAAAGAGAGCGCCATGAGCAACGCACGTCCCTTCCGCCGCGGTCTGCGGTCCGCCGTCGCCCTCGGGCTGGGGATCGGACTGGTGGCCGGTTGTTCCTCGGACGGCTCCGGCTCCGAGGCCACGGCCGACGGCGGTGGCAGCTGTTCGTCGCTGGAGGGGGAGGACATCACCCTGGTCGTCCCCTATGAGCCCGGCGGCGGTTACGACTCCTACGCCCGGCTGGTCGCCCCCTACCTGGAAGAGGAGATCGGCGCGACCATCGCGGTGCAGAACAGCCCCGGTGCGGGGGGCCTGCTGGCGCTGAACAACCTGCTCGCCGCGGACACCGACGGCACGCAGATCGCAATCATGAACGGGGTCGGTGCGGGCGGGTCGTCGATCGCCGGAGCGCAGGGCGCCACCTTCGCGCTGGGCGACTTCACCTACATCGGCCGGGTCGCCAGCGACCCGTCGTTGATCGTCACGAGTGCCACCGGTCCCTACCAGGGCTTCGAGGACGTGCAGGCCGCCAGCGGCTTCCGCTGGGGCTCCACCGGCCCCGGTGCCGAGGACTACGTCAACACCTCGCTGCTGTCCGCCGTGTTCGACATCGACGCCGAGGTGATCACCGGCTTCCCCGGCTCGGGGGAGACGGAGCTCGCGGTGCTGCAGGGCAACGTCGACGGCATGTCCGGGAACCTGACCAGCCGGCGCTCGGCGGTCGAGGACGGGTCGCAGACCCCGGTGCTGGTCATGGGTGACGAGGCGCCGGACTGGCTGCCGGGGGACGTGCCGCTGGTCACCGAGTTGGAGATGACCGACGAGCAGGCCTCGATCGTCGACGCGCACCTGGCACTGATCGAGGTGGGGCGTCCGCTGGTCGGCCCACCGGACATGGACGAGGAGGCGACCACCTGCCTGCGCGACTCGATGGCTGCGGTGATGGAGGACCCGGAGCTGATCGCGGAGTCGGAGGAGCAGGAGCGGGAGCTCAACTTCCTCCCCGGCGCTGACTACGCCCAGCTCGTCCAGCGGATCGACGACGCCCCGGCGGAGTACCAGGAGCTGCTCACCAGCATGTACTGAGCCGCGCCCGCAGTGGCCCGGCACCGACCCGGGGACGAACAGCCCGAGCGGGCCGCCCTCCGGCGGCCGGAGAGGAAGGGAACGGCATGGAGGAAGCAACGGGCGGACGACGCCCGGACGAGGACCTCGACGCGGACGTCGAGCACGCGGGGCACCCGGTGGAGGAGCCGGCCGAGGACGCCGGGCTGGCACACCTCTACCACTCGAACAAGAACCGGACGTTCGTCCGGGCGATCCAGGGTGACTACGGGCTGAACAAGGAGCTCGAGCGGCTCCGCTCGATGCCACGCGTGCAGAAGGCGAGCGAGATCAAGTTCGTCGACGGACCGCAGGCGTACAGCCGACACTACGTGGAACCCAAGGACGGCATCACCCAGACCTTCCACCTGCACCTCGAGGAGTACGGGCCGGGCGGGAAGTCGCAGAAGCACGGACACGTGAACGAGGCGGCGTTCTACATCCTGGACGGCGTCGGCTACGAGGTGCACGACGGCATCCGCTACGACTGGGAGGCCGGCGACGTCGCCATCGTGCACAACAACTGCGTCCACCAGCATTTCAACGGCGACCCCGACCGCCCGGCTCGCGCACTGGTCATCAAGACCAAGCCGATGTACCTGTTCATGAACATGCTCTTCCAGAAGCAGGTCGAACCCCGGCAGACCGAGCCTGCGCCCGGCGGCGTCGGTTACGTGGTCCGCGAAGAGGAAGACGACTTCAACCACCCGGCGGAGGGGTACTGACATGGCCTGGTCCGAGTCGAAGGCCTGGGTAGCGGGTGCCGACAACGCCCCGCTCTACGCCAACCTGCTGCAGGAGGCCACCGAGGCGCCCGAGCGCAACGCCGGCCGGCGCAAGGTCCTCAAGCCCACGGACATGCCGTGGGAGATGTCCCGGCAAGGTCTGCTCAAGCACCTGCTCAACGAGGACCTCGACACCCGCATGGAGACCGTCGACGCCTACATGCAGATCATCCCGGCGGGCAGCCGCTCCGGGAAGCACCGGCACCTGGCCGAGGAGTGTCTCTACGTCCTCGAGGGCCGGGGCTACGACCTGCACCAGGACTGCGACGTGGAGATCACCGACACCTACTTCTGGAAGCCCCAGGAGGAGGTCAAGCGCTTCGAGTGGGAGGCCGGCGACGTCATCTACGTGCCGCCGAACACCATCCACCAGCACTTCAACGCAGATCCCGACCGGCCAGTGCGGCTGATCTCGGCGATCAACCGGATCTACAAGCAGTGCGGGCTCAACGACCTCGAGCAACTCGAGGACGCCCCCGAGTACGACCCGTCGGTGGTCCTCGACGGGGACAGGATCCGCGAGTACCTGCGCGCTCGCTGACATCTGGCCCGCACGTCCACGGTGACCGGCGCCGACCGCCCCTGGGGGGCCGTCGGCGCCGGTCATCCGGGTGGCGTCAACCCCGGCCGGTCACCCGGCTCAGCACCCGGCCGACGTCGGCGGGCACCGTGTCGCCGGTCCAGACGACGAACTGGTCAGGACGCACGAGCACCAGTCGGGACCCGTAGGCCTCCCGGCCCCCGTCGAAGGTGTCCTGGACGACCGTCAGCGGCACCCCGGCCTCCGCGGCGGCCTCGCTGAAGGCAGCCACCGCGTCGTCGCCGGCGTCGAGGGCGAGCAGGGTGAAGTCCGGGCCCAGCGCGTCGAACACGGTGCCCCCGGCTGAGGACGGCTGCGGCGCGAGGTGGTGCCCGGGTCGCGCCTGGAACGAGTGGGTCCCGAGTCCGCTGTTCACGCCCCCGGGCGGGCCGAGGACCACGGAGGAGCCCTCGTAGTTCGGCTCGAAGTGGCGCAGCCGCTTCCCGAAGCCCGCCGCGACCTCGGCGAACGCCCGCTCGAACTCCTCGCGGTCGGTTTCGGGGCTGTACTCCTCCAGCACTGCCCGGTCCTCGCGGATCCAGCCGCCGATGATCTCCTCGCCGACGTCCCGGAAGACCGCCTGGCGCTCCGGGCTGTAGGAGTCCAGCAGGGCCGGGCCGCCCCAGCCATCGAGCACGGCGGCCAGCTTCCAGCCGAGGTTGACCGCGTCCTCCAGTCCGTTGTTCAAGCCGAAGCCGCCGTACGGCGGGTGGGTGTGCGCGGCGTCGCCGGCGATGAACGCGCGTCCCCGCCGGTACTCGTCGGCCACCTGGACGCGCAGGTCCCAGAACCCGACGTGGTCGATGGTGCTCTCGAACGGGAAGCCCGCCGCCTGGTGCAGGAACGCGGCGAAGTCGAAGTTCTCGGTCGTCGTGCCCGGCGGCACCGGGCCGTGGAAGAAGAACTCCTCACCCACGTCGACCCGGCCGAAGAACATCCAGTAGCCCTTCAGGTCCGGGTGCATCACCCGGTAGGTCGACCGCGCCGGGAAGCGCTCCAGAGCCTGGTGGAACTCCTTCGACCGGAAGACCACCAGCGCGACGAGCTCGTCGAAGTCGGTCCCGCTGCGTGGGATGTCGGCCTGCTCCCGGACGATCGAACGGCCGCCGTCGCAGCCCACCACGTAGTCGCCCACCAGCTCCAGCTCCGCGCCGTCCCTGGTCGCGACCACCCGGACGCCGTCCGCGTGCTGGTGCACCTCGGTCGCCTGCCACCCCAGGTGGACGTCGACGTCCGGGAGTTCGGCCAGCCGGCGGCGCAGCACCTCCTCGGTGCGGTACTGCGGCAGCCGCTCGTTCGCCTGCGCATAGAACGGGGCGACCAGTTCACGGGCCGCGGCGGCGTGCCAGAAGTCGCTGCGCAGGTCCCGGTAGACGGTGACCTGGCCGATCGGGTGGCCCGGCGGCATCGCCCGCGCGGCGCGCAGCTGGTCGGCGAGGCCCCAGCGGGCGAAGTGCTCGACCGAACGCTGACTCAGGCCCTGGCCCTTGGGGATGCTGGACAGCTCGGTCCGCCGCTCGATGACGGCGCACGAGATCCCGCGTAGTCCGAGGGCGAGGGCGAGGGCGACGCCGACGGGCCCTCCGCCCACGATGACGACCTGGCGGCGTGGGGGCATGACCATCCTCTGGATCGCGGGGTCGGGACGACGTGCGGATCAATGGTATGGCCAAAGCTCCGGTGCGCCGAGCGCTGCCACCGTATCGGTGGAGGATCGACGGCCTTACCATTTGCCCGTGATGGGCACCTGGACGCCTTGCGGGGCAGTGACGTGACCGAGCCGGCGACGCAGCTGGTGGGGGTGGTGTCGCCCGGCGAGATGGGCGCCGCGCTCGGCGCTGCGCTGGCCCGTGGGGGGGCGCAGGTGCTGGTCACCACGGCCGGGCGCAGCCCGCGGACCGCCGGTCTGGCCGCCGCCGCCGGGCTGGAGCTGGTCGCCGATCTCGACGAGGTCGTGCGGCGCGCACCGGTGCTGCTGTCGGTCGTCCCTCCCCAGCACGCCCGCGCGGTCGCCGATGACCTGGTCGGGCGGGCCGGCCGGCTCGGCGTCCGGCCACTACTGGCCGACCTCAACGCCGTCTCACCGGCCGAGGTCGCGGACATCGCCGCCCGCGCTGTGGCTGCTGGGATCGACGTCGTCGATGGCGCGGTCTCCGGCGCACCGCCGGTGTCCGGTCGCCCCGACGCCCGGGTGCTGCTCTCCGGCCCGGCCGCGGCAAGGGTCGCCGCCCTGCCCTGGACCAGCGTCGTGGTCCAGGTGGTCGGGACGGCGGTGGGCGCGGCGTCCGCGGCCAAGATGTGCACCGGCGCGGTGCGCAAGGGGGTCACCGCACTGGTGATCAACTCCCTGCTCACCGCCGCCGAGAACGGCGTGCTCGACGAGGTCGAGGCAGAGTTGCGTCGCGTGCTGCGCCGCGATCCGCTGGCCGAGGCCGGGCTGGCTGCCAGCAAGGCGTGGCGGTTCGTGCCCGAGATGGAAGCGGTTGCCGAGACCCAGCGTGCCGCTGGTCTCGATCCGGCGACCTACCGGGCCATCGCCGACATCTACCGGCGGACCGCGCGGGGCTCGCTGGCCGAGCGGCGCCCCGAGGGCGTCGACCGCGACGCCCTCGACGACCCCGGCGGGCGATCGGCGCGTGCGGCGGCGGTGGTCGCCGGGCTGCGGGCGCGGCCTCGCGGCGACGAGGGAGAGGGGCCCCGATGACCGGTTGCCGCAGGGTGGGCGTGATCGGCCTGGGCCGGATGGGGGCGCCGATCGCCGGGCACCTCGCCGCCGCCGGGCACGAGGTCCTCGGCCTGGACCCCGATCCGGTCGCCGGGGCGGACCTGCCGGTCACGGTCCGCCGGGTCACCGAGGACCGCGAGCTGGCCGGGTGCGAGGTCGTCCTGGTGGTGGCCGGCGGCACGGCGGTCGCCCGGATCCTGCTGGTCGACGGGCAGTTGCGCCCCTCCTTGCGGGACCGGGACGTGCTGGTCTGCTCCACCGTCGACCCGGAGGAGATGCGCCGCCTGCACGAGGCCGCGGTCCGGGACGGCGGCCGGCTGCTGGATGCGCCGCTGTGCCGCGGCGATCACGGAGCCCGGCGAGGCGACCTGCTGGCGCTGGTCGGGGGAGAGCCGGCGGTGCTGGCGCGCTGCGCGGACGTGCTCTCGGCGTTCTGTTCCGATGTCGTGCACGTGGGCGGCCCTGGCGCGGGTCAGGTGGCCAAGTTGGTCAACAACATGCTGCTGTGGTCGACCATCGCCTCGGTGGTGGAGGGGCTGCGCCTGGCCGAGGCCCTGGGTGTCCAGCGTGGGCCGCTGGTCGAGGGGCTGTGCAGGAGCAGCGCCGACTCCTGGGTGCTGCGCACCTGGGAGCGGCCCCGCGAACTGCCGTGGGCCGACGAGGACATGCGCCTGGTCCTGGACGCCGCGTCACGGGCCGGCGCCGATGCGCCGGTCTCCGACGTCGTCCAGCGGGTCATCGGCGCCGTCCGGAGCTCGGGGGTGCTGGGCGAGGGTGGCTTAGGGTCAGCGGGCTGGGCGCTGCCGGCGCACCCTGTCGGCGAAGAGGCGCCGGGGGGTTGAGGCCAGAGGGGCTCGAGGATCAGGGCGGGCGTCCGTCGCCGGCAGCTCGGGTGCCGGGTCGGGTGCTGCTGTCGCGGTGCTGGGCTGAGCGGCGCCGGACCCCGTGCTGCGCCGCAGCTGCCGGGCGGCAGCCACGGCTGCGAGCAGCGCCGAGCCGCCGGCGACGAGAAAACCGACAGCGGACCCGGCAGTCGCGCAGATCCAGCCGAGCAGTGGCGCCCCGATGGGGGTCGTGCCCAGGAACAGCAGCCCGTGCAGGGCCATCACCCGACCCTGCATCTCCGGGGTGCTGTGCACCTGCAGGAGCGACCGGGCCACGGTGTTGAACAGGATGTTCGCGACGCCCACCGCTGCCAGGACGGCCAGTGCGACGGGCAGCTGCCCGGCCAGCGCCATGGCCAGGTTGACCACGCCGAAGAGGACGGTCCACAGCAGGAGCCGGCGCCCGGTCACCTGCTCGCTCGAGGCCGCCCCCAGGGCGCCCAGCACCGCGCCCAGGCCCAGTGCTGCGGTCAGGTACCCGTAGGTCGCAGCATCCCCGTCGAGCACCTCGGTGGCGGTGACCGGCAGGATCACCCGGAAGTTCTGGCCGAACACGCCGACCACCGCGACCAGGAAGAGGCAGGCGCGCAGCTCCCGGTGGTGCCAGGCGTACCGCAGTCCCTCTCGGGCCTGACCCCGTCCGCGGGCCAGTCGTGCGGTGCGGTGCAGGGCTGAGCGGTCGATCCGGGCCAACCCGATCAGCACGGCGAGGAACGAGACGGCGTTGACGGCGAACGCCGTCCCCGCGCCGGCGGTGGAGATGACCAGCCCGGCCACGGCCGGACCGATCAGCCGGCCGGTGTTGTGGATGGTCGAGTTCAGCGCCTGGGCGTTGACGTAGTCGGGCACGGGCACCAGATCGGTGACGAACGCCTGGCGGGCCGGGGAGTCGATGACCGTCACCAGGCCCAGCAGGGTGGCCATGACGTAGACCAGCCCGAGGGTCGTGGCGCCGGTGAGCGTGGTGACGGCCAGCGCCGCTGCGAGGACGGCGCTGGCGACCTGGGTGCCGATGATGAGCTTCCAGCGGTCGAACCGGTCGACCAGGACGCCACCCCACACGCCGAACAGCAGGGTGGGCAGGAACTGCAGGGCGGTGGCCGTCCCGATGGCGACCGGGCTGCCGGTCAGCTCCAGGACCAGCCAGTCCTGCGCGACCCGTTGCATCCAGGTGCCGATGACGCTCACCGCATGTCCGCTGATGAACCGGCGGTAGTTCGGGTGCCGCAGCGAGCGGCCGGTACGGGCGAGGAGGGTCTGGCGGCCCACGCGGCTGCGAGAGGAGGTCACCCGAAGACCCATAGGACTGACAGTAGACCAATGACCGGCCTACTCTGTGCGCCACACCACACCCGACGCACTGGAGGCCTCCGTGACCCAGTCCACCCGCCCGACTCGAAGCTCCCGTGGCGATCTCCCACCCGGCGTGGGCGTCGTCGGGCTCGGCGCCATGGGGGGCCCGATCGCCCGCCACCTGGCCGGCGCCCGGGTGCCCACGGTGGTCGTCGACCTCGACCCGGCGGCCGTCGCGGCCGCTGTCGCGGTGGGCGCCACGGCCGTCCACGAGGCGGCCGCTGTCGCGGAGGCGGCCGGGACGGTCATCGTGGTGGTGGCCACCGACGACCAGTTGCGCGAGGTGCTCACCGGTCGGCGCGGCGTCTACAGCGCCGCTCGGCCGGGCAGCGTGGTCCTGCTGTCCAGCTCGGCACTGCCGGAGACCTGTCGTGAGCTCGCTGCCGCGGCCCCGCCGGGCGTGAGCGTGCTCGACGCAGCCCTGACCGGCGGGGTGCGCGCCGCCGAGGCGGGGGAGCTCACCCTGCTGGTCGGTGGGGACGCCGAAGCGCTGGACGCCGTCCGACCGGTGCTGACCCCTTGGACCTCCGCCGTCCACCTACTGGGCGACGTGGGTGCCGGGCAGGTCGGCAAGACGGTGAACAACCTCGTGCACTGGGCGCAGATCTCCGCTCTCGGTCAGGCACTCGAACTCGGCCGACGGCTGGGCGGCGACGTCCCCCGGCTCCGGGCGGCGTTGCAGGACAGCCCGACCGACAGCCGGACGCTGCGCGAGATGCACGAGATGCGCTTCACCTGGTTCGAGAAGGACATCGCCAACGCCGAGCGGATGGCCGCCGGCACCGGGGTGGAGCTCACCATGACGCAGACCGCGCTGGCCTTCATGCGCACCTTCGACATCGCTGCCGCCCGCCGTCTCCTCGATGGCGACGACCCGGGCCTTTACAGCCGAGTGTGAGGCGCGTTACCTTCCTCGCGAATGGTCTGGCCGTTAGCCCAACGAGCGACCGGAGCGTTGGGCAGCCATCGCAACGGCGCCAGCACGGAGTGCTCGACGGGGTCCGCCCGCGCGAGCCGGCAGCAACGAACTCCCCGGAGGCTGGCCCCAGCCTCGGGCCCCTGTGAGTCTGTCTGGAGAGAAGATGTCTCGACGATCGACGTGGATCGGACTGGGGACCGCGTCCCTGCTGCTGATGTCGGCGTGTGGTGGTTCCCCGACGTCAGGAGGCGGAGGTGGAGGTTCCACCGAGGCGACCGACGCCGAGGGCGTGTACGCCGAGATCGGTGAGCTCACCGGCTCCGAGCGACGGGACCGCCTGGTCGAGCTCGCCGCGGAGGAGGGCAACGCCCTCTCCATCTACACCTCGCTGAACGCCGACATCGCCGACATCGTCGTGCCGGAGTTCGAGGAGGAGTTCGGCATCGACGTCGATCTCTACCGCGCCGACTCGGAGACCATCTTGCAGCGCATCCTGCAGGAGAGCTCCGCGCAGTTCGCGGGCGCCGATGTCGTCGAGACCAACGCCACCGAGCTCGCGGTCATCGCCAACGAGGGCCTCACCGGCGACTACCAGGGCGAGCAGCGCGACAAGGTCAACGAGGACTTCCAGTACGAGGGGTGGACCCCCACCCGGTTCAACATCTTCGCCCCGGCGTGGAACACCAACGCGGTGGCCGGGGATCTCGTCCCGACCACCTGGGAGGACCTCGCCGACCCGAAGTACGACGGCATCCTCTCGCTGGAGGTCGGTGACTACGACTGGTACATGACCCTCTACGGGTACTTCCAGGACCAGGGCATGTCCGACGCGGACATCGATGCGATGTTCGCCGCGATGGTGGACGGCGCCAAGATCGCCAAGGGCCACTCAGGTCAGGTGGAGCTGCTCTCGGCCGGCGAGTTCGGCGTCGTCGCTGCCTCCTACACCTACCTCACCGAGAAGGCCCGGGCCACGGGCGCCCCGGTGGACGACCAGCCCTTCGTCGAGCCGGTCGTGGCCCGGGCCAACGGCGGTGGCGTCATGCGGGCCAGCGAGCACCCGGCCACCGCCATGCTCTTCATGGACTGGTACCTCGAGGACGGCCAGCAGGTGCTCCTGGACAACGGCCTCACCCCGTCGGTGATGCCGGACGGCTCCGACCCGCTGGCCGGGCTGGAGGTCCAGCCGGTGGACGTCCAGCAGCTCCTCGACGAGGGCGCCGAGTGGTCGGACCGCTACGCCGAGGTCGTCCGCGGCGGCGAGCAGCTCCCGGAGAACTGATCGCAGGGGGCCGGCCCGGTGCGCTCGCCAGTGCACCGGGCCGACCCCGGACCGCAACGGTGCCGTCCGCGCGCACCAGTCCACGGATCGACCAGCCGAGTTCGAGGAGCCGAGAATGGCGACGACCGTAGTTCCCCCGGTGGAGACCGGGCCTGTGGGGGCGAGCCCCCCTGGCGCAGGACCCGCTGGCGACAGCCGATCACGCGTCGAGCGGGCACGCGAGGTGATCATGCGCCCCCGCACCCTGGTCGCCATCGCGGTGACGGTCGTCGTCGGATACCTCGCCCTGGTGCCCATGGGCTATCTGCTGTGGACGACCTTCACCGACGCGGAGGGTTTCAGCCTCGGCGGCTTCAGCCGCGCGTACGGCAGTGATCGCATCGGTTCGCTGGTCGGGAACTCCCTGTGGTTCGCCTTCGGTTCCGCCCTGCTCTCCCTGGCGGTCGGCACGGCGCTGGCCTACTTCAACGTGCGCACCGACGTGCCGTTCAAGGCGCTGTTCTTCGCCGCGTCGATCATCCCGCTCATCATCCCCGGGATCCTCTACACCATCGCCTGGATCTTCCTGGCCAGCCCGTCCATCGGGCTGCTGAACAGCCTGCTCGAGCCGATCTTCGGTGAGGGCACGATCAACGTCTTCACCATCTGGGGGATGATCTGGGTCGAGGGCCTGCACCTCTCCCCCATCGCCTTCCTCTTCATGGTGGCTGCATTCCGGTCGACGGACCCCTCCCTCGAGGAATCGTCACTGATGAGCGGGGCCACCCGCGTGCAGACCTTCCGGCGGGTGACGTTGCCGTTGGTCCGCCCCGCACTCCTGTCGGCGGCGCTGATCATGCTCGTCCGGAGCCTGGAGAGCTTCGAGGTACCGGCTCTGCTCGGCCTGCAGAACGGAATCTACGTCTTCACCAGTCGCATCTACGAGGTGCTGCGCACCTTCCCCACCGACTTCGCCGCGGCCGGGGCGCTCGCCGTCGGACTGCTCGCGATCGCCGCGCTCGGCATCTGGCTGTCCAACCGGTTCAGCCGTGGCCACGGCGGCGGCACGATCACCGGCAAGGGCTTCCGGCCCCGCCCGATCGACCTGGGTCGCTGGAAGCCGGTCGTCGGGCTGGGCATCCTGCTCTACTTCTTCGTCACCGTGCTGGCTCCCCTGCTGGTGCTGCTGTACACGGCGCTGCTGCCGTACTACCGGCCGCCGTCGATCGAGGCGTTCCAGTCGATGAGCTTCGACAACTTCGTCGCCGTGTTCAACCTGCCCACGGTGCCGACGGCGCTGCGCAACTCGCTCCTGCTGGGCGCCGGCTCGGCGACGATCGTGATGGCGCTGATGGCGATCGCCGCGTGGGTGGTCGTACGGTCGGGCATCCCGGGTCGCCGGGTCCTGGACCACATCGCGTTCTCGCCGCTGGTGATCCCCGGCCTGGTGCTCGGTGTGGCCATCGCCTTCGTGTACCTGCGCAGCCCGCTGCCCATCTACGGCACGTTGTTCATCCTGCTGATCGCCTACTGCACCCGGTACCTGCCCTATGGCATGCGGTACGCGGTGAGCGGGATGCAGACCATCGGCGCGGAGCTCGAGGAGTCCGCCCTGGTCAGCGGAGCCGGTTGGTGGGCCACCTTCCGCCGGGTGCTGCTGCCGCTCATCGCCCCGGCGCTGCTGGCCGGCTGGGTCTACATCTTCGTCGTCTCCTTCCGGGAGCTGTCCTCCTCGATCCTGCTGTACACGCCGGGCAACGAGGTGTTGTCGATCTCGATCTGGGAGCTCTACGCGAACGCCCGCTTCGGAGAACTGTCCGCACTCGGGGTGCTGATGGTGCTCATCCTCGCCGTCCTGGTGGGAGTCGCCTACAAGATCGGCGCCAGTGTCGGCCTGAAGTCCGACTGACCCACCCCTCGACCGACCGATCTCCAGAACCAGCGACCGGAGGCTGCGGCCATGACCATGTTGACGATCACCAACCTCGTGAAGAGCTTCGGCAGCGAGGCCGGCAAGCGCGCGAAGGCGCGCAGCGGCAGCAGCAAGAAGGGCACCGACGCGGGCCAGGATGCGGGGCCGGCGCGGGTATTCGCCGTCAACGACATCAGCCTGGAGGTCGGCGAGGGCGAGATGTTCACCCTCCTCGGCCCGTCCGGCTGCGGGAAGACCACCACACTGCGGGCCGTGGCCGGCCTCGAGCGTCCGGACTCCGGGCGGATCGTGGTCGGGGACCGTCCGCTCTTCGAAGGGGGCAGCACCCGCCACCTCAACGTGCCGGCCAACCAGCGCGGGCTGGGCATGGTCTTCCAGTCCTACGCCATCTGGCCGCACATGACCGTCTTCGACAACGTCGCGTTCCCCCTGCAGGTGCGCAAGCGGGCCACCCGGCCCGGCAAGCGGGAGATCCAGGAGCGCGTGGCCAAGGTCCTGGAGACCATGGAGCTCGGCCATCTCGCCGACCGGCAGGCCACCAAGCTCTCCGGTGGCCAGCAGCAGCGCCTGGCACTGGCCCGAGCGGTCGTGATCGAGCCGCCGCTGATGCTGCTCGACGAGCCGCTGTCCAACCTCGACGCGAAGCTCCGCGAGTCGCTGCGCTACGAGCTCAAGCGTCTCCAGCGGGACCTGGGGATCACCTCCATCTACGTGACCCACGACCAGATCGAGGCCCTCGCGCTCTCCACCACCATCGCGGTGATGAAGGAGGGCAACGTGCTGCAGACCGGGCGCCCGCGCCAGGTCTACGAGACCCCCAACTCCAAGTTCGTCGCCGAGTTCATCGGGACGTCGAACTTCCTGCGCGGCACGGTCGCCGGCCGCGAGGGGGGAAACGTCGACGTGGACACCGAGGCGGGGCGGGTGCGCCTCGAGTCGTCGGTCAACATCCCGGTCGGCGAGGAGGTCATCGCCGCGGTCCGGCCCGAGTGCCTGGAGATCAGCACCACCCGCTGGGGCAACCGGCCCAACGAGTGGGCGGGCACGGTGACCAACCGGGCGTTCCTCGGTGACGCGGTCGACCACATCGTCCGGGTCGGCCAGGGCAGCCTCCGGGTCCGGGGCAACCCCGCGACCTCCATCGAGCCGGGGACGGAGGTGTACCTGGCCACCGACCCGAGCAAGGTCACACTCGTGCCGGTCGGCTGACCCGGAGATGCCCTGGGGGAGGTTGCTGCGCAACCGGGACTTCATGCTGTTCTGGTCCGGGGTGATCCTGTCCCAGATCGGCGCCCGGGCCACGGTCGCCGCGAGTCTGTGGCAGGTGTACGAGCTCACCGGGTCGATCGCGATGACCGGCCTGGTGGGCGGCGCCCAGGCTGTGGCCTTGGTCACGCTGAGCCCGATCGGCGGTGTGCTGGCCGACCGGTGGGATCGGCGCCGGTTGTTGCAGACGACCCAGGCGCTGGCCATGTTCGGTGCCCTGGGCATGGCGGCGGTGACCCTCTCCGGCAACGTGCAGGCGTGGCACGTGCTCGCCGGCGTGCTGGTCACGACGGCTGCGGCGACGTTCGATCAGCCGTGCCGGCAAGCGCTGGTGCCGGCGCTCGTCCCGCGCGAGGTGCTGCCTGCGGCGATCGCCCTGCTCAACCCCTCCCGGGAAGTGGCGGTGCTGACCGGTCCGGCGCTGGGGGGCCTGTTGATCGCTGTCGACGGGCCGGGCCTGGTGTACCTGCTCGACGGGTTCACCTACGCGGCGCTGATCGGGGTGCTCGCCGCCGTCCGGGTGCCGCCGCTGGTCCGCAACGCCGACGGCCCCCGGCCCTCGGTGGGGGCGGACATGGCCGAGGGCATCCGCTACGTGCGCCGGCGGCCGTTGATCTGGTCGCTGTGCGGGCTGGACCTGGTGCTGACCGTCTTCGGCGCCTACCGGGTGCTGCTGCCGGCGTTCTCGGACCGGCTGGACATCGGCCCCGCCGGTTACGGGCTGCTGTCCGCGGCCCCGTCGCTGGGCGCCCTGCTCGCGACCTACAGCATCGTGCGCCTGGTGACCCGCTCCCGCCGGCTGGGCCGGGTGCTGCTGGTGTCGACCGTGACCTACGGGCTGGTCGCCATCGGCTTCGCCCAGGTCTCGGTGGTCGCCGCGGTCCTGCTGCTCGCCCTGCTGCTGGGTGCCTTCGACGCCACCGCGACCACGATCCGGCACGCCGCGGTCCAGCTGGAGACCCCCGACGAGCTGCGCGGCCGGGTCCAGTCGCTCTACCAGATCACCTCCCGCGGTGGGCCCGCACTGGGTGACGTCGTGATCGGTGCGGCGGCCGGCCTGCTCGGCCCGGTGACCGCCCTGACCGCCGGCGCGGCCATCCCGGTGCTGGTCGGTGCCGCGTTGCTCACCCGGACCAACGTGGTCCGCGAGTACGCCGGGATCGCCGTCGAGAACGAGGCCGCGCCGGTCGACGAGGCCGGGACGGGGCAGCCCACCACCGACGCCACCGGCGCGGTCCCGGAGTCCGTGCCGCCCAGCCGGCCGCCCGGCAGCACGTCCTGAGGGGGAACCGTGCTCATCATCGACAACGCGCAGGTCGCGCAGCTGCTCACCATGCAGGAGTGCATCGACGCCCAGGAGGCGGCCTTCGCGCGACTGCCGCACGGCGGTGCCGTACACCGGCCCCGCGTCGACCTCTACGCGCCCGGCCCCGCGGACGGGTACTTCCGCTGGGGGTCGATGGAGGGAGCCAACGACGGGGTCTTCGCCATCCGGATGAAGTCCGACGTCGTCTCGTGGCCCCGGGACGAGCACGGCAACTGGACCGAGGAGAAGTACGCCGTCCGCCCGGGCACCTACTGCGGGCTGGTGATGCTCGTCTCCACCCGCACCGCCGAGCCCCTCGCCTTCCTCAACGACGGGGTGCTGCAGCACATGCGGGTCGCGGGTGGGGCCGCCATCGGTGCCAAGTACCTGTCCCGGGAGGACTCCGAGGTCGTCGGGATGCTCGGCTCCGGCGGGATGGCCCGCGCCTACCTCGAGGCCTTCTGCCTCGTCCGGCCGATCCGGCGCTGCAGGGTCTACAGCCCGACCCGGCGCAACCGGGAGCAGTACGCGACGGAGATGGCCGAGCGGCTGGGGATCGAGGTCGTCGCGGTCGACTCACCGCAGGAGGCCGTCGCCGGCTGCGACGTCCTGTCCTCCTGCACCGACGCCATGCAGCCGGTCTACCAGGCCGACTGGATCGAGCCGGGTGTCCACGTCACCAACCTGGGCCGGCGGGAGATGCCCGACGTCGGTGACCGGTTCGACGTCGTCGTCCGCCAGGGCACGGCCGGCCTGCCGATGCGGCAGACCGAGCGGTACCAGGTCGAGCGCGGGATGTCCCCGGGCGCCTTCATCGGCGGCTCGGCGGCGGAGATGGCGCGCATCCCGGCGACCAACCGCAATCCCGGTTTCGGCGGGGACTCCCCAGAGTTCACCGACCGGGGCCGCGGTGGCGGGGCGCCGGACATCGCCGCGGTCATGGCGGGGGAGGTGCCCGGGCGGACCAGCGCCGACCAGGTCACCTTCTACCGCAACGTGGGCAACCAGGGTCTCCAGTTCTCCGCCGTCGGCCAGGTCGTGTACCGGAAGGCGCTGGAGGCCGGTGTCGGGCACGAGATCCCGACCGAGTGGTTCCTCCAGGACATCCGGGACTGAACGGCGAGGGGCCCCGGGCGACGCCCGGGGCCCCTCGTCTCAGCGCGTCAGGATCACTTCGGCTGGCAGACCACGTCCACCAGCGCGGGGCCACCGGTCGCCATCACGTGCGCCGCTGCCCGGCGGACCGCGTCGGCCACCTGGGCCGGGTCGGTGACCGGGCCCTCGGCCCACCAGCCGAAGCCCTTCGCGATCGCGGCGAAGTCCGGCTCGGGAGTGGCGATGGCCATCCCGATGTGCGCCCGGTCGACCGGGGTCCCGCGCTGCTCGGCCAGTCTCTCCTGGTGCTCCCAGTCGTTGTAGTAGGCGCGGTTGTTGAACATGACCGTGAGCATCGGCAGCTGGTAACGACTGGCCACCCAGAGCGCGCCGACGTCGAACATCAGGTCGCCGTCGGGCTGCAGGTCGACCACCAGCCGCCCGGTGCCCTTGTGCGCCAGGGCGACGCCGAGGGAGATGCCGATCTGCGTGGCGGTGCCCAGCTGCTTGCCGGGATGCCGGTGCGGGACGTCGAAGTCCCACAGCCGCAGTGCCCAGTCCGCCGCCGTCCCGGCCGTGAGCACCCAGTCGTGCTCCTGCACGACCTCCCACACCGCGGCGGCGAGCTGGGCGGTGGACACCGGGGTCTCGCCTGCCTTGGCGGCCGCCTCCTGCGCCCAGCCGCTGGAGGTGCGTTCGTGCAGGTCGGTCAGCGAGGCCTTCCAGGTCTCCCGCTCCGCGGCCCGCTCCAGGTCGTCACCGGCCAGGATGGCGCGGCACTCGGCCAGCAGCAGCGGCAGCGCCACCGCGGTGTCCGCGGCCACCGTGTGGTCGGCCGGGATGATCTGCGCGTAGTCCTCGCTCCAGGACGAGATCCCCATGTCGGCGAAGCCGAGCGACAGCACCCGGCACCCCGGCGCCAGCCGGGAGACGTTGCGCCGGGCCAGCCGGTCGGTGCGGTGGGTGGGCTTGACCATGTCCTTCACGTCGACGAACAGCACGCAGTCGGCGTCGTCGACGGCGTTGGTGTCGCTGACGCACAGCGGGTGCCGGTTGGGGAAGTTCAGCCGCCAGTGGGTGTCCAGGGCACCGATGCCCACCAGCTCGGCCAGCTCCACGAGGGTGCCGAAGGACTCCGGGTCCCGGCCGGGGTAGGCCAGCACCATCACGGGGCGGCGGGCGGCGCACAGCTCCTCGGCCAGCGCGCGCAGGGTCACGGGGTCCGGCGCCACGGGGGAGGGCGCGGCGGCCAGCGCGGCGACGTGGTCGACCGGCACCGGCTCGGTGAGCTGGTCCTCCTGCAGGCCGGCGTCCAGCGCCACGTAGGTCGGCCCCTGCGGCCCGGTGGTGGCCACCCGGTAGGCCCGGGCGAGCACCTCGGGCACCGAGGAGATCGACCGCGGCTCGTGGTCCCACTTGGTGAACTCCCGAACCGCCTGCCCCTGGACGTTGGCCGAGTGGATCCAGTCGATGTAGGGCCGCCGGCGGCTCTGGTCGGCCGGGCCGGACCCACCCAGGACCAGCACGGGTGCCCGGTCGATGTAGGCGTAGTAGACGCCCATGGTGCCCTGCAGGAGCCCGACCAGATCGTGCAGGATCACGCCCATCGGCTTGCCGCTGGCCTTGGCGTAGCCGTGCGCCAGCGCGACCGCGATCTTCTCGTGCGGGCACTCGATCATCTGCATCTCGTCGCCGGCGTAGTTGACCAGCGAGTCGTGCAGCCCGCGGAACGAGGAGCCGGGGTTCAGCGCGATGTAGGGCAGGTCGAGCTGCCGGAGGGCGTCGACCATGACGTCGGATCCCCAGACCGGCTGGTCGTAGGGGGCGTGGTTGACCGCCGGCTCCAGGGCGGGGGCGGGGGGCTCGGACGTGGTCGTCATCGATCACCTCGGTCGTGGGATGGGGATGGTGCGGGGCTCACGGTGTGGCCCAGTCCGGGTCCTCGGCCGGCAGCGTGACGGTGACCGTCTTCTCCCGGGTGTAGGAGAGCAGCTCCTCAGGGCCGTTCTCCTTGCCGAAGCCGCTGTGCTTCCAGCCGCCGAACGGCGAACCGGGCGGCCGCCGGCCGGTGCCGTTCACGTAGACGTAGCCGGCCTGCAGCTGGTCGGCCAGCCGGTGCGCGACCCGCAGGTCGCGGGTGAAGACGTTGGCGGTCAGGCCCAGCTCGGTGTCGTTGGCCCGGCGGACGACGTCGTCCAGGTCGGACCAGCCCAGCACGGACATCACCGGGCCGAACACCTCGTCACGGGCGATCGGCATCTCGTCGGTGACGTCGGTGAACACCGTCGGCTCGATGAAGTACCCGCGGCCCGTGCCACCCGGACGGGAGCCCCCGGTCGCCAGCGTCGCCCCGGACGCCTGCGCCCGGGTGATGTGCCCGGACACCCGCTGCAGGTGCGCCTCGAAGGCCAGCGGGCCCACGTCGTTGGCCTCGTCCAGCGGGTCGCCCACCCGGATCTCGCGCACCCGGTCGACCAGGGCGTCGGTGAACTCGGCGCGGATGCTCTCGTGGACGTAGATGCGGGAGGTCGAGCCGCAGGACTGCCCGTTGCTGCGGGCGACGTTCATGCTGGCCACCGCGCTGCGGGCGGCTTGCCGGACGTCGACGTCCGGGCAGATGACGAGCGGGTTCTTGCCGCCGAGCTCCAGGGTGACGTGACCGAAGTGCTGCGCCGCGGCCACCATGATCCGGCGACCGGTGGCGACCGATCCGGTGAAGGCGACGCGCGGCGCGCCCGGGTGGGAGACCAGCGCCTGGCCGAGCTCGGCGCCGGTGCCGGTGACGACGTTGAGCACGCCGGGGGGCAGCACCGCCTCGGCGACCTCGGCCAGCGCGACGGCCGACAACGAGGTCTGCTCACCGGGCTTGACGATCACCGCGTTGCCGGCGGCCAGTGCGGCGGCGGCCTTGCCGCAGGCGAACTTGAACGGGTGGTTGAACGGCACGATCCGCACGACGACGCCGTAGGGCTCGCGCTTCGTGAAGGACACCGTGTCCGGGCCGGTGGGCGTGCTGACGCCGTGGGTCTGCCCGGCCAGCCCGGCGTAGTAGTGCAGCTCGCGCACAGCGGACTCGATGTCGCCCCGCATGCCGGCGATCGGGTTGCCGCTGTCGAGCACGTCCAGCACCGCCAGCGGCTCGGCGACCTCGCCCACCGCGTCCGCCAGGTCGCGCAGCAGCGCAGCCCGCCTGGTCCAGCCCAGGGCGCGCCAGGCGCCGGACGCCTCCTGTGCAGCGGCCACCGCCGCATCGGCGTCCGCCGCGGCACCGGCGGGGACCGTCCCCAGCAGTTCCTCGGTGGTGGGGTCGATGCAGTCCAGCCGTGCACCCGAGGCGGCCTCGCGCCACTGCCCGCCGATGTGCATGCGGGCGGCGACGGGCGGGCGGCCGCGTCCGACCCGTCCCAGTACCCGTCCGTCGCTCATGCCGGTTCCGTCCTGACGTGGACGACGGCCACCCGGCCGTCCTGGGCAGCGGCGAGCGCAGCGGCGAACGCGCCGGCGAGCTCTCCGGGATCGGTGACGGTGCCGGCTGTCCAGCACCCGTAGGAGGCCGCGAGTGCGTCGATGTCGACGGCCGGGTCGGCGATCCGCATCCCGATCCAGCTGTTGGCCGGCTCGCGGCCGCGGTCCCGGGCGACGGCGGCCTGGTGCGGTTCGTCGTTGTAGAAGGACCCGTTGTCGTTGACGACCAGGAGTGCCGGGATGCGGTGGTGGACCGCCGTCCACAGCGCACCGGCGGCCATCAGCAGGTCGCCGTCGCCGATGATGCCCACGCCGAGCAGGCCGCGGTCCCGGGCGGCGAGCGCTCCGCCGACGAAGGCGCCGGGGCCGTAGCCCACACCCCCGCCGCCGGAGTGGCCGAGGTAGCTGCCCGCGCCGGCGAGGTCCCAGACGCCCTCGGGCCAGCTGCGGCTGTTCCGCAGGCAGAGCAGGTGCGGCACGTCGCGGACGGTGTCCCACAGTTCGCTGACCAGCCGCGCGGGCTTGATGGGCGTGGCCGCCCACCCCTCCTGCCGGGCTTCGGCCGCGGCGGCGCGCTGCTGGGCGACCCGGGCGGCGACGCGTTCGCGGCGGGCCTCCGCCCCCGGCACCGGTCCCCGGTCGCGGAGCGCGTGGAGCAGCTGACGGGCGCCGGTGAGCGGGTCGGCGAGGAGCTGGGCGGCCCGGGGGAGCGGCGTCTCGAAGACGTTGCTCCACGACCTCAGCCCCAGGTGGCCGGTCGAGACGTCGACGACCCGTGGGAACTCGCCGGCTCCCGAGGCGCGGGAGCGGCCACGGCGGCGGAGCAGACCGGGGACGTCGGGGACGCCGATGGCCAGGACGACGTCGGCCTCGGTGAGCCAGTCGCGGTCACCGGTGCCGTTGAGCGGGTGCGCGCTCGGGAAGGAGACCGCGTGCCGGTCGTCGTGGTACCCGGCCCCGAGCCGCTCTACGAGCTCCACGAGCACCGCGGTGGCCGCCGGGTCCCAGCTCATGTTCCCGGCGGCGACGGCGGGTCGCTGTGCGGCGAGCAGCACGTCCAGAGCACGCGCGATGCTCGCCTCGTCCGCGGCCGGAGGCGGCGCCGGGGCGTGGAGGGCGAGGTCGGGGATCGGGACCGGTGCGTCGAGCGGGGCCTCCTGGACACCGGCGTCCAGGGAGACGTAGGCGGGTCCGCGGGGCGCGCTGGCGGCGCGCTGGTGGGCGCGCAGGGTGTCGCTGACGAACGCAGCGGCGGTGGCCGGTTCGGCGTCCCAGCTCACGAAGTCGCGGACAAGCTGTGCCTGCGTGGTGGCGGAGTGGGTCCAGTCGACCGGCCGGCGCTGGGCGGGGTCGACCGGACCGCTGCCGCCCAGCACCAGCACCGGCACCCGGTCGCAGAAGGCGTCGTAGACAGCCATCGAGGCGTGCATGAGGCCGACGAGGTCGTGCACCGCGGCGACGCCCACCTGGCCGGAACCCTTGGCGTACCCGTGGGCGAGCGAGACGGCGATCTCCTCGTGCAGGCACAGCAGCAGTTGGGGAGCGCGGTTGCCGCCGTGGTTGACCAGCGAGTCGTGCAGGCCGCGGAAGGACGAGCCGGGGTTCAGCGGGACGTACCGGGTGCCCAGCGCGCGGAGCAGGTCGACCACCAGGTCGCTGCCGTAGGCGGCGGGCCCGGGGGAGGTCCCGATCGGCAGTTCCACGTCGTCGGTGTGCTGCTCCATGGGGCCCCCTGGGGGTCTGCGCTCGATGGTGAGCGCGCGGTGGGTGCCGGGCGGGGACGCGCGGCGCCGCGGGCGGGCGGCCCAGGGGCCGCCCGCCCGTCCTTCGGTCGGGCGGTCAGTCCTCGGTGGCCAGCGCCAGGTCGTCGGCGGTGGCCGTGCTGGGCAGCGACGTCGTCGGCGCGGACGCCGGCTCCAGCACCTTCACCGTGTCGTAACCGAGGTGCTTGAACAGCCGGTTCTGGAAGCTCAGCAGCTTCAGTGGGGTGCCGTCGGAGGCGAAGTGCTGCGCGACGGTGTTCTGCGGCACGTAGAGGGTGTCGCCCTGCTTGAAGTCGAAGCGCTGGGGCTCCTTGGCGATGTGCGCGTAGTAGCGCTCGGCGATCTCGGCCTGCACCTCCCAGTGCAGCGAGTAGCCCTCGCCCTCCTTGACGTAGAGAATCTCGTCGGCCATCTTCCAGTGCCGCCCGGTGTGCCCACCAGGGTCGAGGGCGAACTCGAACGCGTCGACGCTGAACAGCCGGGCGTGCTCGGTCCGCGGGCTGGTCATGACCCGGACCCGACCGAGGTCGGTGTCCTCCCAGACGGTCGACGCCGGGCTGACCACCTTGGTGCGGTCCAGCACCCCGGGGGTCCAGATCGCCGACCAGTCCTCCCGCGGGCCGAACTCCTCCTCGCGGGTGATCGGGCCACCGCGGCCCTGCTGCAGCAGGCCGAGGAACATCCAGGTGCACTTGGCCTTGATGACGAGGCAGACGGCCTTCTCGTCGTAGGGGTTGAAGTGCTGGTGCACCGAGTCGGTGTGGACGAAGACGAAGTCGTCCTTCTTCCAGTCGTAGCGCAGGTCGTCGTGGATCTCGTAGCCGGCGCCCTCGAGGATGTAGAAGGCGGCCTCGTTCTGATGCCCGTGGCCCTTGTTCTGCCCGTGCCCGTCGATCTCGATGAAGTGCACCTGCAGGGTCTGGGTCAGGAACTCCTCGTCCCCGGGGCCGACCCGCCAGGAGACCCGGGACTGCTTGGTGGCCGCACCGGAGTGACCGACCGCCTCGCCGTGGTCGACGACGACCGTCTTGTCCCGCACCCGGGGGTGGGAGAGCTGCAGCTGGCGGACCGCCTCCAGTTCGTACTTGTCGAACTCCAGTCCGCGCACGAACACGCGCCCGTCTTCACCCATCGGGTCCTCCTGTCGTCTGCGGCGTCCGCCGTGGGGTGGCCACGTCCGCCCGGCGGGCGGCGTGGGTGACGTTCCGGTCGGCCGTGGAACGGCGTCGTCCCGCAGCGGGGACGACTGTCCGCGCGGCCGGGGGGATGTGACCGGGGTCATCTCCGCCACGTACGGTCTACTGGTCCTACCAATGGCTGTCAAGGTCGATCGGTGGGCAGGCCGGGGAGCCAGCGCGGCACCCGCGTGGCGTAGTCGCGGTATGGCTCGCCGAAGAGCGAGACCAGACGGGCGTGGTCGGCCCGTGCCCGGGCGTCGAACCAGGGCACCAGGACGGCGGTGACCGCCACTGCGAGCGGCGACCGGGTCAGTGCCGTCAGCCCGGCCAGGAACACCAGGTGCCCGAGGTACATCGGGTTGCGGCTGACCGCGTACGGGCCGCTCGTGACCAGCCGCTGAGGCCGCCCCTGGGACAGCCCGGGCGGGCCGCCGGCGCGGGTGATCCGGTATCGGCCGGCCAGCCGGTACTGCGCGAAGCCCCAGGCGAGCGCGGGCAGCCACCGGAGCCGGACCCGGCGTCGCGACACCACCTGCTCGGCGAGGACCAGGGCCGGCGCCACGACGAAGGTGCGGAAGGGGGTGCTGGACAGCGAGGGACGCACGGCGACCTCCAGGGGATGGGCGGGCCGCCCGCTGCGGGCGGCCGGCAACGTCGTGATGATGGGGCCCTCACGTCCCCGGCCGCCCGGTCGAGGACCTGCTCATGGAGGTGCTCGTGCTGGAACCGCGATCCGGACAGCCCGTCGAGGACACCGCGCCGGGGTCCGACGAGTCGTCACCCGAGCCGGCGCCGACCGACGTCCCACCCGTCCCCGGCCCTCCCCCCGGGGTCCCCGACGAGGACTGGCCCGACGGCAGTCCGCCGGTGAACCCCGGGGTGATGGACCCCGGCTGAGCTGGGCCCACGGGCGGCAGGCGGTCGGTGCCAGCGGGGTGTTTGACAGGTCACATCAGTGGTCATACGGTCCTACCAATCGCCGCGCTGCTGCGCCGCCGGCCCGTCGAGGGTCGCTCAGCCCATTCGAACCAGGGAGGCCTCATGGCCAAGGACGCGATCGTCAACGAGAACCTCGCAGCGAAGTTCGCCACGGAGAAGGACTCGCCGTACACCCGGTGGGTCGCCGACGAGGGCCTGGACATCATCGCCGCGCACTACGTGCCCGATCTGAAGACCGTGGAGCTCAAGGACTGGACCCGCCGGGGTGGCCGGGGGGTCTTCATCAATCATGAGGCCAGCCGCACCTCGAACGACTGCTACGTGGCCGAGATCCCGGCCGGCGGCGCGCTCGCCCCGCAGCGACAGCTGTTCGAGGAGATGATCCTCATCCTCTCCGGCCACGGCTCCACCAAGGTGTGGAACGACGCCGGCGCCGAGGTCACGTTCGAGTGGGGGCCGGGTGCGCTGTTCGCCATCCCGCTGAACGCCTCGCACCAGCACTTCAACGGCTCGGGTTCCGAGGTCGCACGGTTCGTCTCCTCGACGAACGCCCCCGGCATCGTCAACCTCTACGACGACATCGACTTCGTCTTCAGCACCGCCCACGACTTCCCCAAGCGGTTCGACGGTGAGCCGGACTACTTCGCGCCCAAGGGCGAGCAGAAGGGGCTGCTGCTGGACACCAACTTCGTGGCCGACTCCATCAACCTGCCGTTGATCGAGGCCAAGGAGCGCGGCGCCGGCGGCGGGCACATCCGGTTCAACATGGCCAAGGGCTCCATGAACAGCCACATCTCGCAGTTCCCCACCGCCACGTACAAGAAGGGGCACCGGCACGGTCCGGGTGCGCACGTGATCATCCTGTCGGGCGAGGGCTACAGCCTGATGTGGCCCGAGGGCGAGGAGCCCCGGCGCTACGAGTGGCAGGCAGGGAGCATGATCGTCCCGCCGAACATGTGGTACCACCAGCACTTCAACACCGGCACCGAGCCGGCCCGCTACCTCGCCTTCAAGCACGAGGTGGTGTCCATCCGCAACGCGCAGGGCGTGCCCAAGGCCTGGATCAGTCAGCGGATCGGCGGCGACCAGATCGACTACGCCGACGAGTCGGCCTACGTGCGCGAGACCTTCACCGAGGCCCTGGCCAAGCACGGCCTGGAGCCGCAGATGGTGGCCGCGTACGAGCAGGAGAAGGAGACCCTGCCACCCCAGCCGGTCGCCTGACCCCGCCTTCCTGTCCCATTCCGGACGTGCGGTCCGCCCCTCGTGGCGGGCCGCACGTCGTCGTCTCGAGGAGTTCTGGGTGACCTACGACGACGAGCACTCCCACCACCACGGCCACCAGGAGGGTGACCTGGCCCACGGCCGGGACCACGCCGCTCCGCAGATCGTGTACTCGCCCCACGTGCCCGACCACGACCACGACCACGACGACGCCGAGATGCCGCTCCAGGACAACCCGATCTGGCAGCAGGACAACGTCTCCCTGTCCAGCGTCGGCATGGACATCGGCTCCTCCGGCACGCAGGTGGTGTTCTCCCGGCTGCACCTGCGCCGGATCGGTGAGGACCTGACCAGCCGTTACATCGTGGTGCGTCGAGAGACGCTCTACCGCTCGCCGGTGAGCCTGACGCCCTACGCCAGCGCTGAGCTCATCGACGCCGAGGCGCTCGGCTCGATCATCGACCGCGCCTACGGCGAGGCCCGGATCGGGCCCGAGGACGTCGACACCGGCGTCGTCATCCTCACCGGCGAGGCGCTGCGCCGTCGCAACGCCGAGGCGATCGCCGGCGTGCTCGCCGAACGGGGCGGGGAACTGGTGACCGCCACCGCCGGGCACAACATGGAGGCCATGCTGGCGGCCTACGGCTCGGGCGCGGCCAAGGCGTCCTACGACAGCGGCCGCCGGATCCTCAACGTCGACATCGGCGGTGGCACCACCAAGTTCGCCTTGCTCGACGGAGGTCGAGTCGTCGCGACCGCGGCGGTGCACGTCGGCGGCCGGCTGCAGGTCGTCGACGGCAGTGGCACCATCGTCCGGCTGGACCCGGCCGGTCGCCGGCACGCCCGGCGTGCCGGGTACGACTGGGCCCTGGGGGACACCGCACGGGACGCCGAGCTGGCCCAGGTGGCCGAGAGGATGGCCGACGCACTGGTCGCCGCGGTCAGCGCCGACCCGCCGCCAGAGGTGGCCGAGCTGTTCCTCACCCCCGCTCTCGGTGACCTCGGTGCGATCGACGGCGTGATGTTCTCCGGTGGGGTGGGCGAGTACGTCTACGACCGGGAGACGGTCTCCTTCGGCGACCTGGGTCGGCCGCTCGGCCGGGCCGTCCGACGCCGGGTCGACTCGGGTGCGCTGCCCTACCCACTCCTGGAGGCCGGTGAGTGCATCCGGGCCACGGCGTTGGGTGCCTCGGAGTACAGCGTCCAGCTCAGCGGCAACACCGGTTGGATCTCCGACCCCGACGCGCTGCTCCCCCGCCGCAACCTGCAGGTGGTGCGGCCGCGCTACGAGCTCGGCGAGTCGGTCCAGCCCGACGAGATCGCCGCGGCGATCCGCGCACACCTCGTCGCCCTCGACGCCGATCAACTGCTCCATGACATGGCCCTGGCCATGTCATGGAGCGGTCTGCCCAGCTACGCCCGGCTGTCCGCCTTCGCCCGCGGCCTGCGGGACGGGCTGGCGGAGCGGATCGACGCCGGTCGGCCGGTGTACGTGGTGCTCGACGGCGACGTGGCCATGACCCTCGGCCGGTTGCTGCGCGATGAGCTCGGCGTGCCGGGGGAGGTGCTCGTGGTGGACGGGCTGAACCTGCGCGACTTCGACTACATCGACCTGGGTCGGCTCCGCCACCCGTCGAACACCGTGCCGGTGACCATCAAGTCCCTGGTGTTCAGCGAGGACCCGCACCGCTGAGGGCGGTGCAGGTCAGACGCCGGCGGCGTGGTCCGCGTCCTCGACGCGCTGCGCGGTACGGGTCAGGTGCGTGCGCATCAGCTCGGTGGCCTCGGCGATGTCCCGCTTGGTGATCGCGTCGACCAGCGCCCGGTGCTCCTCCACGCCGTGTTGCCCGTGGGTCGGGGAGGTCTCCCGTGCCCGCTCCAGGGAACGCAGCAGCGGGTCGTGCAGCGACTCCACGAACATGGACACGGCCCGGTTGTGCCCGGCCCTGGCGTACCGGGTGTGCCACTCGGCGGAGAGCTCGAGCGGGTACTCGCCGGCGGTGATGGCCGCATCGCTCTGGTCGCAGATCTCGTACAGCGCGGCGATGTCCTCGTCGGTGGCCCGCTCGCACACCAGCGGGACGATGCCCAGTTCGAAGAGCATCCGTGCCTCGGTCACCTCGACGGCGGTGATGGAGGCCAGGGAGATCAGGTCCACGATGCCCTCGCCGACCAGTCGACTGCTGGGGGCTGTGACGAAGGCCCCGCCGCGCGCGCCGACCCGGATCTCGACGAGTCCGTTGGCCTCCAGGACGCGCAGCGCCTCACGGACGGTCACCCGGCTGACCCCGAAGCGTTCGCACAGCTCGCGCTCGGACGGCAGTCGGTCGCCGGCGACCAGCCGGCCCTGGCGGATGAGCAACCGGACCTGGTCGACGATCACCTCGGAGATGCGGCCGATGCTCACGCGACTCAGCAGGTCTCCGGTGCCTGTCCCCGCAGCTGCGCCGGTGGCGTCTGGTGTCGCGGGCATCGTCACACCGCCATCCTAGAGCCGCGGGATGTGCGGGGACGTCTTTCCGGACACTTTCATCCCGCAGGAGCACGGGAGCGGGTCGGCCCGGTCGGCGAGGTGGTGCGGGCGCCCCGCTGCCGGGCGACCTCGGCAGCGCCGGCGGCAGCCGCCACGGGGTCCAGGTACCGCCCGCCGCGCTGGACGGGGGAGAGGTCCTCGTCCAGCTCGTGGTGCAGCGGGCTGCCGATCGGGATGTCCAGGTCGAGGACCTCGTCGTCCGACAACCGGTCCAGGTGGGCGACCAGGGCACGCAGTGAGTTGCTGTGCCCGGTGACCAGCACGGTGCGGCCGGCGCGCAGGTCGGGGACGACCTCCTCGTCCCAGTGGGGCAGCAGCCGGGCCTGCACGTCGCGCAGGCTCTCGGCACGCGGGAGCAGGGTGGGCGGCACGTGGGCGTAGCGCGGGTCGCCCGCCGGGTCGCCCGGGCCGCCGGGCTCGACCGCCGGCGGCCGCCCCTCGTACGAGCGTCGCCAGTGACGGAGTCGCTCGCCGCCGTACCGGGCGCGCGCGACCTGGCGGTCCATGCCCTGCAGCACGCCGTAGTGGCGCTCGTTGAGCCGCCACGACCGGTGGACCGGGGCCTCCGGCCGGCCGGCGGCCGCCATCGCCAGGGTGCCGGTGTGCACGGCGCGGGCCAACAGGGAGGTGTGCAGGACGCCGGGGGGCAGGCCGGCCTCGGCGATCAGGCGGCCGGCGTGCCGGGCCTGATCCGCACCGTGGGCGGTCAGGCCCACGTCGACCCATCCGGTGAACAGGTCGCGGTCGTTCCACTCGCTCTCGCCGTGGCGCAGCAGGAGCAGCGTCGGCACGCCGGGAGCCTAGCGGTCTGGGACGGCATGTGGTCAAATGGACTGACCAAACAGATGGCAGGCGTCACGCCCGCCGGTCGACAGCTGCATCGCCCAGGGAGAGGACCCGACGCCGTGCCGAAGGTGACCTACGTAGCGACCGCCGGCGACGAGCGGGCCGTCGATGCAACGGCCGGCGAGTCGGTCATGGTGGCAGCCGTGAAGAACGGCGTCCCGGGGATCATTGCAGAGTGCGGGGGCAATGCCTCTTGTGCCACCTGCCACGTCTGGGTGCGGGAGGAGTTCCTCGCCCTGGTCGGCGAGCCGGGTGACATCGAGGAGGACCTCCTCGACATGGCCGTCTCCGAGCGCCGGGACGGCAGCCGGCTGTCCTGCCAGATCCCGGTCACCCCCGAGCTCGACGGTCTGACGGTGGACATCCCGCCCGTGCAGCCCTGACCCACGAGGCGGTTGACGCCTCAGCCCCAAGGCATGACCATCAGTCCATTCTCGGCAGCAGGGCCGGGGCCGGGACGCCGGAACGAGGGAGAACTCCGTGCTTCGCCAGGACATCAACGACATGCTGACGCAGACCGGGCCGGGGACGCCGATGGGCGAGCTCTACCGGCAGTACTGGATGCCGGCCTGCCTGGCCGAGGAGCTGCCGGAGGACGGTTGCCCGCCGATCCGCCTCAAGCTCCTGTCCGAGCGCCTCGTCGCGTTCCGGGACAGCTACGGCAACTACGGGCTGATCGACGAGTTCTGCGCCCACCGTGGTGCCTCGCTGTGGTTCGGCCGCAATGAGGAGGGCGGGCTGCGCTGCCCCTACCACGGCTGGAAGTACGACACGACCGGCCAGTGCACCGATGTGCCCTCCGAGGCCGACAACAGCAGCTTCGCCGAGAACGTCAAGCTGACCGCGTACCCGCTGGTCAAGATCGGCGACGTGCTGTGGACCTACATGGGCGACCCGGCCACGCAGCCCCCGCTGCCGGAGTGGGAGTTCGCCCTGGTCCCGGCTCAGCAGACCTACACCTCCAAGCGCTGGCAGCAGTGCAACTGGCTGCAGGCCTTCGAGGGTGGCATCGACTCCAGTCACGTGACGTTCCTGCACTCCGGTGGGCTGAAGACCGATCCGCTGTTCAAGGGCGCCAAGGGCAACGAGTACAACGCCAACGACAAGAAGCCCTTCTTCGAGGTCGCCGACTCCCCCGGCGGGCTGTTCGTCGGCGCCCGGCGGAACGCCGAGGAGGGCAACTACTACTGGCGGATCACGCCCTGGGTCATGCCCTCGTTCACGATGGTGCCCCCGCGCGGTGACCACCCGATCCACGGGCACTTCTGGATTCCGATCGACGACGAGAACTGCTGGGCCTACAGCTTCGACTACCACCCGATGCGCGCCCTGACGCCCGAGGAGCGGCAGGCCATGATCGACGGGCACGGGGTGCACAGCGAGAACATCCCCGGCACGTACCGGCCGGTGGCGAACATGGACAACGACTACCTGATGGACCGCGAGGCGCAGAAGCGCGGCGAGTTCTACTCCGGCATCAAGGGCATCGCGATCCAGGACAGCTCGCTGCAGGAGAGCATGGGCCCGATCGTCGACCGCACGAAGGAGCGGCTGGTGCCCGCCGACAGCGGCATCATCAAGGCCCGCCAGAAGCTGTACCGGGCGGCCAAGGCGCTGCGGGACAACGGTGTCACCCCTCCCGGCGTCGACCCCGCGCATCACCACGTGCGTTCGGCGGCTGTCGTGCTGCCGCAGGAGGAGGCCTTCCTCGAGGCTGCCGCCGAGGACGTCAAGGTCCGTCCGGGTGTGGGGGTGTCCTCCGTCTGATGAGCGTCGACACGAGCCTGCCCAGCAGCTGTGCCCGCGCGGCCACCGCCGAGGAGGCGCGCTACCGCATCGATCGGCCGATCGCGCCGTCCCGTGCGGGACGCGTGATCGCCCTGGACGCCGGGGCCGCCGAGGTGGTCGGCAACGCCGCGATGCAGCCATGGGCCAACGCCCGCTTCTACGAGTGCCGTACTGCTGGGGGGGGAGCCGGGGAGATGGTCCTGCGTGGGATCGACGGCGGCCCGGCGACGCTCGCCGACGAGCTGGCCAGCGCCTCGGTCGTGGTGATGGTGGCGACCTCGGACGAGGGTGCGGCCTGCGCCTACGCCGTGGGCAAGGCGTGCTGGGAGCGTGGCGTGCAGACCGCGGGACTGGTCGTCGGCGACGGGACCCACGAGGGCACAGCGGCCTCCGCTGCGGTCGCCGCGTTGCGCCCGCACGCCCGGGTGCTGCTGCCGTCGGCGGACGAAACCGACGTCGTCGACGTCCTCACCGCCCTGCGCGTCTGACCGGGGGACGAGATGGCTGAGCGGTCCAAGGTGACCCTGCGCGACCTGCAGGTGATGAAGGACGAGGGTCGGAAGATCGTCGGCGTGGTGGCCTGGGACCACCAGGTGGCCCGCATCGTCGACCGGGCAGGCGTCGACCTCGTCTCGGTGGGCGACACCGTGGGGGTCAACCTCTGGGGTCACGCGAACCCGTTCGAGGTGACCATGGAGCAGATCCTCGTGGTCACCCAGGCGGTGCGCCGCGGGGTGGAGCGGGCGCTGGTCAGCGTCGACTTCCCCTTCGGCCCGCTGCAGGAGGGCCCGGCCAGCGCGGTGCAGGCAGCGATCCGGTTCGTCAAGGAGGCCGGCGTCGACCTGGTCAAGCTCGACGGTGCAGCCGACCACCTGGACGCCGTCGAAGCCGTCACGCGAGCCGGCATCCCCGTCTTCGCCCAGTTCGGCATCACCCCGCAGACCGCGCTGCGCTACGGCGTCGAGTACAAGTCGATCCCCTCGGCGGCCGACGCCGTGCCGGAGGAGCTCACCGATCAGCTGGTGACGGAGGCCACGCGCCTGCAGAACGCCGGTGCGGTGCTGCTGAACTTCACCAACTCGGGGCCGGTGGTCGGAGCCGCGGTCGCCGAGGCGGTGTCGATCCCGGTGGTCGGCGGCTTCGGTGGCGGTCCCTGGCTGGACGGTCGGATGCGGATGGTCAACGCCGCGATCGGCTACGCGGCCTCGGCCCTGGACGGCGCCCCGGACACCTACGTCAACGTGGCGCAGCTGACCCTGCAGGCGATCACCTCCTACTCCGAGGACGTCCGGGCCGCGCGGCAGCTGCCCGGGGGCATCCCCGTCCCGCCGGCGTCCTGACCCGCCCGACCGAGAGGACCTGACCGTGCCCACTGCCGTCGTCGACGGGATCACCACGCGCTACGAGGTCACCGGCGGCGGCCCGCCGCTGCTGATGTTCTCCCCCGGCGGGTTCGACTCCACGCTGGAGAGCTGGCGGACCGTCGGCATCTACCGCCGGCTGGACGTGCTGGCCCAGCTGAGCGCCGCCTACACCTGCATCACCTTCGACCGGCGCGAGTCCGGGCAGTCCGGTGGGCGGGTCGAGCGAATCTCCTGGGCCGACTACGTGGCCCAGGGGCGCGGCCTGCTCGATCACCTCGGCATCGAGCAGGCGCACCTCATGGGCGGCTGCGTCGGCTGCTCGACGGTTGCCGCGTTCGGCGTCGCGCACCCGCAGCGGGTGCTGAGCATGGTCATGTACTCCCCGGCCGGAGGGGTGCGGTACCGGCTGAAGCAGCACTCCCGGTTCGTGCAGCACCTGGCCTTCGTCGAGACCAACGGCCTCGGCGCGGTCGCCGACCTGGTGCGGGGCTCGGACAAGGGGTTCACCGCCGATCCCCGGGTCGGCCCGTGGAACAGCGTGCTGCGCACCGACCCGGGCTTCGCGGCGGCCTACGTGCGGCTGGACCCGGCACGCTATGCCGTCGTGGTCAGCGGGATGGCCCGGTTGATGTTCGACCGGGACACCGTCCCCGGCGCAGAGCCCGAGGACCTGCTGGCCTGTGACATCCCGACACTGATCGTGCCCGGACAGGACGACTCGCACGCGCCGTCCGCGGCGCGCTACCTGCAGGAGTGCCTGCCGGGCGCCGAGTACTGGGACGTCCCGGTGGCCGAGCAGACCGCGGAGACCGCGCCGGCTCGCATCCTCACGTTCCTCGGCGCCGCTGGTGGCAGCTGACCGGTCCGGACGGCGGCTGCAGTGCCGTCGCGACCGTGGGGGCGAGCCGACCGCCTTCCGATCTCCCCGGGCCCCGGGCTGAGAGCACTCCGATGAAGGAGCAATCCACGATGGCAACGACGACCGGCGCCGGACGGCGCGTCACCTCCCGCACGGCCATGGCCGTGGCCCTGGCCGGGCTGCTCACCGCGTGCGGATCGGGTTCCGGTGGTCCGGACGAGGAGAGCGCGGCCGCGTTCGACGGCGAGGACATCGACCTGGTCGTGCCCTACGAGCCCGGCGGCGGTTACGACGCCTACGCCCGCGGCATCGCGCCCTACCTCGAGGAGTGCCTGGGCGCCCGGTTGGTGGTCCGTAACGAGCCAGGTGCCGGTGGCCTGGTGGCCACCAACAGGACCGCTGCCGCGCCGGCCTCGGACAACCGCATCCAGATCGTCAACACCGTCGGCCTGGTCTCCGCGCAGATCGCCGAGGCCGAGGGGGCGAACTTCGACCTCAACGACCTGAACTGGCTGGGCCGGGTCTCCTCGCCGCCGAACGTCATGGTGGTGGCGCAGGACAGCCCGATCCAGGACTTCCAGGACATCGTCGACTCCGGCGAGCCGGTGCAGTTCGTGGCCCAGGGGCCCGGGGCGAACGACTTCATCGCCCCGAACATCATCGGGCAGGCCTACGGCTACCCGTTCGAGATCATCACCGGTTTCGCCGGTGCCCCCGAGGCCCGGACCGCCGTGGTGGCCGGCAACGCCGACGCCCACGTCCTGCCGATCGACAGCCAGCTCGCCGCGATCGAGGCGGGCGACGTCCGGCCGATCGTGACCGTCGACGAGGAGCCCGACCCGCTGCTGCCGGACGTCCCGACGATCTACGAGACCGAGCCGCCGGACGACGAGGCGAAGACGATCATCGACAACCTCATCGCGCTGGGGCAGACCGGCCGCGGGATGATCGCCTCCCCGAGCATGGCGGAGGAGCGGGTCGCCGCGCTCCGCGAGGGCATGCAGTGCGCGTTGGACGACACCGAGCTGCAGACCGAGCTGGAGGAGCAGCAGCGTCCGCTGGCCCCGCTCAGCGGTGAGGACACCGCCGCCCTGGTCGCAGAGGTGCTGGACTCCCCGGCAGAGTTCCAGGAGCTCGTGGTCGGCAGCTACTGACCGACCGGTCCCACCGGTGGGTGCGCACGCCGCACCCACCGGTGGGACCGCTCAGCCCAGGGGCTCGCCTCGCTCGAGTGCGGCGATCTGGTCCAGCCGTCTCTGGTGCGGGCCGCCGGTGAACCGCGTGTCCAGCCACAGCTCGGTGATCTCCCGGGCCTGTTCGGCGGCGAGCACCTTGGCACCGAGCACCAGGACGTTGGCGTCGTTGTTCGCCCGGGAGATCCGGGCGTGGAAGAGGTCGGTGCACAGTCCGGCCCGGATGCCGCGCACCTTGTTGCAGGCGACCGTCTCACCCATCCCGCTGCCGCCGACCATGATCGCGCGATCGGCCTGCCCGTCGACGACCCGCCGGCAGATGTCCGCGCAGAGCAGCGGGTAGTCCACGACCAGGGCGTCGCTGTCGGTGCCGCGGTCCTCGACCTGGTGTCCCTGTGCCCGCAGCCAGGTGATCAGCCCGGCCTTGAGCGCCACGCCGTTGTGGTCGGCCGCGATCGCGATGCGCACGATGTCCCGCTCAGGCGGTCAGGTCGGTGGTGCCGGCGGCGAAGACGTCCTCGACGGCGATCGGGGAGGCCAGGATCCGCTGGTCCACCGCCGCGCGCAGCAACTGCTCGAGCACCGCCCGGTTCGGCTCCAGCCCGTAGGGCAGCGGGTCGGACCCGGTGGCCTGCAGGACCCGCTGGTACATCCGGTCGGTGCCGGTGGGCGCCTCGATCTCCTCGGCGCGCAACCGCTGGACGTACCGCTGCTTGGCGCGAGCGAACACGTCGAAGACCTCCGCGGCGAGCTCCGGCCGCTCCCGGAGGAGATCGTTGCGGACCACCACGAGGTGGTTGATCGGGTACAGCCCGCGCTGCTCGAGGGCACGGAACCCCGCCTCGGTCGGCTCGGGGATCAGCGGGACGACGTCGGGGGAGTCCAGGTCGGCGCCGATCACCGCGGCCAGCTGCCCGCTGCGCAGCTGCTCCTCCATCGTGCCGCCCGGCTCGAGCGGGACGACGTTGGCCGGCGGCTCGTACTGCGTCACGTGCTCGTCGCCGGAGAGCGCCCAGGTGATTCCGCTGAGGTCGACGTCGTACTCGTCCTGCAGCACGGCCCGTGCCCACACCCCGGTGGTCACGGTGTACCCGCGGTTGACGCCCACCCGGCGGCCGGCGAGGTCGGCCGGTGTCCGCACGTCGGAGCCGGCCAGCACCTGCACGGCCCCGTGGTGGAACCCGCGCACCAGGAAGGCCGGCACAGCGGTGAAGGCCACTCCGTGGGCCTTGGCGACCAGGTAGGTGGTCAGCGCCATCTCGCTGATGTCGAACTCCAGGTCGCGGACCATCCGGCGGAACGCCTGGGGGAGGACCGGGACCTCCTCGAAGGCGAAGCGGAAGCCCTGCGGCGCCACCGCCCCGCTCTTCAGGTCGGCGTTGTTCCCCTGCGTGCGGGTGACGGTCTTCAGCAGCGGCTCGGCCACGTGTCCTCCTGGCTGGTGCCCGCCGGTCACGTGTCCGACGGCGCTCTCCTCGTGCGGTGACCTCCGGTCCCGGCCGCCGCGACCCGCTCGACGCGGCGGCCGACCGGGGGGCATCTCTGACGGTCGGTGCGCAGCAAACTAGCATGGTCAGACCAATAGACCGCGGGTTACGGTGATGCCGATCACCACCGTCGGAGGCAGGGGGCAGGCATGGCAGACCAGGTGCTGGCGGCAGTGCGGACCGGGCCCGGGAGGACGGAACTCCGGGAGTTCCCGATGCCCGAGATCACGGACGATGCCGCGTTGCTCAGGATCGAGGTGGCCGGCATCTGCGGCACCGACGTGAAGCTGTACCGCAAGCCCACCATCGACGCGCCGGTGATCATGGGGCACGAGAACATCGGCGTCATCGCGAAGGCCGGCGCGCAGTGGTCCCGGATGCACGGGCTGCGCGAGGGTGACCGGGTCTTCGTGGAGCACTACGTCGGCTGCATGCACTGCGAGTGGTGTCGGGCGGGGGAGTACCGGCACTGCCAGCTCACCGACTGGCGGACGAACCCCGACGCCCGCCGCTACGGCTACACCTCCTCGGACAACCCGGGGCGGCTGTGGGGTGGGTTCTCCCAGTACATGTACCTGCCGTGGAACGCGGTGACCCACCGGGTGCCCGACGGTGTCTCCGCCGAGCTGGCCGGCCTGGTCACCCCGCTGTCCAACGGCATCGAGTGGGCGCTCAACGCCGGCCGGGTGGGCTACGCGAAGACCGTGCTCATCCAGGGCCCCGGCCAGCAGGGGCTGTCCCAGGTCGTCGCCTCCAAGCAGGCCGGCGCCTCGCTGATCGTCGTCACCGGCACGACCCGGGACTCCTCCCGGTTGCAGCTGGCCCGCGACCTGGGGGCGGACGCCACCATCGACGTGCTGACCGAGGACCCGCTGGAGCGGGTCCTGGAACTGACCGGCGGCGCGGGCGTCGACGTCGTCCTGGACTGCACCTCCGGGGCGGGGACCGCACCGGTCCTGCTCGGCATCGACGCGCTCAAGCGCCGGGAGGGGATCATGGTGACCCAGGGCGAGGAGGCCGCGTTCCCCGACTTCCCGCTCAAGAAGATGACCGAGAAGTGCATCACGCTGGCCAGCGCCCGCGGGCACAGCTACCGCTCGGTGGAGCTCGCACTGGCGCAGCTGGCCTCGGGCCGCTTCCCCCTGGAGCGGCTGGCCACGCACACCTTCGGCCTCGAGGACGTCGACCACGCGATCCGCGCCCTGGCCGGGGAGACCGGCGAGGACGCGCTGCACATCTCGCTCCTGCCCTGGGGGGCGGCGTGAGTGGCATCGTCGTCCGCAACCCCCGGCGTGCCGACCCCCACGTGGTCGCCGGCCTGGCCGCCTGCGGCGTCTCGACCGTGCACGAGGCGCAGGGCCGCACGAACCTGCTGCACCCGGCGCTGCGGCCGGTCTACCGCGGGGCGCGGGTGGCCGGCACCGCGGTGACGGTCAGCGTGCCGCCGGGGGACAACTGGATGATCCACGTCGCCGTCGAGCAGTGCGCCGAGGGCGACCTCCTGGTCGTCGCGCCCACGACGCCGTCGCAGGCCGGCTACTTCGGTGACCTGCTGGCCACGTCCCTGGCCGCCCGCGGGGTGCGTGGCCTGGTCATCGACGCCGGCGTGCGGGACGTCGCCGACCTGACCGAGATGCGGTTCCCCGTCTGGTCCCGCTGGATCTCGGCGTTCGGCACGGTCAAGGAGACCCTGGGCAGCGTGAACGTTGGGATGGTCTGCGCCGGTCAGTGGGTGGAGCCCGGTGACGTGGTGGTGGCCGACGACGACGGCGTCGTCGTCGTGCCCCGGGACGAGGCCGCGCAGGTGCTGGACGCCGCCCGGGCCCGCGAGGCCAAGGAGGCCCGTGCCCGGGAACGCTATGCCAACGGGGAGCTGGGCCTGGACGTCAACGGGATGCGCGAGCGGCTGGTGCGCACGGGCCTCACCTACGTGGACGCGGAGGACGCCTCGTGATCATCGACTGCCACGGTCACTACACGACCGAGCCGGCGGCGCTGCAGGAGTTCCGTGCGGCGCAGCTGGCCGCGCTGGACGACCCGGCCGCCAGGGCCCCCGAGCCGCCGGTGATCGGCGACGACGAGCTGCGCGCCAGCGTGGAGGGCAACCAGCTGCGGGTGCTCCGCGAGCGGGGCGGGGACCTGATGGTGCTGTCGCCGCGCGCCTCGGGGATGGGGCACCACGTCGATGACCCGGAGACCGCGCGGGTGTGGGCGGCGACGAGCAACGACCTCGTCGGCCGGCTGGTCGGGCTCTACCCGGAGCGCTTCGCCGGGGTCTGCCAGCTGCCGCAGACCCCGGGCGGTCCGCTGGACGACGCCGTGGCCGAGCTGCACCGGTGCGTGGAGACGCTGGGCTTCGTCGGCTGCAACCTCAACCCCGACCCCTCGGGCGGGTTCTGGACGGCGGAGCCGCTGACCGACGAGTACTGGTTCCCGCTCTACGAGGCGATGGTCGAACTGGACGTCCCCGCGATGGTGCACGTGTCCGGTTCGTGCAACCCGGTCTTCCACGCCCTCGGGGCGCACTACCTGAACGCCGACACCACGGCGTTCATGCAGTTCCTCACGGGCGACCTGTTCACCCGGTTCCCCACGCTGCGGTTCGTGATCCCGCACGGCGGCGGTGCCGTTCCGTACCACTGGGGGCGCTATCGCGGGCTCGCCGAGCGGATGGGCCGACCGCAGCCGTCGACGCTGCTGGACAACGTCTTCTTCGACACCTGCGTCTACCACCAGCCGGGCATCGACCTGCTGACCCGGGTCGTGCCGGTGGACAACGTGCTGTTCGCCTCGGAGATGCTCGGTGCCGTCCGCGGAGCCGATCCGGAGTCCGGTGTCGGCTGGGACGACACCAAGGTCTACGTCGACCGCGCCGGGCTGACCGACACCGAACTGTCCAAGGTCTTCGAGGGGAACGCGCGCCGCGTCTACCCCCGTCTGGATGCGCAGCTCACCGCTGCGGGGAAGTAGCGCCTGATGTCCCGACTGCGGCTGACGTTCGCCTGCGGCGACTACGACCGGACCCGCGCCCTCGCCGAGGGCACGATCCTGCCCGACGGCATCGACCTGAACTACCTGCGGCTCCCGGTCGAGGAGACGTTCTTCCGGATGATGCGGCACCGGGAGTTCGAGGTGGCGGAGATGTCGCTGTCCTCCTACGTGAAGTCCCTGGACAGCGGGGGGTCGCCCTTCGTGGCCCTGCCGGTGTACACCTCCCGGCAGTTCCGGCACACCGGCGTCTTCGTGCACGCCGACGCCGGCATCGAGAGGCCGGAGGACCTGCGCGGCAAGATCGTCGGCACCCCGGAGTGGCAGCTGACCGCCGGCGTCTGGATCCGCGGCATGCTCGCCGACCAGTACGGCGTCCCGGTCGACTCGGTCAGCTACCGCACCGGGGGGCAGGAGACCCCGGGGCGGATCGAGAAGGCGGCGGTGGACCTGGGCGGAGCCGCCGACCTGCAGCCGATCTCGGAGGGGGAGACGCTCTCGGGGATGCTCGCCGACGGGCGGATCGACGCCCTGCAGAGCCCCCGGGTGCCGTCGTCGTTCGTTCCCGGCGGGCCGGTCCGCCGGCTGTTCGCCGACCCGGTGGCGGCGGAGAAGCAGTACTTCTCCGAGACCGGCATCTTCCCGATCATGCACGTCGTCGTGGTACGGCGTGACGTCTACGAGGCCAACCGCTGGGTGGCCCAGTCGCTGACCAAGGCGCTGACCCTGGCCAAGCAGCAGGCCATGGTCGAGCTCTACGACTCCTCGGCACTGCGGTTCATGCTGCCCTGGCTGATCCCGGGCCTGGAGGAGGCTCGGTCGCTGCTGGGCGAGGACTACTGGTCCTACGGGTTGGAGCAGAACATCGACACCCTGACCACGTTCCTCCGCTACCACCACGGACAGGGTCTGTCGAGGCGCCGGCTGGACCCGGAGGAGCTCTTCGCGCCGGAGGCGCTGGAGGCCTTCGTCATCTGACCCGGACGCGCGGCGGGCCGGGGACCGTGAGGTCCCCGGCCCGGAGCCGGTCAGCTGCGGCGGTGCAGCGGGTGAGGTGCTGCGGTCAGCGCAGGTCGTCGGAGAAGCGCGACAGGACCGCGCGCCGGGCGATCGGGCCCTGGGCGCCCTCGTAGGACGTCGCGGCGGAGAACGCGTTGCCGACGATGAACGACGTCGTCATCGCCATCCGGCGCAGCCGCGTTGCCGGGGACCAACGGCGCGGGATGGCGACGCGGGGGGCGGAGATCGCCTGCTGCAGGGGCGTGGTGCTGGTCACGTCAGGTGCTCCCTCTCGATTCTCGTCTTGCTCTTACAGTAGGACCATTCGCAGTCCCGGGATGCCCATCGGCCGACCTCTGCCTCGTGAGAGCCCTCACATGAAGAGCGCGGGCATTGTGTGGATCACATTTCGAGCATTGCCTGGATCACAGTCGTCATCCGCGTCACACTGCAGGTCAGCGTCCTGTCGATCGGCGGCGTGGCTCGGCGGTCAGGGCTGCGTCGTTCTGCAGGGGTGGTCGACGGAGACCGGGGGAATGGTCGGCCGGGATTGTCGTGGCCATTCTCTGACAATGGCGGCGTCCCTGGTCGGAACCCTCGGGCGACCGGCCGCAGAATGGTCGTCACCGGGTGTGGAACGGCCGCGGGCCGGGGTGGCGACGGGTGGTCGCCACCCCGGCCCGGGGGGAGGGGTTCGGTCAGGCGGTGGCGGCGGCCAGCACCGTCTTGAGCGGGACGGCGCTGTCGGCCACCTGGGTCGGCGACAGTGGCACTCCCAGGGTGAGCGCCTTCCGCACCACCAGGTAGTCGGCCGGGTTGTTGACCGCGTCCACGCCCAGCAGTTCGCCCTGGCGGTAGTAGAGGACGGAGAACTTCTCGCTGTCCGGGTCGCCGCGCACGACGTGCTGGTCGAAGCCGGCCGACAGTCCAGCGATCTGCAGTCGCAGGTCGCCCTGGTTCGACCAGAACCACGGCACGGTCCGGGTCTCCACCCGCCGGCCCAGCAGCGAGGCGGCGGCCACGCCGGCCTGGGCGACCGCGCTCTGCACCGACTCCAGTCGTACTCGGCCGAGGCCGGTCAGCGGGTGTGGCTGCACGGTGCAGTCGCCGGCGGCGACCACGGAGGGCGAGCTGGTACACGCCCAGCCGTCCACGACGATCCCGCCGTCGCACTCCAGGCCGATCTGCTCGGCCAGTTCGGTCCGCGGCTGCACGCCCACCCCGATCAGCACCAGGTCTGCCGGCAGCGTCGACCCGTCGTCGAGGACCACCTCGCTCACCCGGTCGCCGCTGCCGCGCAGTTCGGTCACCCCGGTCGACAGCAGCACCGTCGTCCCCCGGCGCTCGTGTGCCTGGCGGTAGAACTCCGAGGTGACAGGTGCCACGGCTCGCCCGACCAGTCGGTCGGCCATCTCGACGACGGTCACCGACCTGCCCTGGGCGCGCGCCGCGGCGGCCGCCTCGAGCCCGATGAACCCCCCGCCGATGACGACGACCTGGCCGGCGTCGGCGAGTCCGGCCCGCACCTGCGTGGCGTCATCGAGGTCGCGCAGGTAGAGGACGCCGCCCAGGGCGGCACCGGGCACCTGCAGGCGGCGCGGGCGGGCGCCGACGGTCAGGGCGAGCCGGTCGAAGGCCAGCCGGAGCCCGCCTGCGGTACGTGCGGTGCCGGGGTCGGCCGAAGCGGCGCTGGGAAGGGACACGTCGACCACTCGCTCACCGCAGACCAGCTCGATCCCGTTCTCGGCATAGAAGGCGGGTGTGCGGAACGCGAGCGATTCGTGGCCGGCGGCGCCGGCCAGGAACTCCTTGGACAGCGGCGGCCGCTGGTAGGGCGGGTGTGCCTCCGCGCCGACCAGCGTGATCGGGGCGGTGTCGCCCAGTTCGCGGAGGGAGACGGCCACCTGTAGCCCGGCCTGGCTGGCGCCCACGATGACGGTGCCGGCGCTCATCGGCGCCACCCCGCGTCGGGCATGGGGCGTGCGGAGTGCGCAGGACGCATGGACATCTCCGAACCGTCGGGATTGGTCCTACCATCATGCCACGCAACGAGCGTCCGGAGGACTGTGCGACCGACGGGGGTCGCAGGCTCCGGTCGAGACGGAGGACGACGTGAGCCAGCAGCTGCGGGAACTGGTCTCCCAGGGGTGCCGGGTGCTCGGTGCCGCCGACCAGGGGGACCTCATCTGGGGCCACGTGTCGGTGCGGGACCCGGAGGGGCGCGGGGTCTGGATGAAGGCTTCCGGACTCGGCTTCGAGGAGGTCGGCCCAGAGGACGTCCTGCTGGTCTCCTGGGACGGCGAGGTGCTCGAGGGCCACGGTCGACGGCACGCCGAGTACCCGATCCACACCGAGGTGATGCGGGCCCGCCCCGACGTCGGGAGCGTCATCCACACGCACTCCCCGGCCGCGGTGGCCCTCGGCGCGGTGGGCGTGCCGCTGCGCCCGATCTCGCACGAGGCGAACCTGTTCGTCCCGCCCGATCTCGCCCGGTTCACCGACACCGGGGACCTCGTCCTCACGGCCGAGCTCGGCGAGCGCGTCGCGGCGACCCTGGGCGACCGGAATGCCTGCCTGATGGTCAACCACGGGGTCGTCGTGGCAGCGGCGGACGTGCCGACGGCCACGGTCACCGCCTACCTGCTGGACCGGGCCTGCCGGATGCAGCTCACCGCGATGGCCACCGGCAGTTGGGCCACCTGGTCCTCGCCCGAGGAGTCGCTGTCCAAGCGGGGCCACTGCTACTCCGACGCGATGGTGCACGGGGCGTGGGAGTACCTGGTGCGCCGGCTCGACCGCAGCTGACCCGCGCTCAGGCGCCTGCGGCCGGTCCGGGCGCCGGGCCGGCGCGGTGTCGCAGCGCGACCGCTGGCAGCGCCATCCCAGCACCCACCACGGCGATCGCCGAGGACAGCGGGAGTGCCACCACCAGCCCGGCGACGGCCAGTGGCGCGACCAGCAGGGCGGCGGCGCGGAACGTGCCACTGACCGCGATGGCCTCACCGCGCTCCTCCGGGTGCACGGCCTCGGCGGCTGTCGCCTGACCGATCACCTGCACGGCGCCGGCGGCCACCCCGCTGACGCTCAGGACGAGCGCGGCGAGCGCCAACTGGCCGGCGACCAGGCCGGTGAGGGCGGTCGCCACGCCCGTGACCAGTACCCCGACGATGAGCACCCGGCCGGACCAGCGGGCGGGCACCCATCCGGAGATCGCCGTGCCGATCAGCTGGGCGCCGTTGGCGGCCGAGACCAGCAGGCCGATGCTGGAGGAGGACTGCCGGGCCTGGTCCAGGGCGACCGGCACGTAGGACGTGAGCAGGGCGCGCCACGCCCCTGCGGTCATGCCCGCCCAGCAGCCGACGTCGACACCCGGTCGTCGCCACAGTCGTCCCGGCGGCCGGTCGACGGGTGGTGTGAACGGGGGGAGCCGGTCCAGCAGGAGTGCGGGCAGGGCGCCGACGAGGGCGATCGAGGCCGAGATCGCCAGTGCCAGAGCGGGGGTGCTCTCCGACAGCAGGCCGGCGGCGACCGGGCCGATGAGCAGGCCGATCGAGGCCGCCAGGTTCACCTTCGCCAGTGCGCCCGCCGCCCGGCCCGGGCCACGGACGACGTGGGTCTGGCTGCCGGTCCAGAAGCACGCTCGCGAGGCGCCTTGGAGCAGTTGGGCGAGGACGAAGGGCACCGGCGCCGCTGACAGCGCCACTGTTCCGCTGCTGAGTGCCAGCAGCACCCCGGCGCCGGCCACGAGGGTCCAGTCCGGCCAGTGCCGCATGGCCAGGCCGAGCATCATCCGAACGCCCATCTGGGCCACCGCCGACGCCGCGGTCAGGGCGCCGATCTCGACCGCGGAGTACCCGGCCTCGATGGCCAGCAGCGGCAGCGCGACGCTGGCGATGCCCAAGGCCACCGAGTAGACCCCAGCTCCGGCGGCGGAGGCGGCGACGTCCCGGGAGGGCGGTCGGCGGCGCCACGGCCACCGGCTCATCGGACCGTGAGCCCACGTCCGGGGGCGGTCTGCATGGGTCCCCCGGTCGTCGTCGTCCGCAGCGGGAACCCGCCGTCGAGGACTCTAACAGCGGTGGACGAACGGTAATACCTTTATGGGCGGCAGCGCGGTTCGCCAGCGCCGATCGCGAGCACAGTGGCGGTCTCGACGAGGTCGACGCCGGCCCGGTTCCCGATGATCGACGCCCGCAGCGCAGCGTCCGCGGCGGCTGCCCGCGCGCGAGGTCGGCCAGCCGACGGTGGTGCTGGTGCGACCCCGGCCCGGTTCCGGGCCGTACGGGCGCACATCGTGGAGCCCGCCGACCGGTGATCCCGGCCCGCCGGCTCAGGGGTGGACGAGGATCTTGACCTGGGAGTCCTTGTGGTGGACGAGTGCGTCGAGCCCCTCGGCCACCAGGTCCTCCAGCGGGATCCGTGCGGTGATGAAGGGCGCCAGGTCCACCTTCCCGCTGCGGACCAGTTCGATCGTGGCCGGGTGGTCGCCGGCGTAGGCGATGGTGCCGCGCAGGTCGATCTCCTTGAGCACCAGCTTCTGCATGTCCACCTGTGCCGGGTGCCCCCAGATGGAGACGTTGACGACGACGCCGCCCGGGCGCACCGCGTCGATCAGGGTGTCCAGGACGGCGTTGACGCTGGTGCACTCGAAGCAGACGTCCGCGCCCCGGCCGTCGGTCAGCTCCCGCACGCGCTCGGCGACGTCGACCTCGGTCGGGTCGAGCACGTGCGGGGCCACCTCCGTCTCGGCGGCCTTCGCCTTCCGGGCAGCGCTCACCTCGGTGATGAGGACCGTCAGCCCCTCGGCGGTGAGCAGTGCCGCGAGCAGCAGCCCGATCGGCCCGGCCCCGCCGACCAGCGCGACGTCCCCGGGGCCGGCCCCGCTGCGGACGTAGGCGTGGTGCCCGACCGCCAGCGGCTCGATCAGCGCGGCCTGGTCCAGCGGCACGTCCCCCACCGGGTGCACCCAGCGGCGCTGGACCACGATCTGCTCGCTCAGTCCCCCTCCGCGGCCGCCGAGCCCGATGAAGTTCATGTCCGGGGACAGCTGGTACGGCCGGCCGGGGCTGGTGTCCACGTCGTCCCGGATGATGTACGGCTCGACGACCACCCGTTCGCCCACGGACAGGTCGTCGACCCCGTCCCCGAGGGCGCGGACGGTGCCGGAGAACTCGTGGCCCAGGACGATCGGGATCGACTCGCCGGACACCGGCTGGGGTGCGCCGGGCGGCGGGATGAAGATCGGGCCCTCGAGGTACTCGTGCAGGTCCGTGCCGCAGATGCCGCACCAGGCGACGTCGATCGCGACGGTGCCGGGCCGGAGCTCCGGCGCCGGGACCTCCTCGATCCTGATGTCCCCACGGCCGTGGTAGCGGGCGGCTCGCATCGTGGTCTCCAATCGGGGGAGCGGCTGCCGACGGGGTTCAGCTGGTGTGGTGGACCTCCTGCAGCCGGTACACCGGGGTCGGGATGCCCACCTGCCGGGCCTTGAGCTGCAGCGCCAGGTACAGCGAGTAGTGCCGGGACTGGTGCAGGTTGCCGCCGTGGAACCACAGCGCCTCCTGCTGGGTGGGCTTCCACATGTTGCGCTGCTCGCCCTCCCACGGGCCGGGGTCCTTGGTGGTGTCCGAGCCCAGCCCCCACACCTTCCCCACCCGGTCGGCGACCTCCTGGCTGATCAGGTCGGCGGCCCAGCCGTTCATCGAGCCGTACCCGGTCGCGTAGACGACGAGGTCGGCCGGCAGCTCGGTGCCGTCGGCCAGCACCACCGAGTCCTCGGTCAGGTGGTCGACCTGCCCCTTGACCAGCCGGACGTCGCCGTTCGCGACGAGGTCGGCCGCGCCCACGTCGATGTAGTAGCCCGACCCGCGGCGCAGGTACTTCATGAACAGGCCCGAGCCGTCGTCGCCCCAGTCGTGGTCGAACCCGGCGGCCTCGAGGCGCTGGTAGAAGTCGGCGTCCCGCTCCCGCATCTGGTCGTACAGCGGGATCTGGAACTCGTGCATGATCCGGTACGGGAGCGAGGCGAAGGTCAGGTCCGCCTTCTCCGTCGTCATCCCGCCGGCGACGGCCTCCTCGGAGTACAGCGCGCCCAGCCCGATCTCCATCAGCGAGTCCGACCGGACGATGTGGGTCGAGGAGCGCTGCACCATCGTGACGTCGGCGCCGTTCTCCCACAGCGCCCCGCAGATGTCGAAGGCCGAGTTGTTCGAGCCGATGACCACGCAGCGCTTGCCCCGGTAGGCGTCCGGCCCGGGGTGGGCCGAGGAGTGGTGCTGGTCGCCGCGGAACAGGTCCTGGCCGGGCAGCACGGGGACGTTGGGCTTGCCCGACATCCCGGTGGCCAGCACGAGCTGCTTCGGGCGCAGCTCCACCGGCACGCCGTCCCGCTCGACGGTGACCCGCCACTCGTCGAGAGCCTCGTCCCAGTGGGCGCTGATCGCCCGGGTGTTCCCCCAGTAGTTCAGCTCCATCACCCGCGTGTAGGACTCCAGCCAGTCGGCGATCTTGTCCTTGGGGGCGAACACCGGCCAGTTGTCCGGGAACTTCACGTAGGGCAGGTGGTCGTACCAGACCGGGTCGTGCAGGCACAGCGACTTGTAGCGGCTGCGCCACTGGTCCCCGGGCCGGGGGTGCTTGTCGATCACGATGGTCGGGACGTCGAGCTGCCGCAGCCGGGCCCCGAGCGCGATCCCGCCCTGCCCGCCACCGACGACGAGCACGTACGGCTGGGTCTGGTACCCCAGCTCGCGGGCCTCCCGCTCGCGCCGGTCCAGCCAGGTCTCCCGGTCGCGGTGGACGCCGTGCTCGGCGCCCATCGGCCGCCGGTCCCGCGCCGGCTCCTCGTGCCCGGTCAGCTCGTACAGCGTGGTCAGCAGGGTCCAGGCCTTGCCGTCCTTGAGCCGCAGGTGGCCCCGGCCGCGGCCGACGGCGGTCTCGAAGCTGATCCAGGCCTCGTCGACGCCGTCGGCGCCGGTGGGCGGCTCCGCGGCCGTGAAGCCCTGCGGGTCGGTGCGGTCGAGCGTGGTCTGGAGCAGGTCGCGGACGCCGTCGTGTCCCTCGACCGTGGTGATGTTCCAGCTGAAGGCGACCAGGTCACGCCAGAAGCACGTGGGGGCGAAGAGCTCCACCACCCGGTCGACGTCCCGGGCGGTCAGCGCGGACTGGAACGCCTCCAGCCAGGCGCCGACCCGGCTGCCGGGGTCGTCGGTGCCGGTGGTCGTGGTGTCGGTCGGGTCCAGGGTCTGGGTCACCGCGCGGCTCCTGCGTCGTCGGAGGAGAGGCCGCCGCGTCCGGCGTCCGGGTGCAGCTGACCACCCCAGCGACGCGCAGCGGGAGAGCTGTGCCGGTGGTGGGGCGGCGGACGTCGAGAGCCGCCACCGCGCGTGTGTCACGGCTCACACGCGGTGACCCGTGGGGGCCATGGCCTCGGCCATGGCCCCCGCGGGGTCAGGGCTGCAGGACCAGCCGGATCGGGTTGCCCTCCTTGTTCGACAGCCGCTCCACCGCGGTCGCGGCCTCACTCAGCGGCAGCGTGTCGCTGACCGAGCGGGCGAAGTCGATCCGGTGGTGCCGCACCAGCTGGACCAGTTCGAGCACGTGCTCGGGCATCGACCCGTAGTGGCCCAGTACCTTCTGCCCGAAGTAGCTGAACGCCGTCCCGTCCCTGATCGTCAGCGGCTGCCTCGTCAGCCCGACCAGTACCAGCGCGCCACCGGGGCCCAGCGCCCGGACCGCCTGCTCCCGCACCGCGGCGACGCCGGCGAAGTCGAAGGCGACGGCCAGCCCAGTCCCGCCGGTCGCGGCCCGCACCTGGTCGACCAGGTCGTCGTCGGCGGGGTCCAGCGCCAGGTCGGCACCGAACTGCAGCGCGCGCTCCCGGGCGGCCGGCACCGGGTCGACGGCGATGATCGGCGCGGCGCCGGCCAGCCGGAGCAGCTGGACGCCGTGCGCCCCGAGCCCGCCGATGCCCCACACGCCGACCGGCTGGGCCGGCCGCACGCCGGCGGTGGCGGTGATCGCCGCCCACGGGGTGGAGACCGCGTCCGGCACGATGCAGGCCTGCTCCAGCGGGAGGTCGTCCGGGACGGCGACCAGCGTGTCGGCCCGGGCGACGGCGTACTGCGCCCACCCGCCGTCGTAGTCGACGCCGCGGGTGTGCACGACGCCGTTGCGCTCCTCCCCGGCCTGCAGCAGCACCCGCTGGTCGTCGGCCCAGCCGGTCACGCCCGGGCCCAGCGCCGCGACGGTGCCGGCCACCTCGTGGCCCAGGGTGACGGTGTCCCCGCGCAGGAACAGCGGCCTCAGCTCACCCTCGATGAGGTGCACGTCGGACAGGCACACGCCGGCGGCGCGCACCCGGACGAGCACCTCACCGGGGCCCGGGGCCGGCACGGGCACCTCGGTGACGGCGAAGTCGCGGGTCCGGACGTCGAGGCGTCCGGCGAGCATGGAGTCAGGGATCTTCTCGGCCACCACCCCACCCTGCCCCCGGCCGTGCAGGTGTGCCGTCCGGGGGTAGGGGAGCGCGGTGTCTGCTTCCTCACGCGCGGCCGACGGCCGCCTCGACAGCCGCCCGGACCCGCAGCCCACCGGCACCGCGCCCGGCCCGGGGGTCTCGCGGCTCGACCTGGGGCTGGGGTCGGAGGCGCTGCTCGCCGTCCCACCGGGCGGCCCGGGGCCGCGCCCCCTGCTGGTGTTCTTCCACGGAGCCGGCGGGACGGCGGAGCAGTCGCTGGCCGCGGTCGGCGGGCCGGCCACCGCCCGGGACGTGCTGGTGCTCGCCCCGACCTCGGCCGGCACCACCTGGGACCTGGTGGCCGGCGGCCCGGGCCGGGACGTCGCCGTCCTGGACGCCGCGCTCGCCCAGGTGTTCAGCAGCTGCGCGATCAGCCAGGTGGCGCTGTCGGGCTTCTCCGACGGCGGCTCGTACGCGCTGTCGATGGGCGTGGCCAACGGGGACCTGGCCGCCGCGGTGCTGGCCTTCTCGCCGGGCTTCATGTCCTCACCGGGCCGGTACGGCCGGGCCAGGTTCTGGATCAGCCACGGCACCGAGGACCGGGTGCTGCCGGTGGACCGGTGCGGGCGGCGGGTGTCGGCCGAGCTGCTCGCCGACGGGTACGACGTGACCTACGAGGAGTTCACCGGCGGGCACGTGGTCACCCCGGACCTGGTGACCGCCGGGCTGGACTGGTGGCTGGGTGCCCCGGCCGGCTGACCGGCCGGGGCGGTGCCTCAGTCGCGGAGCGTGTCGGTGGTGGTGAGGTCGACCTCTTCGTGCCGCACCTGCTCGGTGACCTGGGACTCCTCGGTCTCCCACGTCGTGCTCAGCCGGACGCGCTCGGCGGGCACCCGCTCCAGGGAGACCCGCGGCTCCTCGGCGTACAGGGTGACCCAGCCGGTGCTCCGGGAGGGCTGCCGCTCGCCCGTCGCCGCCGTGCCCGGCTCGCGGTCGCCGTGCGCCAGCGGCAGGTGCTCGATCCGGGCGCGCTGCCGGGTGATCGTCACCGGCACGAGCACCTCCTCGCTGACCTCCTCGATGCGCAGGACGGCCCGGGTCCAGGGCTCGACCACGGTCGTGACGTCCAGCTGCTCCTCGGCGAGGGTGACCGTTCCGTCACCGCCGCGGACCGGGCCTGCCGCGCCGCCGCCCCGCACGGTGGTGGCGTCGTCGCGGACGAGCCCGGCGGCCGGCCGGCGGTAGTGCTCCAGCAGCGCCGCCTCCTCCTCGGGGCTCAGGTGGTCCGGCCGGGTCGCGCGGGGCGCGGAGTGGACGGCGGCGGAGTCGACCGCCAGCTGCACCCGGTCGTCCCCGAACTCCGACCCGGTGACCGGGGCGATGAGGGGGACCTCGTCGGTGTCCGGGGCCGCGTGCGTGCCGGGGGTGAGTCCCACCCAGGTGGGCTGTTGGGTCACGTCGTCGAGGTAGACCGCCGTGATCGTGCCCAACGGCTTCCCGTCGCGGTCGTGGGCGGTCGCCCCGATGACAGAGGGCGGAGTCGGGTCACTGGCCATGTCAGGTGGGTGATCCGCGAGCCGGTGGTCTACACATCGTCCGGCGGGTCGTGCCGGAAGTCGGTTGAGCCGGCCACGGACCGCGCGTAGCGTCCTCCGACCGTGTCCGTGCCGTCCGCCCCGGCCCCGCCCGCCCCCGCCGACCGACCCGATCCCGTCCTCGCCGCCGAGCGCGCCCACCTGCTCCGCGCGGCCGACTGCCTGACCACCATGCGTGCCGCCGCCGTCTCCGTCACCGACGCCGGCGTCGACGCCTGGGCCTCCGAACGACTCGGCGCCGCCCGCGCCGAACGGCTGCTCGCGCTGGCCGCCGACCCGGGCGTCCCGGCGTTCTTCGGCCGGACCGACAGCGCCGGTGACCCCCGCCCGGAGACCTTCCACATCGGCCGCCGCCACGTGCGCGACGCGGCCGGCGACCCGGTGGTCATCGACTGGCGGGCGCCGATGAGCCGGCCGTTCTACCAGGCCAGTGCCGCCGAACCGCAGGGGCTGCTGCGCCGGCGCCGCTTCGGCTTCGCCGACGGCGAGCTGACCAGCTACGAGGACGAGCTGCTCGCCGACGGTCAGGACGACGGCGGGGCAGGGGAGCTGTTGCGCCAGGAGATCGAGCGTCCGCGCAGCGGCCCGATGCGCGACATCGTGGCCACCATCCAGCCCGACCAGGACGACATCGTGCGCGCCCCGCTGGCCGAGTCGATCTGCGTGCAGGGCGCCCCGGGCACCGGGAAGACGGCGGTCGGGCTGCACCGGGCCGCCTACCTGCTCTACACGCACGGCGACCAGCTGGCCCGCACCGGCGTGCTCGTGATCGGGCCGAACCGGGCGTTCCTGCGCTACATCGAGCAGGTGCTGCCCGCGCTCGGCGAGGTGGAGGTCGACCAGGCGACGGTCGCGAGCCTCACCGCCCGGGTGACCGTGCGGGCCCAGGACGAGCCGGCGGTCGCCGTGCTCAAGGGCGACCCCCGGATGGCGGAGGTGCTGCGCCGGGCGCTGTGGGGCGGCATCCGCAAGCCGGTGGAGTCGGTGCAGGTGATGCTGTCCGGGCGGAAGTACCGGATCGGTGAGGACCGGCTCAAGCGCTTCGTCGACGACCTGCGCCGGGCCGGGACCTCCGGGGTCGACGACCAGCAGTTGGTGCACTACGCCGCCGGCCGGGAGCGGCTGGCGATGGGGCTGGCCGAGTACGCCCGCCGGCTGAAGGAGGCCGGTGGGGGCAGCCCGACCGACGCGGAGACCCGCCGCGCCGCCCGCAGCGCCGAGGTGCGGGCCTTCTGCGACGCCGTCTGGCCGGCGGTGGACGCCGCCGGGCTGGTGCACGACCTCTTCACCGACCCCGAGCGGCTGGCCCGGGCGGCCCGCGGCGTGCTGACCGAGGAGGAGCAGGCGCTGCTGCACTGGCCCCGCCCGCCGCGGTCGGTGCGCGCCGCGCGGTGGACGGCCGCGGACGCGGTGCTGGTCGACGAGGTGGCCGGGATGCTGGAGCGGGTCCCCGGCTACGGGCACGTGGTGGTCGACGAGGCGCAGGACCTCTCCCCCATGGAGTGCCGGGCCATCGCCCGCCGGCTGGGCGCGGGCTCGCTGACCGTGCTCGGCGACCTGGCCCAGGCCACCAGCCCCTGGTCGGTGGCGGACTGGGCCCAGACGCTGACGGCGCTCGGTCGGCCGGCCACCACCGTCCGGCCGCTCACCCGCGGCTACCGGGTGCCCGGGGAGGTGCTCGACTTCGCCAACCGGCTGCTGCCCGCTCTCGCCCCCGGGCTGGCCCCGGCGACCGCGGCCCGCCGGGAACCGGGGGCGCTGCGGCTGCGGCCGGTCGGCACGCTGGCCGGGCCGCTGGCCGAGGTGGTCGGTGAGCTGGCGGCCCTTGCCGGGTCGACGGGCGTGGTCTGCGCCGACGCGTCGGTCCCCGAGGTGGTCGGGGTGCTCGCCGCGGCCGGGCTCGACGTGGCGCCGCTGGCCGACGACGGGGCGGCGCCGGCCCGGGTGTCCGTCGTCCCCGCCGGGCTGGCGAAGGGGCTGGAGTTCGACCACGTCGTGGTGGTGGAGCCGGCGGCGATCGTCGCCGCGGAGCCGCGCGGGCTGCACCGGCTCTACGTCGTCCTCACCCGGGCGGTGAGCAGCCTGGTGGTGCTCCACCACGCCGACCTCCCCGACCTGCTGGTCGAGGCGTAGGGCGCCCGCCCAGGTCAGCCCCGTGGGGGTCGCGGGCGGTCCTCCCTAGGCTCCGGGCATGCCCGACTCCCTGCGCCGAGCCCTGCGCGCCCCCGCTGCCCCGATCGAGCTGCGCGAGATCGACCCGCGGGCGACCCCGCTGGCGCCCGGTGACAAGGAGTCGACCCGGGAGGCGACGCGGGTGGACGCCGCCCGCCTGGCCGAGCTGCAGCAGCGGCTGTACGCCGAGGCCAGCGGTGGCAGCCGGCGGCGGGTGCTGCTCGTGCTGCAGGGCATGGACACCAGCGGCAAGGGCGGGGTGGTCGGGCACGTCGTCGGCGCTGTGGAGCCGCACGGGGTCGCGGTGACGAGCTTCGGCCGGCCGACGCCGGAGGAGCTGCGGCACTCCTTCCTCTGGCGGGTGCGCCGCGCCCTGCCGGGCCCCGGCCGGATCGGGGTGTTCGACCGCTCGCACTACGAGGACGTGCTGATCGGCCGGGTGCGGGAGCTGGCGACCCCCGAGGTGGTCGAGCGGCGTTACCGGGAGATCGTCCGGTTCGAGCGCCAGCTCGTCGCCCACGACGTCACCGTGGTCAAGGTCCTCCTGCACCTGTCGCCGTGGGAGCAGAAGCAGCGCCTGCTGGCCCGGCTCGACGACTCCAGCAAGCGCTGGAAGTTCGACCCCGCCGACCTCGACGAGCGGGCCCGCTGGCCGCAGTACCAGCAGGCCCACGAGGCGGCCCTGGAGCGCACCGACACCGACACCGCGCCGTGGTACGTCGTCCCGGCCGACCGGAAGTGGTACCGGAACTGGGCGGTCGGCCGGCTGCTGCTGGAGACGCTGACCGAGCTGCAGCCCCGGCTGCCCGAGCTGGCCTGGGACGTCGACGAGCAGCGCGACCGGCTGATCGAGGAGCACCCGATCAGCTGCTGAGCGGTGTCCCGCGGTCCAGGCGCTCGTCGAGGGCCTGGGTGAACAGCCAGCCGCCGATCAGCACGAACTGGAGCAGGAACAGCCAGAACCCGATGGCGATCACCCCGCCGACCACGGTGAGCCCCCCGAACGGGGCGCCGAGGTCGAGCGGCAGGGCCAGGAAGAGCACGAAGCCCTGCAGGAAGCCGGACAGGCAGGCCGCGGTGAACAGTGCCCCGGAGACCACGGCCCGCCAGCCCAGCCGGCCGGCCGCGATCACCCGGAAGATCCACACCAGCGGCAGGGTGAGCGCGAACAGCACCGAGTAGTAGCCGGTGGCGAACCCGCCGACCGCGGCGCCGAACCCGGGTGACTCGGCCAGGTGCGCGAGCACCCCGCCGGCCAGCAGCAACGGGTACAGCAGCAGGGGTGCCAGCACCAGCAGCGGCAGGGCCAGCGCCCGTCCCCGCCAGGCGGTGAACCGGTCGTGGGCGGGGCTGAACCGCAGCAACGCCCGGCGCAGCCCCTCGCCGTACAGCGAGATCGGCAGCAGGGTGAGCAGGGCGCCGACGACGCTCAGCCCGGTGCCCGCCTCGGCCAGCCGCTCCACCGCCCGCGGGGCACCCAGCGCGCCGGGCAGCACGTCGGACAGCCGCCCGACGAGCTCCCGCACCTGGTCGGCACCGGCCACCCAGCTGGTGAGCCCCAGGGAGAGCACGAGCGCCGGGACGACGGCGATCCCCGCGTAGAAGGTCAGGCCGGCGGCGATCAGCGCGGTGTCCCGGTTGCGCAGCCGGGCCCGCATCGCCCGCAGCAGGCCGCGCGCCTCCTCAGCCACCCGCACCGGGACCATCTGACCAGGTCGGGGCCGACGCCGCTCGTCGGCGCGCCCGCCGCCGTGGACCGGGGTCAGGCGCTGTTGGCCACCAGGAGCATGTAGGAGAACACCACCACCAGGATGAGCACGAACGTGCCGACGATCAGCAGGCGCGCACGGTTCTTCGGCAACCGGCCCTGCCCGGTGCGGTCCGGGCGGTCGTCGGGTCCCTGGCTCATCGGTCCTCCTGGTCGTCGGGTGGTCACCGGTCCGGTGGGTCCCCTCGGCGGGCCGGCTCGGGCGAGCAGGCTGCTGTGTCCTGCCTGCCCACTTCCGCCGGTGCTCACGCCTGCCGGTGCGGCCCACTCCGCTCAGTGGCCGCCGAGCAGGTGCTGGGCCGCGGCGAAGCCGCCCAGTCCACTGACCGCACCGCCGCGCACGGTGCCGCCGGAGGAGGCGGCGACCACCCGGGGGTGCGCCGTCGCCACGCCCCAGGTGCCGACGGCGGCCGGGTCGGGCGCCACCGGCCAGGCGAGGTCGCCGTGGAAGATGTGGCCGCCCGGCATCGCCAGCGCTGCCTCCACGTCCAGCGGTGAGGACGCCTGCAGGCACGGCCGCCCGTCACCGTCGGTGGCCAGGCAGTCGGCCAGCGGCTCGGTCAGATGGGCGTCCAGCTGGGCCACCACCCGCCGTACCGCCTCGGCCCGGGTGCCGGCGTCGTCGGCGGCGTACAGCTCGGCCGGCGTGTGCAGCCCGAACAGGGTCAGGGTGTGCAGCCCGGTGTCGCCGACGATCGACGGGTCGGTGAGCGAGTGGCAGTACACCTCGAAGGGGATCACCTCGGGCAGCCGGCCGGCCGCGGCCTGCGCGTACGCGGCGTCGAGCTGGGAGGCCGCCTCGTCGACGTGCACGGTGCCGCTGAAGACCCGGCGGGGGTCGGCGCCGGACCGCAGCCCGGGCAGCCGGCGCAGCACCATGTTGACCTTCAGCTGCGACCCCGACGGCCGCGGCGCCGGGGCAGCGCCCAGCAGGTCGTCGAGCACGGCCGGGGCCGCGCCGCTGACCAGGTGCCCGGCGTCGGCCGCGTGCGCCGTCCCGTCCCCGTCGGTCCAGTGCACCGTGACGCCGTCGGCCCGGGTCTCGACCGCGGTGACCTCGGCGCGGGTGAGCAGCGCCGCCCCGGCCGCCCGTGCCGCATCGGCGAGGGCGCCGCTGACCGCGCCCATGCCACCGACCGGGACCCGCCAGCGGCCCGTGCCGTTGCCGATGAGGTGGTAGAGGAAGCACCGGCCGGCCAGCCCGTCCGCGGCGTGCAGGTCGGCGGAGGTGCCGATCAGCCCGTCGGTGAGCGCGATGCCCCGGACGTCGTCGTCGGTGAGGTGGTCGGCGACGACGTCGGCCAGCGGCCGTTCGCGCAGGTCGTGCCAGAGGCCCGGGTCCCGCAGCCGGGCATCGAGCGCCGCCTCGCTGGGCAGCGGAGCGGTCAGGGTGGGGGCCAGGTCCTCGGCCAGGGTGGTCAGCCGGCCGTAGAACCGCTGCCAGCCGGCGAACTCGGCGTCCGAGCCGGTGAGGGCGCGGAAGGAGGCCGCCGTCTCCGGCCCCTCCTCCCGCTCGACCAGCAGGCCGGTGGCTGCGCCCCCGCGGCGCAGCGGCGTGTAGGAGGCGACGGCGCGGTCGACCAGGGTGATCGGCAGCGCCAGGTCGGCGACGATCCGGTCGGGCAGCAGGCTGACCAGGTAGGAGTACGCCGACAGCCGGACGTCGACCCCCGGGAAGACCCGCTCGCTGACCGCGGCGCCGCCGAGCACGGCCCGCCGCTCCAGCACGAGCACCGACCAGCCCGCGCGGGCCAGGTAGGCGGCGGCGACCAGCCCGTTGTGGCCGCCACCGGCCACGATCGCGTCGTACCGGGCCGCGGTGCTCACGCCAGCTCGCGGGCGAAGAAGACGGCGTGGGGGTCGTCGGCGTCGACGTAGTGCCCGAACGCCTCGACGGGTGTGTAGCCGGCCGAGGTGTACAGCCCGACCGCCTCCGGCTGCCGGACCCCCGTCTCCAGGCGCACCGTCGTCCACCCGCGGCGCAGCGCCTCGGCCTCCAGGCCGGCGAGCAGCAGCCGGGAGACGCCCCGGCCGCGGGCCGGCGGGACGACGTACATGCGCTTGACCTCGGCCTCGGTGTCGCCGAGCGGGCGCAGGGCACCGCAGCCGATCGGCGTGCCGTCGTCGTCCCGGGCGAGGAGGACGACGGCGACGTCGGCGGCGGAGGGCGGCACCCCCGGCTCGCCCACGCCGCCGTAGCGGGCCCGCAGCTCGACCTGCTGGGCGGCGGTCAGCGCGGAGACGTCCGGGTCGTCCCAGGAGGCGGTGGAGAGGGTCGGCACCGGGTCATCCTGGCGCGCCGTCGTCCACCCGCTGCAGCAGCCCCCAGACGAACCGGGCCCGCACCCCGCCCGGGAGGTGCACCTCGTAGCGGCTCGGGACCCCGGGGTCGACACCGGTGGCGCCGGGGAGGGCCAGGACGTCGTCCACCACGTGCTCCCACACGCGCAGGGCACCCGGTGCCGCGGCGGGCACCGGTGAGCCGGGTGCACGCACCAGCTGCTCGTGGAGCACGGCGCCGTCCGGGCCACCCAGCACCTCCCACCGCAGGTGCGGCCACAGCGGCAGCGGCCACCGCTGGACGAGGAGGTCGACGTCACCGAACCGGCGGTGTTCCCGCTCGGCCGGGGGACCGAGCACCGCAGCCCGCAGGGCGACCCCGCGCGGTGCTCGCTCTGTGTGATGGAGGGCGCGCCATCGGCGGTGTGCGGCGCGGGCCTCGGCCCGGTCGGAGCCGAGTCGGGGCAGTGCCTCGGCGACCAGGTCGGGTCGCGTGTCGGCCATGCGACGGAGCAGCACGAGACAGAACTCCCGCCGCGCCAAGCCCTGCACCCGGCGAGCCTGTCACGCTCGGTGAGCGTGTTGGAGCACACGCCAGGAGTTTCTCCACAAATTGGCCTCAGCCGTTTGTCACGAGCACATAACGCACGTACGGTCACCAGCGGTCCTGACGGGCAGCGCAGTCGCCCACCCGGGTGACGACCGACGGGACCGCCGCCGAACCACATGGCTCGCAGCGACACTCGCGGGCTCGTGGACCGGGGACCCACCGCAGCACTGGGGTGAAGCTCCGCACGGCCCGTCCGCGGGCCCGAGGAGCCGGGCGACTTCCCGCCCGAACCCGTCAGCTAACTCGGTAGGCGGCAGGTGGAAGAAAGGACACACCCGCCGAACATGGCGAGTTCGCACACCTCTGTCCGTCGTGGCCTCACCGGCCGACGGGCCCTGTTCACCCTGATCGCCGTGGGTGGCCTGACTCTTGCTCCGCTGCCCGCCCTGGCGGCTCCTGAAACACCCACCACCTCCCAGGAGGCGGCCGAGCTCATCGCCGCCCGCGGTCACGACCTCGAGGTCGTCACCGAGAAGATGCACGAAGCGACCGACGTGCTGACCGGCATGAAGGCCGCCTCGGACGCCGCCGCCGCCGAGCTCGTCGCCGCCGAGGCAGCCGTGGTCGAGGCCCGTGACCACGTGCGCCAGGTGGCCCGCAGCGCCTTCACCGGTGAGCAGCTCTCCTCGCTGCAGGCCATGCTCACCAGCTCCTCCGCCGACGAGATGCTCGACCGGATGGGCACGCTGGACAGCATCGCCGGGCACAACAACGAGGTGCTCGGGACGGCTCAGCAGGCCAGCGTCGCCGCCGACGAGGCGAAGGTCGCGGCCGAGAAGGCCGCCGCCGACGCCGAGGCGCAGGTCGCCGAGGTCGCTGCGCAGCAGGCCGACCTGAACGCGCAGATCGCCGAGTACCAGGCCGAGTACGACCGGCTCTCCGCCGAGGAGCGCGAGCGCGCCCGGATCCTGGCCGAGCAGCAGCATGCGGCCGAGGCCGCGGCAGCCGCCGCAGCCGCAGCCGAGCGCGAGGCCGCGGCAGCCGCCGCGGCCGAGCGGAACTCCCAGCCGGCCTCGCGCGCCGAGCGCAGCGCCCCCGCCGCCGCTCCGTCCGCGTCCAGCTCCGCGGCCCCGGCCCCCGCGCCGGCCCCGGCTCCGGTCGTGGCCAGCAGCGGTGCTGCCGCCACCGCGGTGAACACCGCGATGGCCCAGCGTGGCAAGCCCTACGTCTGGGGTGCCACCGGCCCGAACTCCTACGACTGCTCCGGGCTGGTGAAGTACTCTTACGCATCGGCGGGGGTCAACCTCCCCCGCAGCAGCAGCCAGCAGGCACAGGCCGGCCGTGCGGTCTCCCGCGGGGAGCTGCAGCCGGGCGACCTGATCGCCTTCTACTCGCCGGTCAGCCACATCGGCATCTACATCGGCGGCGGCCAGATGGTCCACGCGCCGACGTCCGGTGACGTGGTCAAGGTCGCCAGCATCGACGCCATGGGCCCGATCACCGCCATGCGCCGGGTCGCCGGCTGACAGCTGCACCACCCTCCGCCGGTGCCCCGGTCGCCTGACGGCGGCCGGGGCACCGGTGCGTCCGGGCCCGGTGGCGACGATCACGTGAGCGTGGGTGCCGACGCCCCGTCCCGCCGGGCACGATGAGGAGCACCCCACCCTCCGCCCCACCCCCGAGGAGAACCGTGCCCGCCGCACTGACCGACCCCGCGAGGGTCGCCCGCGTCTTCCGCGCCGTCGCCATCGCCGAGGCCGTCTCCTGGGTGCTGCTGCTGGCCGGCATGTTCGTCAAGCGGGTGCTGGACGCCTCGGAGCTGGGCGTGCAGGTCTTCGGCCCGGTCCACGGCGCGGTCTTCGTCGCCTACGTCGTCGTCGCCCTGCTGGCCTGGCGGGTGCTCCGCTGGACGCCGGTCACCGCGCTGCTCGCGCTGGCCGCCTCCCTCCCGCCGCTGGTGACCATCTGGTTCGAGCGCTGGGCCCGGCGCACCGGCCGGCTGCCGCTCGACGCCACCACGCCCGTCCGGGTCGGCTGAGCCCGCGATGGCCACCCCCGTCCTGCCCGCCACCGCCCGCACGCTGCTGGCCCGCACCGCCCGGGTCCAGCGGGACGGCCGGGCGCCCAGCCTGGTCGCGGGCGTCGTCCGGGACGGCGGGCTGGCCTGGTCGGCCGGTCGCGGCGACGTCGCCGAGCCGCACGCCGACGTGCAGTACCGGCTGGGCTCGATCAGCAAGACGGTGACGGCCCTGGTCGTGCTCCGGCTGCGCGACGAGGGCCGCCTCGGGCTCGACGACCTGCTCGAGGAGCACGTCCCCGGCACCCCCTTCGGGGAGCGCACCGTGGGGCACCTGCTCTCCCACCTCGCCGGGGCCAGCTCGGAGAGCCCGGGCGGCTGGTGGGAGCGCGTCCCCGGCGGGTCGCTCGCCGAGCTGCGGCTGACCGACGACGACGTCGTCCTGGGCAGTGCGCGGCGGTTCCACTACTCGAACCTCGGGTTCGGGCTGCTCGGTGAGCTGGTCGCCCGGCACCGTGGGCGGTCCTGGGTCGAGGTGGTGCGGGACGAGGTCCTGCTGCCGCTGGGCATGGAGCGCACCACCCCGCGGCCCACCGGCCGGGCGGCGCAGGGCGCGGCGGTGCACCCGTGGGCCGACGTCGTCCTGCCCGAGCCCGAGCACGACGCCGGGGTGATGGCCGCGGCCGGCCAGCTGTGGGCGACGCTGGCCGACCTCGGCCGGTTCGCCGCCTTCCTGCTCGGCGACACCGGCGGCGTGCTCTCGCCGGCGACGCTGGAGGAGATGACCGTGCCGGCCGGGGTCGACTCCTCCTCCCCCGGGTGGTCGGCCTACGGGCTCGGCGTGCAGGTGCTGCGGGTCGACGGGCACACCCTCGTCGGGCACGGCGGCTCGATGCCGGGCTTCTTGGCCGGGGTCTTCGTCGACCGGTCCGAGCAGGCCGGCGGGGTCATGCTGGCCAACACGACCAGTGGGCTCGACCCGCTGGTGCCCGGGCTGCTGGCCGACCTGCGGGCCGCCGAGCCCCGGGTGGTCGAGGCCTGGGAGCCGTCCCCGTCGCCGCTGCCGCTGGACCTGCTCGGCGTGTGGTTCTGGGGGCCGGCCCCGCTGGTGCTGCGCGCGCAGTCGGGTGGCCTGCTCCACCTGGGCCCGCTGCCCGGCCGGCCGGGACGGGCCAGCCGGTTCGCCCCCCGCGCGGACGGGACCTGGGTCGGGCTGGACGGCTACTACGCCGGCGAGACGCTGCGCATCGCCCCGGACCACCTGGACCTGGCGACGTTCGTGCTCACCCGCACCCCCTACGACCCCGAGGCGCCCGTGCCCGGCGGGGTCGACGAGCGCGGCTGGCGCTGACCCGTCAGCGGCCGGCCGGGTACAGCCCGGCCGCGTACTGCTCGCCGTAGTACTGCTCCAGCTCGGCCAGCGGCGTGGCGGCGGCCTCCTGGGCGTGGGCGATCCGGGGTCGGGAGGGCAGCGCCTCCGGGTCCCAGGTCGCCGGGTCCCACAGCTGGGAGCGCAGGAACGCCTTGGCGCAGTGATAGAAGACCGACTCGATCTCGACCACCAGGGCCAGCAGCGGCCGGTTGCCGCGGACCACCATCCGGTCGAGCAGGTCCGCGTCGCGGACGAGCCGGGCCCGGCCCTGCACCCGGAGGGTGTCGCTCCGGCCGGGGAGCAGGTAGATCAGGCCCACGTGCGGGTTGCCCAGGATGTTGCGGAACCCGTCGGCCCGGCGGTTGCCGGCCCGCTCGGGCAGTGCGATCGTCCGGTCGTCCAGGACCAGGGTGAACCCGGGTGGGTCGCCCTTCGGCGAGACGTCGCAGCTGCCGTCCGCGGCCGAGGTCGCCACCAGGCAGAACGGCGAGGCGGCCAGCCACCGGCGGTCGATGTCGTCCAGGCTCGGCCGGTCCTTGGTTGCGGCCCGGGGGGCCGGCTCGCCCAGCAGGTCGCGCAGCTCCGCCTCGGTGGTGATCTCGTCCACGTCATCAGTCTGGGCCACGCCGGCGACCAGCCGGGTCAGGGACGGTCGAACGCGTCCATCGTCGTCTTCACCACGACGCCGTAGGCCAGGTGCGGGACGACGTCGGTGACCCAGGACGACAGCGGCCAGGTGCGCGGGTCGGTGATGCCCAGCGCGGTCATCGGGCCGTTGGACCCGATCAGCACGCCGATCGTGGTCAGCGCCGTCCCGACCAGGGGCTGGGAACGGAAGCCGGCCGCCCGGGCCAGCCCGGCGAGCACCCCGACCCCGACCCCGGCGGCCAGCCCGGTGAGCGGGCCCAGGCCCTGGACCCGGTTCTGCCGGGTCTCCTCGTCGCCGGGGATCGACACGTGGGCCTTCTCCGCGAGCGCCTCGACGGTCTGCTCGGGGGTGGAGCTGGTGCCCCGGCCCCGACCGGCCATGTCCAGGTAGGTGACGGCGTTGAGCGCGGTCGTGCCGGCCGCTCCGGCGGCGGCGCCGCGCAACACCCAGCCCACCGTGCTGATCCCGCGCCTGCCCTTGCCGATCGTCCCGAACGGGGTCTGCTTGGCCATGTCGGCGGCTCTACCCGGGCAGCGCGGCGGGCGAAACGGTCAGCGCCAGCCCAGCCGGCTGCGGGCGGACCAGTACTCCGCCGGCTCCTCGGGCTGCACCCAGCCGGAGGCGGCCGGCTCCTCGACTGCCAGCTCCACGGTGCGGGCAGCGGCGTTGCTGGTCAGCTGCGCCACGGTCACGGCGCCGGAGAGCACGACGGCGCACCACGGCTGGGCCAGCGCCGCCGCCAGGGCGAGCGCGTCGACCCCGACGCCGCGCTCCCGGGCCGCCGCGGCCAGCGGGGAGTCCGGCGCGGTGCCCCGGTCGGTCAGCCGGCCGTTCGCCACCCCCTCCTTAACGACCACCCGGGCGCCGGCGGCCGACGCCTCGGCCAGCGCCGTCCCGGAGGAGGGCTCCAGCAGGTTCCAGGTCGACTGCACGGTGGTGAACAGCGGCGCGCCGTCGACGGTCAGCTCCAGCCCGCGCCGGACGGCGTCGGCCTGGGCCGCCCCGGAGGTGGAGAACCCGAGCTCGATGCCGTCGGCGCGCAGCCGGGCCAGCCGGTGCTGCAGCGGCCGGTCGGTCCACAGCGGGCTGTCGGCGGTCAGCGAGTGCACCTGGTACAGCCGCAGCCACGGGCCGAGCAGCTGCGTCGTCTCGGCCAGTTGCCGCTCGAAGGCCGGCTCGGTGTGCTCCTTGACCTCGTGCACCTCGGCGTCGGTGCGCCAGTCGGCGGTGTACCGGTAGCCCCACTTGCTCGCCACGAACGGCACGACCTCGGCGGAGCGCAGCCACGCGGCGAGGAACTCCTCGGCGCGGCCGTAGGACCGCGCGGTGTCCACGTACCCGATGCCCAGCGCGGTCGCGGCGTCGAGCAGCTCGGCGGTGCGGGCCTGCAGGACGGCGGGGGCGCGGTCGGCGGGCAGGTCGTCGTCCCGGCCGAGGGTGAGGTAGGCCGGCCGGCCGACGGCGGCCAGGCCGAGACCGAGCTGGGCGGGGGAGTCGGGAGGCACGGGCCCATCCCAGCACCCCGACGGCGTCCGGGGCATCCTGGCCGGGTGGACGACGTCGACCGGGTGCTCGAGCAGACCATCGACGCCCTGCTGGGCCAGCGTCGTCCCGGCGCCTCGATCTGCCCGTCCGAGGCGGCCCGGGCGGTCGACCCCGACGGCTGGCGCGACCTGATGCCCGCGGCCCGTTCGGCAGCGGGGCGGCTGGCCGCGGCCGGCGCGGTCGAGGTCACCCAGTCCGGCGCGGTGGTCGACGTCGCCACCGCGCGTGGCCCGGTGCGGGTGCGCCGGCCCCGCTGAAACGGTTGTCCTCCCGGGTCCGGGGGTGGCTACGGTGCGGTCTCCACCGGCGTAGCGGAAGAGGGCAGCGTGGCGGTCGACGGACAGGCGTACGGCTCGGAGCTCCGGCTGCAGTTCGACCCGCCGCCGGCCGCGGCACCCCGGCCGGAACTGGCCGACGTCGGCAAGCTGGTGCGCCGGGGGGTGCGTGCGGTGGTCGGGGCCGCCCGCGCCGAGGAACGGACGTCGCTGTCCGGCCTGCTGCTGGCCCACCTGGGCCCGGCGGGCGCGGAGCTCGACGTCGTCGGGGAGTCGTGGCCCGGGTACGAGCACGTCAACGTCCAGGCCGGGCTGGACACCTGGCTGGCCGGCCCGGAGCGCAGCTGGCAGCTGGTCGGCGTCGTCGGCTTCCAGCACCGCCAGTTCGGCCTCGGCGAGCTCCTGTCGGCCGGGCCGGAGGCGGAGGACCCCCACGGGCCCCGGCCGGGGAACGCCTCCCGGGTCAACCGGGCGGCCGGGCCGGACGGCGCATCCCGGCCGTGCGTGCGCTGCGGCATCTACCTGGTGACCGACGGGGCGGCCCGCACCGCGGTGCTGCTGCGCGGGCCGGAGCCGGAGTTCGGGCTGCCGGAGACCACGGTGCAGGTGGTCAGCACCGAGCCGGGGCTGGCCCTGCGGGCGACGGCGGAGATCCGGGCGGCGGCGATGGGCCAGAACGTGTTCCGCGGCCAGGTGCTGTCCTTCGGCGCGGAGGTGTTCGGCCACGGCCAGACGCTGCTGCAGTTCCACCGCCGGCCGGCCCTCGCCGCCGACCAGCTGGTGCTCGCCGCGGACACGCTCGCCGAGGTGGAGCGTCAGGTGGTGGAGGTGGCGCGGCATAAGGAGCAGCTGCTGGCCGCCGGGCAGCACCTCAAGCGGGGCGTGCTGCTGTACGGGCCGCCGGGTGTCGGCAAGACGCACACGGTGCGGTACCTGACCAGCCGGCTGACCGGGACCACGGTCCTCCAGCTCACCGGCAACGCCCTGCACCTGATCGCCGAGGCGTGCTCGGTCGCCCGGGCGCTCGCGCCGGCGATGCTGGTCATCGAGGACGTCGACCTGATCGCCGAGGACCGCGGCATGCACCCCGGCCAGCACCCGCTGCTGTTCCAGCTGCTCAACGAGATGGACGGGCTGGCCGAGGACGCCGACGTCGTCTTCGTGCTGACCACCAACCGGGCCGACCTGCTCGAGCCGGCGCTGGCGGCACGGCCGGGGCGGGTCGACCAGGCGGTGGAGCTGCGGCTGCCCGACGCCGACGCCCGCCGGGCGTTGTTCGACCTCTACCGGGGCGGGCTGGAGGTCGACACCAGCGGGCTGGACGACGTCCTGGCCCGGACCGACGGCGTGACCGCCTCCTTCCTGAAGGAGCTGCTGCGCCGCGCCGCGCTGCTGGCGGCGCAGCGGACCGAGAGGGGACCGCTGAGCGTGTCCGCCGCCGACCTCTCCGGCGCACTGGACGAGCTGCTGGACACCCGCAACGCCATGACCCGCGCCCTCCTGGGCAGCCGGCCCGACCCGGAGGACTGACGACGCGCCCGGGCGGGGGCCGTCCAGACGGTGCGCGGCCGGGCGTCCGGGCCGGCTCGCGTGGGAAGCGATCGGATCGACGAGGACTGAGTAGACTTCGATCATGAGCACGGCTGACGGCTGGGACCTGACGGTCCCCGACGACGCGAACGAGCTGCTCGCTGAGCTGCGTCGTCACGGTGTCGTGCCTGGCCAGCGTCTCCGTGTCGTCCCCGGCGTCGGCCAGGAGCCGACAGTCGCTGATGAACCCACTGTCCAGCGGCGTTCGATGGAGTTCATCGCGTCGTTCGCTGCTGAACCGGACCTCGGCCGCAACGCTGACGAGTACCTCGCCGAGGGGTTCGGCCGAGATTGATCCTGGTCGACACCAACGTCCTCGTCGCTGCCGGCAACACCGCTGAGACTGATCACCGCCAGGCTCGAGAGCTCCTGGAGACCGCCGAGGGCGACCTGTTGGTCGCGCCCATGGTGGTGGCTGAGGTCTGCCACCTGGTCGGAACGCGCGACCGTGGCGGCGCCGCGGCTGAGGCAGCGTTCCTGCGCACGATCGCAGCCGGCCATCTGCAGCTCACCGCCATGACCGCCGCCGACGTCGGCCGGATGGCCGAGCTGGTCGCGCAGTACGCCGACCTGGGCTTGGGCGGCACCGATGCATCGCTCGTGGCGATCGCAGACCGCCTGGGCGTCGAGCGCATCGCCACCTTCGACCGCCGACACTTCACTGTCGTGCGCTCTGCCACCGGCGCCGCCTTCACCTTGCTCCGTAGCGAGGGAGGAGCGTAGGCCAGCGTGACGCTGTCCTCCCCGGCCAACCGCCCGATCCGGGCACGTCCTGATCGAGGCCCGTCCTCCCTGCGGCGGCTGGGTCCGGCAGCAGGAGGTCTGAGAGTGGAGGGGCACCCCATGCCCTTCGGTCACGTCGACGACGTCGTGTCCCCGGTTCCCGGGTCGGCGGCGATCACGGCTCACCGGGGCGTCAGTCCGCGTCGGTGACCGGCAGGGACCCGGCGGCGCGTTCCAGCAACGGCGTCATCCGGTGGTCGACGAACCGGCGCAGCGCCAGGTTCGTGTCCGTGCGCTGGACGCCGGGGATCGCCAGCACCTGCTCGGTGATCCGCCACAGGTCGTCGGCGTCGACGGCAACCACCTGGACGAGCAGGTCGGCGACCCCGGAGAGCCCGATGACCTCCAGGACCTCCGGGATCGCGGCCAGCGCGTCCCCCACGTCGGCCAGGCTGCGCTGCACCACCTGCACGGTGACGTAGGCGCCCAGCCGGTAGCCCAGCGCCTCGGGGCGCACCCGCCGCTCGAAGGGGTCCAGCGCGCCGCTGGACTCCAGCCGGCCCAGCCGGGCCTGCACGGTGTTGCGCGCCAGCCCGAGCTGCTGGGAGAGGGCGAGGACCGTGGCGCGCGGGTCCTCGGACAGGGCGAGCAGCAGCCGCGCGTCGGTGGCGTCCAGGGCTGGCACGTTGCTCAGTCTGACAGGCCGGAGCGGTCGGGCAGTGGACTTTCTGCGCAACGGCGTCCGAGGTGGTTGCGCAGATCGGTCGGCGAGTGATCTTCTCCACACACGGCCCGGCGTGCCACCATGTGTGAGTGGCGCCACATCCCCGGCGCCGCGTGGACGTCCAGCGACGGGCGCTCCGGTGACCCCGGGCTACCGCCAGACGGCGAGGAGAGTGGCGTGACTGCGTTGCAGCAGGGGACCACCGAGGTGGTCGACCCCGTACCGGGCGCCGGTGCGCCACACCTGCCCGACCAGCCGGACCTGGTCCAGCTGCTGACCCCGGAAGGCGAGCGGGTCGAGCACCCCGACTACGCCATCGACGTCTCCGACGAGGAGCTGCGCGGCCTCTACCGCGACCTCGCCCTCGTCCGGCGGTGGGACGCCGAGGCGACCGCCCTGCAGCGCCAGGGCGAGCTCGGCATCTGGGCCTCGCTGCTCGGCCAGGAGGCGGCCCAGGTGGGTGCCGGCCGGGCGCTGGCCGAGGGGGACATGGCCTTCCCCACCTACCGCGAGCACGGCGTCGCCTGGACCCGGGGCGTCGACCCGCTGCACGTGATGAGCCTGTTCCGCGGGGTCGACCAGGGCGGCTGGGACCCGGTCGCCCGCAGTTTCAACCTCTACACCGTGGTCATCGGCGCGCAGACGCTGCACGCCACCGGCTACGCCATGGGCCTGCAGCGCGACGGCGCGGAGAACGCGGCGCTGGCCTTCCTCGGCGACGGCGCCACCAGCCAGGGCGAGGTCAACGAGGCGATGATCTGGGCCGCGACCTTCGCCGCGCCCGTCGTCTTCTTCTGCCAGAACAACCAGTACGCGATCAGCGTGCCTATCGAGCGGCAGTCCCGGGTGCCGCTGTACCAGCGGGCCGCCGGGTTCGGGTTCCCCGGCGTGCGGGTCGACGGCAACGACGTCCTCGCCGTGCTGGCCGTGACCCGGGCGGCGCTGGCCGCCGCCCGGGAGGGCTCCGGCCCCACCTTCATCGAGGCCTTCACCTACCGGATGGGCGCGCACACCACCTCCGACGACCCGACCCGCTACCGGCTGGCCGGCGAGCTGGAGGAGTGGAAGCTGCGCGACCCGATCGCCCGGCTCAAGGCGCACCTGTCCCGCAGCGGCATCGCCGACGCCGACTTCTTCGCCGCGGTCGACGCCGAGGGCGACGAGCTCGCCGCCCGGATCCGCCAGGGCACGCTGGAGATGCCCGACCCGGCCGGCACCGAGATGTTCGACCACGTCTTCGCCGAGCAGACCCCGGAGCTGGCCCAGCAGCGCGCGGAGTTCGTCGAGTACCACGCCAGTTTCGACACCGCCGGCTCCGACACCGCGTCCTCCGAGGGGAACTGACGTGCAGACGCTCACCATCGGCAAGGCGCTCAACCTCGGCCTGCGCAAGGCCATGGAGGACGACGGCAAGGTCGTGCTCATGGGCGAGGACATCGGCAAGCTGGGCGGGGTCTTCCGGATCACCGACGGCCTGCAGAAGGACTTCGGCGAGGCCCGCGTCGTCGACACCCCGCTGGCCGAGGCCGGCATCCTCGGCACCGCCGTCGGGCTGGCCATGCGCGGCTACCGGCCGGTGTGCGAGATCCAGTTCGACGGGTTCGTCTTCCCCGCCTACAACCAGATCGTCACCCAGGTCGCCAAGATCCACGCCCGCTCCCGCGGCAAGCTGCCGATGCCGATCGTCATCCGGATCCCGTTCGGTGGCGGCATCGGCGCAGTCGAGCACCACAGCGAGAGCCCGGAGGCCTACTTCGCGCACACCGCCGGCCTCAAGGTCGTCGCGGTCAGCACCCCGGCGGATGCGTACTGGGGCATCCAGCAGGCCATCGCCGCCCCCGACCCGGTCGTCTTCCTCGAGCCCAAGCGGCGGTACTGGGAGAAGGGCGAGGTCGACCCGGACGGCTCCCCCGACCCGCTGTTCGGTTCCCGGGTGGTCCGCGGTGGGGACGACGTCACGGTGCTCGCCTACGGGCCGATGGTGAAGACGGCGCTGCAGGCCGCCGACGCCGCCGCCGAGGAGGGCCGCTCGCTGGAGGTCGTCGACCTGCGCACGCTCTCCCCGCTGGACCTCGACCCGGTCTACGAGTCGGTCCGCCGCACCGGCCGCTGCGTCGTCGTGCACGAGGCGCCGGTGACCCTCGGCCTGGGCGCGGAGATCGCCGCCCGGGTGACCGAGCGCTGCTTCCACTCCCTGGAGGCGCCGGTGCTGCGGGTGGGCGGGTACGACACCCCGTACCCGCCGTCGAAGATGGAGGAGGACTACCTCCCCGACCTCGACCGTGTGCTCGACGCCGTCGACCGATCGATGGGGTTCTGACCGATGGCCCAGCTGCGCCAGTTCAAGCTGCCCGACGTCGGGGAGGGGCTGACCGAGGGGGAGATCCTGTCCTGGCTGGTCGCCGTGGGCGACACGGTGACGGTCAACCAGCCGCTGTGCGAGGTCGAGACGGCGAAGGCCGCCGTCGAGCTGCCCAGCCCGTTCGCCGGCACGGTCACCGAGCTGCTGTTCGACGCCGGGACGACGGTCGACGTCGGCGCCCCGATCATCACGATCGACGTGGGCGGGCCGGCCGACGCGGCCCCGGCGGCGGACGAGCCGGCCGCCGCCGGGACCGGGACCGGGCTGATCGGCGAGACCAACGCCAACGGCCGGACGGCGGTGCTGGTGGGCTACGGCCCGCGCAGCACCGAGGCCAAGCGCCGCCCCCGCCGGGGGCAGCCGGTCGAGGCCGCCGCCGCGCGGGCGACCGCACCGCAGGTGCTCCCCGAGGCCGACTACGGCTCGGGCGGTGACCGGCCGCCGCTGCTGGCCACCGCACCCGACGCCACGGTCAAGCCCGTCCGGCACGGTGGGCTCGAGGCCGCCCGCGCGGCCGAGGCGGCGGCGGCCCGCCGGCCGGCCGAGCCCGCGACGCGCACCCCGTCCGCGACCGCGGGCCGGGGCGCGCTGCGGCCGCTGGCCAAGCCGCCGGTGCGCAAGTACGCCAAGGACCTCGGCATCGACCTCACCACGGTCACCGGCACCGGCGAGGGCGGGGTCATCACCCGCGCCGACGTCGACGCCGCCCTGGCCGCGCCGGCCGCTCCCGAGGCCGCCCCGACCGCGGCCGGTGACACCCGGATCCCGATCAAGGGCGTGCGGAAGCACACCGCCGCGGCGATGGTGGCCAGCGCGTTCACCGCCCCGCACGTCACCGAGTTCCTCACCGTCGACGTCACCCGCACGATGAAGCTGCGCGAGCGGCTCGCCGCCCGGCCGGAGCTGGCCGGGGTGAAGGTCAGCCCGCTGCTGTTCGTGGCCAAGGCGCTGCTGCTGGCGGCGAAGCGGCACCCGATGGTGAACAGCTCCTGGGACGAGGCGGCGCAGGAGATCGTCGTCCACGGCGCGGTCAACCTGGGGATCGCGGCGGCCACGCCGCGGGGCCTGATCGTGCCGAACGTCAAGGACGCCGGCCGGCTGTCGCTGGCCGAGCTGGCCGGCGCGCTCACCGAGCTCACCGAGACCGCCCGGGCGGGGAGGACGCCGCCCGCGGACATGACCGGCGGCACGATCACGATCACCAACGTCGGGGTCTTCGGCGTCGACACCGGCACGCCGATCCTGAACCCCGGCGAGTCGGCGATCCTGGCCTTCGGCGCCGTCCGGGCGATGCCCTGGGTGCACAAGGGCAAGGTCGTGCCGCGGCAGGTGACCACGCTGGCCCTCTCCTTCGACCACCGGATCGTCGACGGCGAGCTCGGTTCCCGCTTCCTGGCCGACGTGGGGGCGCTGCTGCACGACCCCGGCACCGCCCTTACGTTCTGACGGTGCGCACCCAGCTCGGACCCCTGCTGTCCTTCGCCGCCGGCTCCCGGGTCCCCGAGGGGTTCGGCTACCTCGGCGACGACGGGCAGCTCCTCCCCGGGAAGCCGGTGGAGACCTGGATCAGCGCCCGGATGACGCACGTCTTCGGCCTCGGCGCGCTGGCCGGTGAGCCGGGTGTCGAGGAGCTCGCCGCCCACGGCGTGGCGGCGCTGCGCAGCGGCCCCCTGCACGACGCCGAGCACGGCGGCTGGCGGTCGGCGGTGGGCGCCGGCGCGGACGACGACAGCAAGGCCGCGTATGTGCACGCCTTCGTCGTCCTGGCCGGGTCCACCGCCACCGCGGCCGGCATCGAGGGTGGCCGGCAGCTGCTGGACGAGGCGCTGGCCGTCTGGGAGCAGCGGTTCTGGGACGAGGAGGAGGGGCTGGCCCGGGAGTCCTTCGACCGTGCCTGGACCACGGCCGAGGACTACCGGGGCGCGAACGCCAACATGCACGGGGTCGAGTCCACCCTGGCGGCCGCCGACGCCCTGGCCCCCACCGACCCGGGCGCCGCGGCCCGGCTGCGGAACCGTGCGCTGCGGGCGACCGAGCGGATCGTGCACCGGTGGACCCGGGAGCGGGACTGGCGGCTGCCCGAGCACTTCACGGTGGCCTGGGAGCCGCTGCCGGAGTTCAACCGGGACCGCCCGGCCGACCCGTTCCGGCCGTACGGGGTCACCGTCGGGCACCAGTTCGAGTGGGCCCGGCTGTGCCTGCACCTGGCCGCCGCGCTGGGCGAGGACGCCCCCGGCTGGCTGCACGCCGACGCCGACGCACTGTTCCTGGCGGCCGCCGAGCGCGGCTGGGCGGCCGACGGGCAGGAGGGCTTCCCGTACACGCTGGACTGGGCGGACCGCCCGGTCGTCGCCGCCCGGATGCACTGGGTGCTCACCGAGGCGATCGCCGCCGCGGCCGTCCGCCACGTCGTGCACGGTGACCCGCGGACGCTGGAGCTGCAGCAGCGCTGGGAGGAGCTGGGCGACCGGCTGTTCCTGGACCCGGCGGTGGGCAGCTGGCACCACGAGCTGACGCCGGAGGGCACGGTGGGCAGCGGCACCTGGGTGGGCAAGCCGGACGCCTACCACCTGGCGCAGATGCTCCTGCTGCCCGGACGCCCCGTGCGCGGCAGCGTCGCCGCCGCCGTCCTGGCCGCCCGCTGACCTGCCGACCCGGCGTCGAGATCGGGCCGGTGGCTGGCTCCCCGGGGTGGAGGCGACCACCAGCCCGGGGTGATCACCGCGGGGGACGGCGGAACGGGAGCATCTGCTCACTCCGGGTGTATCCGGTGTACGCGATCGGGTAGGGGACTGCTGAACGCACGAGACCCCCCGAGCAGAGGAGGCTCCCCATGGCGAACGTGGAGAAGTCGATCGACGTGGACGTGCCGATCCGGCAGGCCTACGACCAGTGGACGCAGTTCGAGACGTTCCCCGAGTTCATGAACGGGGTCGAGCGGATCACCCAGCTCGACGAGCGGCACACCCACTGGGTCACCAAGATCGGCGGGGTCGAGCGCGAGTTCGACGCCGAGATCACCGAGCAGCACCCCGACGAGCGGGTCGCCTGGAAGAGCACCGACGGCAAGTCGCACGCCGGCGTCGTCACCTTCCACAAGATCAGCGACAACACGACCCGGGTCATGGTCCAGATCGACTGGGAGCCCGAGGGCGTCGTGGAGAAGGTCGGTGCGGCGGTCGGCGTCGACGACCGGCAGATCAGCGCCGACGTCAAGCGGTTCAAGGAGTTCATCGAGAGCCGCGGCACCGAGACCGGTGCCTGGCGCGGCGACGTCCCGCGCGAGGGCTGAGCAAGGACCCCTCTGCCCCCGCGCCTCGCACGGTCGGCGCGGGCCCCTGCAGAGGGGTCGGTCCGACGGCGCCCGCCTCCTCAGCTCGAGGAGGCGGGCGCCGTCGCGTGCGCGGCCGGATCAGATGTGCAGTGCACGACCGGATGGGGCATGGGGTGGTCATGACGACGACGACACCGCTGCGCGCACTCGCGCTGACCTGCAGCCTCAAGCCCTCGCCCGCCCCGTCCAGCACCGACCTGATGGCCCGCCAGGTGCTCGATGCCCTGGCCGGGCACGGCGTCGAGGGGGAGCTGCTCCGGGTGGTCGACCACGACGTCAAGCCCGGCGTCGAGGTGGACATGGGTGACGGCGACGCCTGGCCGTCGATCCGGGAGAAGATCCTGGCCGCCGACGTCCTGCTGCTGGCCACCCCGACCTGGGTCGGGCACATGAGCAGCGTGGCCCAGCGGGTGGTCGAGCGGCTGGACGCGGAGATCTCCGAGACCGACGACCAGGGGCGTCCGCTGGTGTTCGGCAAGGTCGGCATCGTCGCCGTCGTCGGCAACGAGGACGGCGCGCACAAGATCAGCGCCGACCTGTTCCAGGCGCTGGACGACGTCGGGTTCACCGTCCCGGCCCAGGGCGCCACGTACTGGAACGGCGAGGCGATGCACGGCACCGACTACCAGGACCTCGACGAGACCCCGGAGGCGACGGCCACCACGACGGCCACGGTGGCCCGCAACGCCGCCCACCTGGCCCGGCTGCTGAAGGCCTCGCCCTTCCCGCCGGCCTCCTGAGCACGGCCTCCGGCCCGCCTCCTGGGCCGTCGGCCGGCTGAGCCGGCGACACCCGGGACGACGACAGCGCCCGTCCCCAGCCGGGGACGGGCGCTGTCGTGTCGCGGCCCGGTGCGGGCCCGGCGGCTACTCGGCGTCGAGGTCGCTGGCGACCATGTCGGCGATCCGGTCGAGCACCGCGTCGTCGTCACTGTCGACGACGACCTCGGTGCCCTGCTTGGCCCCGAGCGTCATGATCATCAGGGGCGAGCCGGCGTCGACCGGGTTCCCGCCGGGGGTCGCCAGCGTGACCGGCACCCCCGACTTGGAGACGGCCTCGGCGATGAGGGCCGCCGGACGGGCGTGCAGGCCGACGGCGGAGCCGACGGTCACGGTCTTGGAGGGCATCGGTGCCTGCTTTCTGTCGACGTGCTGGGGGTCAGTGTGCCGGGCCGGCGACGGCCGGGCGCGCCGGGGAGGTGCCCGTGCCGGAGTCCCCGTCGAGGTCAGCGGTGAGGTCGCTGGCCAGCGGCTCTCCCCGCTTGGTCCCGCCGACGCTCTTGGCGAGGGTGACCGCGACGCCGCCGACGACGGCGCCGACGAGGACGGCGAGGAAGAACAGCGCCCAGTTGCTCATCGCGAACCAGACGAAGAACCCGCCGTGCGGCGCCTGCAGCTCCAGGCCGAGGCCGGCGACGATCGCACCGGTGGTCGCGCCACCGAGCATCATCGACGGGATCACCCGCAGCGGGTCGACCGCGGCGAACGGGATGGCGCCCTCGGAGATGAAGGAGGCGCCCAGGAGCCAGGCGGCCTTGCCGTTGTCCCGCTCGGCCGGGGTGTAGAGCCGCGGCCGCAGCACCGTGCTGGACAGGGCCATGGCCAGCGGCGGGACCATGCCGGCCGCCATCACGGTGGCCATGATGACCAGCTGCTGCTGGCCACCCTCGCCGGCGATGGCCGCGGTCAGCCCGGTGGTGGCGAAGACGTAGGCGGCCTTGTTCACCGGGCCACCGAGGTCGAAGCACATCATCAGGCCGAGGATGATCCCGAGCAGGATGGTCGCCGCGCCGGTCAGCCCGTTGAGGAAGTCGCCGAGCCCTTCGAGGGCGGCGGCCAGCGGCTGGCCCAGCACGACCACCATCAGCCCGCTGGAGATGAACGTGGCCAGCAGCGGGATGATCACGACCGGCTGCAGGCCGCGGGCGAAGGCCGGCAGCTTCCAGCGGCTGATCCACAGCGCGGCGAAGCCGGCGATGATGCCGCCCACCAGGCCGCCGAGGAAGCCGGCGCCGACGGTGAGCGAGACCGCACCGACGACGAAGCCGGGCACGATGCCGGGCCGGTCGGCGATCGCGTAGGCGATGTACCCGGCGAGGGCGGGGACGAGGAACCCGAAGGCGGCCTGGCCGAGCACGGTGCACAGGGCGCCCAGGTAGCCCCAGAACCCGTCGTTGAGCCCCTCGAGCGGTTCGGCGGTCGGGAGGTCGAAGAAGTTGTTGTTCAGCGCCCAGTTCAGCGCGTAGCTCTGCGCGCCGTCGGTTGCCGGGTCGGCGTTGACGATCTGGTAGCCGCCGAAGAGGAAGCCCAGCGCGATCAGCAGCCCGCCCGCGGCGACGAACGGGATCATGTAGCTGACGCCGGTGAGCAGCCAGCGGCGGATCTCGGCGCCGGTGCTGGGCCGGTCGCTGCTGCCGGTGGCGGCCGCCGCCCCGGACTCGGCGCTGCCCGGCACCCGGCGGGCGTTCGGGTCGTCGGCGGCGGCGAGCGCCTCGCGGATCATCACCTCGGGCTCGTTCATCGCCCGCTTCGTCCCGGACTGCACCAGCGGCTTGCCGGCGAAGCGCTCCCGGTCCTTGACGCCGACGTCGACGGCGAAGATGACGGCGGCGGCCTGGCTGATCACCGACGGGTCCAGCGGGGTCGAGCCCGAGGAGCCCTGGGTCTCCACGTGCAGCTCGACGCCCATCTCCTTCGCCGCGGCGGTGAGCTTGTCGGCGGCCATGTAGGTGTGCGCGATCCCGGTCGGGCAGGCGCTGACCGCGACGACGCTGCGCCCCGCCGCCGGGGGAGCCGTGGCCGGGGTGGCCGCCGCGGGGGCGGGCTCCGCCGCGGCGGTCGTGGCGGTCGCGCCGCCCGTCGCCTGCGGGGCCGGGGCGGCGGGCGCCTCCGGCGGGGAGACGACGTCCTGCACCAGGCCGACGACCTCCTCGGCGGAGCCGGCGGCCCGCAGCGAGGCGACGAACTCCGGGCGCACGAGCGCGCGGGCCAGTGCGGTGAGCAGGGTCAGGTGGTCGGCGTCGCCGTGCTCGGGAGCCGCGATGAGGAAGGCGAGGTCGGCCGGGCCGTCGGGCGCGCCGAAGTCGACCTTCGGGTCCAGGCGGGCGAAGGCCAGCGACGCCTGGGTCACCGCGGCGGAGCGGCAGTGCGGGATGGCGATGCCACCGGGCAGGCCGGTGGCGGCCTTCGCCTCGCGGGCCATCGCGTCGGCGTGCAGGTCGTCGGCGCCGGTGGCGCGGCCGCTGGCGGCGACCAGGCCGGCCAGCCGGCGGACGACGGCGTCCTTGTCCTGACCGAGGTCGGCGTCGAGCGCCACCAGTTCGGTCGTGATGAGTGCGGACATGAGCGGTCTCCCGGTGTTCTTCAGGGGGCGCCGGTGGCCGGGACGGCCGCGGCGGGAGTCGGGTGGCCGGGCAGGCCGGCGGTGACGGTGACGCCGGCGGGGTCCACCTGCGCGGGCGTGGGCACGGCGGAGCCGGGCAGGGCGGCGCTGGCGGCTCCGTAGGCCACCGCCGAGCGGAGCCGGTCGGCCGGCGCCGCGCCGGCGAGGTCGGCCAGCAGGTACCCGGCCAGGCTGCAGTCGCCGGCGCCGACCGTGCTGCGGACGGTGACCCGCGGCGGGCGGGCCGACCAGACCTGCCCGTCGGCGGTGGACAGGACGGCCCCGTCGGCGCCGAGGGTGAGCAGCACCTCGGCCACGCCCCGCTGGTGGAGGGTGGCGACCGCGGCCAGCGCCGCCTCGGGGTCGGCGGTCACGGCCTCCTCGGGCACGCCGGCCAGCTGGGCCAGCTCCTCGGTGTTGGGCTTGAGCAGGTCGGGGGCCGACTCCGGGCCGGCGGCCAGCAGCGCCAGCAGCGGTGCCTCGGAGGTGTCGACGGCGATGCGTGCGCCGGTGCGGCGGAGTGCGCGGACGAGCGTGGCGTACCAGTCGCGCGGCGCCCCCGGGGGCAGCGAGCCGGACAGCACGACCCAGCTGGCGGTGGCGGCGTGCTCCAGCAGCGCGCGCTGCAGGGCGGCCAGCGCCGGCTCGTCCAGCCGGGGGCCGGGCTCGTTGAGCTTGGTCGTCGTCCCGTCGGGCTCGGTGAGCGTGTAGTTGGTGCGCACCGGGGTGTCGATGGGCACGCTGGCCAGGGTCAGGCCCAGCTCGTGCAGGGCCGACACCATCGGGTCGTCGTCGGCCGCGGGGAGGACCGAGACGACCGCAGCGCCCGCCGCCGCCACGGCGCGGGAGACGTTGACCCCCTTGCCGCCGGGTTCGGTGTGGCTGCCGCCCAGCCGGGTCACCGCGCCGCGGTCCAGCGGACCGGGCAGGTCCAGCGTCCGGTCCAGGCTCGGGTTGGCGGTCAGCGTGACCACCCGCCCGCCCGGTGCGGAGTCCGTCCTCATGCGACGAGCACCTCGATCCCCTGCGACTCGAGCTCGGCGACGACGGCCGGGTCGGCCTCGTCGTCGGTGACCAGGACGTCGACGTCCTCGATGGCCGCGAAGCGCACCAGGTGCTCGCGGCCGAGCTTGCTGCTGTCGCCGAGCACCACGACCCGCTGGCCGGCGCGGGTCATCGCCCGCTTGACCGCGGCCTCGGCCTCGTCGGGGGTGGTGAAGCCGTACCCCGCGCTGATCCCGTTGGTGCCCAGGAAGACGACGTCGGCCCGCAGGTCGGTGAGCGCGGCGACGGTGGACTCCCCGACGGCGGACTGGGTGATCCCGCGGACCCGCCCGCCGAGCACGTGCAGCGCGATGCCGGGCGAGCCGGAGAGCCGGGCCGCGATCGGCACCGAGTTGGTGGCGGTGACCAGGGGCCGGTCGCCGGGCAGCAGCTCGGCCAGGGCCGCGGTGGAGCTGCCGCCGTCCAGGATCAGGCTGCCGTTGGCGGGCGGCAGGAGGGCGAGCGCCGCGGTGGCGATGCGGCGCTTGGCCTCGATCCGCGTGCCGCGGCGCTCCCCGAGCGCGGGCTCCACCACGGTCAGCGTGCCGAGGGGGACGGCGCCGCCGTGCACCCGGCGCAGCATCCCGGCCCGCTCGAGGACGGCGAGGTCGCGGCGGACCGTCTCGGTGGTCACGCCGAAGTGCTCGGCGACCGCGGTGACGGCGACCCGGCCCCGCTGCGTGACCAGGCCGGCGATCGCCTGCTGACGCTCCTCTGCGTACATGCTCACCCCCGGGTCATGCTGTATCGCCACATCGGGCGAATGCCCGAACGTGTTGATATTGCTTTGGTTCCATGTTGTTCTACGTGGGATCAGTTGACAAGTCAAGGGGAGCTGGTGACTCTGGTCACCAGATGCATCATCGTCGTTGCGTCGTCCCCAGTCACCCGCGACGGAGCTCGTCCGGCCGGGCGCACCCCGCCCGTTCCGAGCAGACAGTGAGGCCCCGATGTCCAGCACGCCGACCGGCACCCGGATCCCCCCGGACGTCCTGACGGAGGCGACCGTCTTCACCGGCACGCCGGTGGTCCCCGGCGTGGCCGCCGGCCCGGTGGTGCGCCCGGTCGGGTCCGTCGAACTCCCCCCTGCCGACGGTCCGGTCGTCCCGGAGGCGCAGCGCGCCGCCGAGAAGGAACGGTTCACCACGGCCGCCGACGCGGTCGCCGAGCGGCTGGCCGCCCGGGCGGCAGCGGCGACCGGGGTGAGCGCCGAGGTGCTCAACACGACGGCCCAGCTGGCCCGCGACCGGGGCCTGCTGTCGGCCGTGGAGCAGCGCATCGGCGACGGCTCCTCGGCCGAGGCCGCCACGGTGGGCGCCGCCGCGCAGTTCGTCGACCTCTTCGTCAGCCTGGGCGGCGTCATGGCCGAGCGGGCCACCGACGTGCGCGACGTCCGGGACCGGATCGTCGCCGAGCTCACCGGCCAGGGGGAGCCGGGCGTGCCCGCGCCCGAGACCCCCTCGGTGCTGCTCGCCGACGACCTGGCGCCGGCCGACACCGCCGGCCTGGACCCGACTCGGATCGTCGCGCTGGCCACCCGGCTCGGCGGGGCGACGAGCCACACCGCGATCATCGCCCGCCAGCTCGGCCTGCCCTGCGTGGTGGGCGTCGGCGGGCTCTCCGAGGTCCCCGAGGGCGCGATGGTGCTCGTCGACGGCGAGCAGGGCACCGTCACCGTCGACCCCGACCCGGAGGAGGCCCGCGCCCGGGTGGCCGCCGCGCAGGAGGCCGCCGCGGCGCTCGCCGGGTACCGCGGGCCCGGCACGACCCGCGACGGCCACCGCGTCCAGGTGCTGGCCAACGTGCAGGACGGCGCCGGGGCGCGGGGCGCCGCGGCGGCGCACGCCGAGGGGGTCGGCCTGCTCCGCACCGAGCTCGCCTTCTTCGGCCGCACCGAGGAGCCCACCGTCGAGGAGCAGGCCGAGATCTACGCCGGTGTCTTCGCGGCCTTCCCCGGTGGCAAGGTCGTGCTCCGGACGCTGGACGCGGGCTCGGACAAGCCGCTGCCCTTCGCCACCCCGCCGGACGAGGCGAACCCGGCCCTCGGCGTCCGGGGGCTGCGCACCGCCCGTCGCGACCCCGGCCTGCTGACCCACCAGCTGGACGCCGTCGCCCAGGCCGCCCGCAGCACCGGTGCCGCGCCGTGGGTGATGGCCCCCATGGTGGCCACCGTCGCCGAGGCCGCGGAGTTCGCCGCCCAGGTGCGGGAGCGGGGCATGGTGCCGGGCGTCATGGTCGAGGTGCCGTCGGTCGCCGTGCTCGCCGACCGGTTCCTGGAGCACCTGGACTTCCTGTCGATCGGCACCAACGACCTGTCGCAGTACACGCTCGCCGCCGACCGGCTCTCCGCCGACCTGGCCGACCTGACCGACCCGTGGCAGCCCGCGCTGCTGGCGCTGGTGGCTGCGACGGCGGCGGCCGGGCAGCGGGCCGGGAAGCCGGTGGGGGTGTGTGGCGAGGCGGCCGCCGACCCGCTGCTCGCCTGCGTGCTGGTGGGCATGGGCATCTCCTCGCTGTCCTGCGCCGCCTCGTCGGTGGCCGGGGTGGGGGCGCGGCTGGCGACGGTGGACCTGGCCACCTGCCAGCGCGCTGCGGAGGTCGCGCTCGCCGCGGCCGACCCCCAGTCCGCCCGCGCGGCCGCGCGCGAGGTGCTCGCCGCCGGCTGAAGGAGACCCCTCGGCTCGAGCCTGAGCCGGGGGAGGAGGACACCCGCGCCCCGTCGGTCGAACGTGACCGGCGGGGCGTCGGCGTCTCCGCGCACACCGATCACCCTCCAGACGTGACCGACTGCACTGCGTAGGTGCTGGACAAGTGACGCGGAGGTGACGGATCCATGGCCAGCACCCCCTCCGAGTGAGGAATCCGTCGGAAGCTTCAGCGACACGACCTTGGATCCGTTGGAATATCAGCCGCTGCGCCTGGTTTAATCCAGGCGTAACACCCACTCAGGACTACCGGAAGAAGGCAGTGACATGAGCAGCGTGACCTCCAGCTGGCGTCAGCGTCGGCAGGCGTCGCGTACGCGGCGGGCAGTGGATGCCGCCGTCGCCCGCACCAGCAGCCCCGCGATGCGCGACGAGCTGCTGACCCTGGCCAACAGCAGCCAGTTCACCAACGTCCTGCGCTGAACCACCCCCCGCCGTCGACGACGACGGCGGACGCAGGCACGCACCGTGACCCCGGACTCCCCATGGGAGCCGGGGTCCTCTGCGTCGTGGGCCCACCCCGGGTGGGTGATCTCGGCGGGAGAGCGCAACAGGGCAGGCGTCCGGTCGCCGATGCAGACCGCATGACCACGTCGGGGACCGCGCCGGGGGACGGGCCGGGGCAGGCCGGGCCTTCGTCGGCGAGAGAGACGTCGCCGGCCACGATGAGTGCCCTCCTGACCTACGTGCGAGCGCAGGGCGGCGAGGACGCGGTGACGGAGACGCTGTGCAGAGCGGGCGTCGCGGCGTCGCCGGCAGAGCTGACGGACCCCGCCCGCTGGGTCGGGTACGACGTCCGGATCCGCCTCTTCGACGCGGCCACGACGGTGCTCGGTGACCCGTTCGCCCTGTTCCACGTCGGCGCGAACGCGCTGGTCTCCGGCCTGCCGCCGTCCGTCGTCCTCCTGCTCCGCGCCATGGGCTCCCCGCTGCAGGTCTACCGGCGGTTGCCGACGGCGGTCCCCAAGTTCACCACCACCTCGACCATGCGAGTGCTGGAGTCGAGGGCCGGCCACGCCACGTTGAGCTATCGACTGCACGACGGGTACGTGCACTCGCGGCTGGACTGCCAGTACGCCCAGGGCCTGCTGACCGTGGTGCCCACCGTCTTCGGTCTCCCCGCCGCCCGGCTGGTGCACGACGAGTGCGAGGCCGACGGGTACCCGGCCTGCGTCTACCACCTGCGCTGGGACCGCTCCCGACGCCGGATCCGGCGCCACCGCAACGGCGCCACCGAGCTGGAGCTCACCGCGCTGCGCGGCCAGCTGAGCAACCTGCAGTCCGCGGCTGCCGAGCTGGTCGGCAGTCAGGACCTGCACACGGTCCTCCACCGGATCGTCACGCGCGCCGCCGAGGCCGTCCTCGCGCCGGCCTACGTCCTCGCCCTCCGCGATCGGGACGGGGGACCGGCGCACGTCTACAGCTCCGGGCTGCCGGCCGACCAGGCGCAGGCGCTCGGCGAGCGGCTGCTCGCCGGGGAGGACATCGGCCCGGGCGCAGTGGTCGTCGACGTGGCCTCCGCGCGCCGGTCGCACGGCTGTCTCGCCGCCCTGCACCGGCCCGGCCACGGGGGGCTGCACGGGGAGCGCGCCCTGCTCGCCGCCTACGCGGGCCACGCCGCGGCGGCACTGGACCTGCTGTCGGCGCTGGAGGAGTCGCGGCTGCAGGCCCGCCGGGCAGCGACCCTGCTCGGATTGGCGCACGAACTGGCCGCGGCGGAGAGCGCGGTGCAGGTGTGCGAGGTCGTCGCCGCGGCCCTGCCGCGGGTCATCGGCTGCACCAGTGCCTCGGTGATGACCTGGGACGCCGCCACGCAGTGCCTCCGCGCCTGCGCCGCCGTCGGCATGGACGACGCACGCCGCGACCTGTTCCTCAGCACGCCGTTGGACGCCGGTCTCCTGCCCGAGGTGAGCGGGATCGTCGCCGACCGGACGCCACTGGTCATCACCGGCGAGCACGCCAGCCCCGCGATGCAGCAGGTCTTCGAGGTGCTGCAGTTGTCGGATGCCGTCGCCGTCCCGCTGATCGCCGGGAGCACCTTCCTGGGCGTGGCGACGGCCAGCTGGGACGACGGCGCCACGACGCCCCGCCTGGACGGGGACCTGGTCGCCCGGCTGCGCGGTGTGGGTGACCAGGCGGCGACCGCGCTGCAGAAGGCGCAGCTGCTCGAGGCCGTGCACCACCAGGCGCACCACGACCCGCTCACCGGGCTGCCCAACCGCTCGCTCTTCTCGCGACGGCTGGGCGACGAGCTCACCCGGGCCGGCTCGACGGCGACGTTGGCCGTGCTCTTCTGCGACCTGGACCGCTTCAAGCAGGTCAACGACACGCTCGGCCACGCCGCGGGGGACGAGCTGTTGCGCCAGGTCGCCGAGCGGTTGCAGGGCGCCGTCCGGCCAGGGGACACGGTCGGCCGGCTCAGCGGCGACGAGTTCGCCCTGATCCTCCCGGACGTCGCGGACCGTGCCGACGCCGACCAGCTGGCCCAGCGGGTCACCGAGTGCTTCGCAACGCCCTTCCGCCTCGACGGGCGCGACGTCCCGGTGACCGCGAGCGTCGGCGTCGCCGTGCACGTCGGGTCCGCCGGTGGAGGCCTGCCGGACGACCTGCTCCGTGCGGCCGATGAGTCCATGTACCGGCGCAAGGCACGCAGCCGCGCGGGCGCACCCGCCGGCTGAGCCAGGCTCAGTTGCGGAGGCGGGACCTCAGGGCGGCCTGCTCGTCGGCGCCGAAGCCGTGCTGCTCCAGCCAGCCGACCGGGCCACCCCAGCGCTCGTCGAGCAGCTCCAGCACCCGCCGCATCGACTCCGCCCGCGGGGTGTGGCTGGCGACGTCGCGCCGGGTCATGTCCTCGGCGTAGGTGGGGCTGCTGGCCAGCTTGGCGACGAGCGCGTCGATGACCTCGGCGGTCTGCGCGTAGTCGGCGATGATCGCCTCCGGGGTCACGTCGGCCACCGCGAGCGCCAGCGCACAGATCACGCCGGTGCGGTCCTTGCCCGCGGCGCAGTGCACCACCGCCGCGCCCCGGCCACCGGCGGCCAGCGAGCGGAGCGCAGCGAGCACGTTGTCCGTGCCGTCGGTCAGGTAGCCGAGGTAGGAGCGGACGGCGGGCGGCTCCCCCTCGTCCCCGGGGGCGACCTGGCGGGGGAGCACCGACTCCGCCCAGTCGGCCGGCAGCTGAGCCCAGATCTCCTCGTCGGTCTCCTCCGCGGCGAAGACGTCGGTGCGCCGGCCCCGCTCCGGCAGCAGGGTGAAGTGCCGGTGCGTGACCGCGTCGACGTCCCGCAGCGGGCTGCGGCCCTCCAGCAGGATCTCGGCGGTGGTCCGCAGGTCGACGACCTCGGTCAGCCCCACCTCCTCCACCAGCGCGGCGACGTCGGCCTCGCTGAGGGTCTGCAGGTTGTCGCTGCGCAGGACCCGCCCGAACTGCGTCGTCCCGCCGTCAGTGGTGGGCAGCCCGCCCAGGTCACGGGTGTTCGTCGTCCCGTCCAGGTGCAGCCAGCGGTCGGTGCGGGTGGAGGTCACGCCCTCGACCGTACGACGTCAGGCCGGCGCCAGCAGCTCCCGGCACACCGCCAGCAGCCGATCCCGCAGCACCGCCCCGCGGTCGGCGAACGCGCGCTGGGCGGCGCCGTACTCGGCCTTGCCCTCCGGCGTCTCCACCGCCACCGGGGCGTACCCGTGGCCGGTCAGGTCGTAGGGCGAGGCGCGCATGTCCAGCTCGCGGACGTCGGCGGCGAGGGCGAAGCAGTCGGCCAGCAGCTCCCCGGGCACCGCCGGGCTGAGCTTGTAGGCCCACTTGTAGAGGTCCATCGTGGCGTGCAGGCAGCCCGGCTGCTCCAGCTGCTGCTGGGTGTCCCGGGTGGGCCGGAGGGTGTTGCGCGGCTCGGCGGCGCGGGTGAAGAACCGGAACGCGTCGATGTGGCTGCACTGCACCCGGTGGGACTCGACGACGGCGTCGGTGCCGGCTTGCCCCAGCCGCAGCGGCAGCGGGTGGCGCACCTCGCCGTCCTCGGGGCGGTAGAGCATCGCCCACTCGTGCATCCCGAAGCAGCCGAACTGGCCCGGGCGGCCGGCGGTGCCGCGGAGCAGCCCCTCGATCCAGCCGACCGACGTCCGCCGCTTGGCCAGGAACGCCGGCACGTCCAGCCCGACCCCGCGCACCCGCTCGCCCGCGGCGTCCCGGACCTCGACCTCGGCGTGGAACGGCCAGCTCGCCCGCTCCGTGGCGGCTGCACCGGTCAGGACGACGCCGACCCCGGGGTGCCACCGGCGCAACCGGCCCGGCGTCTCGGAGTAGTAGGTGAAGAGGAAGTCCAGCACCGGGTGGGCGACACCGGTGCGGCGCCGCTGCTGGTGGGGGTCCAGCCAGACGTCCATCCGCCGCTGGTGGGCCGCGGCCCGGGCCGTCCACCCCGCCTCCGGCAGCACCACCGGCGCGGGGACGAGCAGCGGGAGCACCGGCCCAGGGTAGGCGCGCGCACCGCCGACCCCTGACACCTGTCACCGCCCGTCCGTGCACCCGCGGGGAGAAGTCGTGCACCCAGGCACCTGTGCCGGCCGTTGACCGGCGGCACCGTGAGGGTGCGTCCGACAGACCGGCCCGACGGCGGCCGGCGGCGCACCGAGGAGGTCGACCGTGCACCCCAGCGCCCCGTCCGTGCTCCCATCCGCGACCGTCGAGGCCGCTCCGGCGATCGAGGTCCGCGACCTGCGGCGCAGCTACGGCGACTTCGAGGCGGTGCGGGGCATCTCCTTCGAGGTCCAGCCGGGTGAGGTCTTCGCCCTGCTCGGCGTCAACGGGGCCGGCAAGACCTCGGCGCTGGAGGTGCTCGAGGGGCTCGCGCCGGCCGGCGGCGGCACCGTGCGGGTGCTCGGCGCCGACCCGGTGCGCGAGCGGACCCGGGTGCGGCCGCACCTGGGCGTGCTGCTGCAGTCCAGCGGCCTGCCCGGCGACCTCACCGTGGCCGAGACCCTGCAGATCTGGGCCGGCACCCTGACCGACCCGCGGCCGGTGCCCGAGGCGCTGGCGCAGGTCCAGCTGGCCCACCGGGCCGACGTCCGGGTGCGCAGCCTCTCCGGCGGCGAGCGTCGGCGGCTGGACCTCGCGCTGGCCCTGCTGGGCCGGCCCCGCGTCGTGGTGCTGGACGAGCCGACGACCGGCCTGGACCCGGAGAGCCGGCGACAGGTGTGGGGGCTGGTCCGCGGCCTGGTCGCCGACGGTGCCGCCGTGGTGCTCACCACCCACCACCTGGAGGAGGCCGAGGAGCTCGCCGACCGGGTGGCCGTGCTGCGGGCCGGGCAGATCGTGCTCTCGGGCACGAAGGAGGAGATCGCCGAGACCCAGCCGGCCACCATCCGCTTCACCCTCGACGAGGACGCGCCCGCGCTGCCACAGGTGGCCGGGGTGCAGGTGGTCGCGCAGCGTCCGCGGGTCGAGTGGCACACCCGCGCGCTGCAGCCGGTGCTGGGTGAGCTGCTCGCCTGGGCGGCGGCGCACCACGTCGTCCTCCGGGCCCTGGACGCCCGCGCCGCCTCGCTGGAGCAGGCCTTCCTCGCCGTGGCCGCCGAGGCCCGCACCCCGTCCGCGTGACCCATCCAGCCGAGAGGACCCCCGCCATGACCACCACCCACGCCCCTGCCCCGCCCACCTCGACAGCCCCGAGCCGGCTGCGCCGCGTCGCCGCCCTGGCCGGCGGCGAGCTGCGGCTGTTCCTGCGCAACCGGACCGCCGTGGTCAACTCGGGCCTGCTGCCGCTGCTCCTGGTGGCCGCGGTGCCGGCGCTCGGCATCGACGGCGAGCTGCCGCTGGGGCCGCAGCTGCTGGTCGCCGCCGTCGGCGTGACCCTGGTCTTCGTCACCTACTACAACCTGGTGATCACCTTCGTGGCCCGGCGTGAGGAGCTGGTGCTGCAGCGCATGCGCACCGGCGAGCTGACCGGGCTGGAGGTGCTGCTGGGCACCGCCGTCCCGACCCTGCTGGTCGCGCTCGGCCAGATCGTCCTGGTCGTCGTCGGCGTCGTGGTGCTGGGGGAGTGGAGCGCGCCGGTGGAGTACCTGCTGCCGGTGGTCGCGCTGCTCGGCGGTGCCGTGCTGATGGCCGTGCTCGCGGCGGCGAGCACGAGCTTCACCCGGTCGGCCGAGAGCGCCCAGGTCACCACCTTGCCGCTGGTCGTCGCGACCTCGGCGCTGTCCGGCCTGCTCACCCCGCTCAGCGTCTTCCCCGAGCCGGTCGCCCTGGTGGCCCGGCTGATGCCGGTCACCCCGGTGGTCGAACTGCTGCAGCTCGGGCTGGCCGGCGTCACCTGGGACGGCGACCGCGTGGACGCCGCGGGCGCCTGGGCTGCCGCGCCGCTGCCGCTGGCCGTGCTGGCCGGCTGGCTGCTGATCGGGACGGTGGCCGCCGCCCGGGGGTTCCGGTGGGCCCCCCGCCGGTGAGCCCCCCCGCCGGTGAGCCCCCCGCCGGTGAGCCCCGCGCCGGTGAGCACCGCGCGGATCGGCCGGTACGGCAGCATGACCGCCGTGCCGACCGTCTCGCGCTGGTGGGTCAGCCGGACGGCGCCCCAGCGGATCGACCTGTACACGCGGTGGTCCTTCTACGGCTGGATCGGCGCCGGCCTGCCGCTGTTCACCTTCGCCGTCCTGGGCTCGGTGGCCGAGGTGGTCTCCCGGGCCGCGGTCGTCGCCTTCCTCGTCGGCACGGCGGTCACCACCGTCCTCGCCGTCGTGCTGGCCGCCCGCGGACTGGAGGCCCACCGGGTCGGTCGGGCAGTGTCGCCGGTCCTCGTCGTGGCCGCCTTCGGCGCCGCCCTGGCCACCGGAGCGGCGGGGCTCTGGGCGTGCGCAGGCGACGGGGAGTACACCGAAGGGGCGCCGTGGTCGCTGGCGCTGTCCCTGGGCATGGTCCTCACCGCCTGCTCGACGGTCTGGGCCACCCGTTGGCTCGCGGCCCCGGCCGCGGTGATCGGCGCACTGGGCGGTGTCGCAGCGCTCGTCGAGGGGGCCCCGCTGGGTCCGTCAGCCGCGCTGGCCGCCGTGCTCGGCCTGACGGTCTACGCCGTCGCCCTGGCCTTCCGGTTCTCCGTGTGGGTGCTCGACGTGGTGCTGGAGATGGAGCGCACCCGCGGCGTGCAGCTGCAGCTCGCGGTCGCGGAGGAGCGGCTGCGGTTCTCCCGCGACCTGCACGACGTCATGGGCCGCAACCTCTCCGCGATCGCGGTGAAGAGCCAGCTGGCCGGGGAGCTCGTGCGCCGGTCCCGGCCGGAGGCGGCCGACGAGGTCGCCGACATCAGCCGGATCGCCGAGGAGTCGCTGCGGGAGGTCCGCGAGGTGGTCCGGGGCTACCGCAGCACCGACCTCACCGGCGAGCTGGCCGGCGCACGCTCGGTGCTGCGCGCGGCCGGCGCGACGGTCACGGTGCGCGGCGAGGACGGCGCCGGCGCGTTGCCCGAGCCGGTGCAGGCGGCGCTGGGCTGGGTGGTGCGCGAGGCGGTCACCAACGTGCTGCGGCACAGCGAGGCCGGTGAGTGCACGATCGCGCTGGACGAGACGGACGGGGAGGTGCGCTTGACGGTGGGCAACGACGGGGTCACCGGCGAGCCGGGCACGGGCAACGGGCTCACCGGCCTGCGCGAGCGGCTGAGCGCCGCCGGCGGGACGCTGGAGGCCGGCCGGGACGGCGACCGGTTCACCCTGACCGCCACGCTGCCCACCGGGGTCCCGGCGTGATCCGGCTGCTGCTCGCCGACGACGAGAACCTGGTCCGCTCCGCCTTCGCCGCGCTGTTGGGCCTGGAGGACGACCTCGAGGTGGTCGCCCAGGCCTCCTCCGGCGCCGAGGCGCTCGCGATGGCCCGGGCGTACACCCCGGACGTCGCCGTCCTGGACCTGCAGATGCCCGACCGGGACGGGATCAGCGTGGCCGGCGAGCTCGCCACGCTGCTGCCCGGGTGCGGGCTGGTCATCGTCACCGGTCACGGCCGGCCGGGGCACCTCAAGCGGGCGCTGGAGGCCGGCGTCCGGGGCTTCCTGCCCAAGACGGTGAGCGCGGCGGTGCTCAGCGACGTGGTGCGCACCGTGCACCGGGGCGGGCGCTACGTCGACCCCGAGCTGGCCGCAGAGGCGATCAGCGCCGGGGACAGCCCGTTGACCCCGCGCGAGGCCGACGTCCTGGAGCTGGCCGCCGGGGGTGCGCCGGTGGAGGAGATCGCCGTCCGGGCGCACCTGTCGCCGGGGACGGTGCGCAACCACCTGTCCGCGGCGTCGGCGAAGCTCGGGGCACCGAACCGGCACGCCGCCGTGGAGGCAGCGCGCCGGCACGGCTGGATCTAGCCCCTACGGCCCCGCCCAGGCGCGGGGAGGGCGGGTCCTTGCTCAGTCGTTGCCGGGGCGGGCGACCGAGTCCTCGCGCTGGGCGTCGTCGTCGGTGAGCAGGACGGTGTCCTTCTCCCCGCCGTCCCCGCGGTCGTGACCGGGGGTGCCGTCGACCAGGTCGCCCTCGGGGTCGGAGGTGGCGGGGGAGTCGTGGTAGCCGCTGCTGGTGGGTTCGGTCATGGGGTGCCTCTCGGTCAGGGGTTCAGGACGGGTCGGCGCGCTGCGCCAGGGAGGGCTCGGTGGAGGTGCGCTCCGGCTGGAGGTCGTCGCTGTCCGCGTCGCGTTCCAGCGCGGCGTCCCGGGTCAGCGGGACGCCGTCGCGGGTGCCGGTCTCCTCCGTGTCCTCGGCGCCGGTGCCCAGGTCGCTGTTGTCGCCCGTCCCGGACGCCGTGGGCACGTCCTGCTGGATGCGGCCGCTGCCGCCGGTCTCGCTCATCGCGGTCTCCTCGCGTGGACGTCGGTCCCCCGCCCATGCCCGCGATCCCCGGGCCGCATGCACCGCCGGCCGGCCCGGCCCCACGCCGCGGAGGGAGGGGCCGGTGCTCGAGACGCCGAGGTGGTCCGACGACCAGGGGACGGCACGCCCCACCGCGCCGGCGGGTCGCCCCGCCGGCGCGGTGGTCGTCGGGTGCGCAGCGCCGGGTCAGGTCCCGCGGTGGGCGTCGGGCTCGGTCTCCGGGGGCGGGTAGACGGGGCCGGCCATGCCGTCGGCGTCGTCGTCGCCACGCGTCGGGGAGGCGGCGCCGCCCAGCGGCTCGACGTCCCGGTCGTCCTGCGGCTCCTGCGGTGCGCTGGTCATGCGCCGAGTCTCGTGCGCCCCGGCCCCGCGGGCGAGCCGGGCGGGTCAGTCGTCCAGGACCGGGCCGGCCTCGTGGCGGGGGTGGCCGGCGGTCCGCTCCCGCTGCTTCATCCGGGCCTCGAAGACGTGCCGCTCACCGTCGGCGAGCTCGTCGCGGGCGCGCTGGTCGAGGGCGCGGAACGTGGACCAGTAGTTCGCGTCGTAGTCCTCGACGACCTGGAAGGTCCACCGGTCGGCGATCACGTTGCGGCCGACGAGGTCCCGGTCGAGGTCGTCGGCCAGCTTCGTGTGCCCGGCGTCGCGGAGGCCGGCCACGGCGTCCTGCAGGAGGAGGTCGGCCTTGCCGGTCAGCTGGTGGAAGCCGTACAGCAGGCCGCGGGCCTGCTCGACGGTCTCCAGGGACTCCGAGAGCTTGCCGAGGGCGGCGACGGTGGCGTCGTCCAGGTCCGGACGCGAGCGGTCGGTCATGGGACCAGTCTGTCCCGTCCACCCCGCCGCGGCGCGGCGCGGCGGGTTCAGGCGGCGACGGCGGCGTCGATGAGCTGCTCGGCCAGCCGGCGGCCGTGCGAGGCGGGCCCGTCGGGACCGAGCAGGCCGCCGGAGAGGTACATCCCGTCGATGATCAGGTGGACCTGCGCGGCGAGGTCGTCGCCGCCGCCGGGGATCAGCTGGTCGGCCAGGCCCTCGAGCCGGGAGTGCAGCTCGAACTTGTAGTCGGCGGCCGCGCTGCGGGCGGGGTGCTGGGGGTCGTCGTACTCGCTGCTGACGTTGGTGAAGGGGCAGCCGCGGAAACCGACGCTGGTGACGTCGGACTCGACGGCGTCGACCACCGAGAGGAGGGCGGCACGCGGGTCGTCCCGGTGCTCGTCCAGCTCGGCGTCGATGGAGGCCAGGACGGTGGCGGCCTTGCGCGAGAGGTAGGCGCCGACCAGGTCGTCCTTGCTCTTGAAGAGCCGGTAGACCGTCATCTTGCCCAGGCCGGTCTCCCGGACCAGCTCGTCCATCCCCACGCTGCGGGAACTGCGCGCCGAGAAGAGACGCTCGGCGGTGTCCAGGACGATCTCCTGCCGCTCCGCGCGGGAACGACGGGCCGGCATGGCGCCGTCCTCAGGTGCGTGGAGGGAGAGGGCTGCGGCGGTCACGGTCCGATCGTGCAGCACATCGTGACGGAGCGGTTCGCGGCACGCCGGGGCGGGCAGGCCCCTGACCAGCACGTCCGGGGCGGGAGGGGCGGTCAGCGACGGCGGGGGACCGTGAGACTCCTGTGACTCTCCGCGAGGAGCCCCGGTCAGGCGCGGCGGGTCCGCCGGGGGTTGGCCAGCATCCGGACGACCGCCTGGTGCGGCGTCTGCTGGTCGTCGTGGGTGGTCGTCTCGTCCGGCTGCCGGTCGTCGTCGTGCATGCCCTCCACCTTCCCCACCGGACGGGCGTGGGAACACCCCCGGACGGGTGGCGCACGGAGACGTCGGTCACCCGGCCCGGTCGGGGACCAGTCCCGACACGTCCAGCACCGGGCTGGTGGTCTCCCGCGGCGCCCGGGCCCGGGAGAAGGGCAGGGTGACCGCCCAGCTGAGCACGGCGAGCGTGGTGACGAAGAAGCTCGGCGGCAGGTTGACCATCGCCGAGAGCACCAGGCCGAACCACACGCTGCCCAGGGCGATGGCCACGGCGATCGCGGCCACCAGCCCGGGCCGGGCGGTGATCCGCAGCGCCGCCGCGGCCGGCGTCACCACGAGCGCGAACAGCAGCAGCGTGCCGACCACCTGCACGGCCATCGTGATGGTCAGCGCGAGCAGGACGACGAAGGCCACCCCCAGGGCCCGGACCGGGATCCCCCGCGCCTCGGCCACGGTCGGGTCCACGGAGGCGAAGACGAGGGGCCGGGCGATGACCGCGAGCACGCCGACCACGAGCAGGGTGAACCCGCCGAAGACCCACAGCTGGTCGGTGGAGATGGCCAGCAGGTTGCCGAACAGCACGGTGGTGGTGGCGCTGGCGTTGGCCGTGGCCAGCGAGGCGAACAGCACGCCGAGGCCGGTGGCGAAGGCGAGGATCGTGCCGGTGGCCACCTCCCGGTCGGCCACCCGCTTGCCGAAGACGCCGATCAGCAGCCCGCCGCCGACGCAGAACACGGCCAGGCCCAGGGTCACCGGTGCGCCGATCAGGATGGCGCCGGTCGCGCCCGGGAAACCGATGTGGGCCAGGGCGTGGGCGGCGAAGGCGTTCTGCCGGGTGACGACGAACCAGCCCATCAGGCCCGCGGCCAGCGCGACCATCGAGCCGCCGAGGAGGGCGTGCTGCATGAACGTGGTCTGCAGCACCTGCAGCCAGTTCTCCTGGAAGGTGACCACGGCTCAACCGCCCCGGGTGAAGAGATCGCCCTGCGCGGTGCGCACCACCCGGACCGGGGTGCCGTACAGGTGGGTGAGCAGGTCCTCGGTGACGACGGCGTCGATGGGGTCGTGGTGCGGGTGGCCGTCGAGCAGGTAGACGGCGTCGGTGAGCACCGGCAGCAGCGGGTTGAGGTCGTGCGCCACGATCAGCACCGTGACCCCGCGCTCGCGGGTGAGCTCACCGAGCAGCCGGACCACCTCGTGCTGGTTGCGCAGGTCGAGGTTGGCCAGCGGCTCGTCGAGCAGCAGCAGCTCGGCGTCGTCGACGATCGCCTGGGCGATGGCGACCCGCTGCTGCTGGCCGCCGGAGAGCTCGGACATCCGGCGGTCGGCGTAGTCCTGCGCGCCGACCCGGCGCAGCGCCTCGTCCACCCGGGCCCGTTCGGTGGCCGAGGCGCGGCGCAGCCCGAAGCGGCCGCCGGTGACACCGAGCATCACCAGGTCGCGGGCGCGCACCGTCTCACCGAGCGCTGCGGTGTAGTTCTGCGGCACGTAGCCGATCCGGCGGTCACCGCGGCTGGGGGTGCGGCCCAGCACCTCGACCCGCCCACTGGCCGGGGGCAGCATGCCGAGGAGGAGCTGGAACAACGTGGTCTTCCCGGCGCCGTTGGGGCCGATGACCCCGACCACGGCGCCGGTGGGCACGGTGAGCGTGCCCTGCGACCAGACCACCCGGCCGCCGCGGACCACCGAGACGTCGTCGAGGACGAGCGCCGGTGGCTGTGCGGCGAGCCGGTCGGCCGTCGGGACGTCCGTCACTGACCCCCACCGAGTGCGTTCGACAGCTGCTGCAGCTGGGAGAGCTGCCAGGACACGAAGGACGACTCCCCGTCCGGCGCCGACTCGGTGACCTCGACGACCGGCACACCGGCCGCCTCCGCCGCGGCACGCAGCTGCTCGGGGACGCTGCCCTCCGTCTGAGAGTTGTACACCAGGACGTCGACCTCGCCGTCGGTCAGCGCCGTCTCGAAGGCGGCGACGTCACCGGGGGCGGGGTCGGTCTCGTTGCTGGCGGCGTCGCGGTAGCCCTCGGGGGTGGCGTCGGTCAGGCCGGCCGCCTCGGCGGTGTACTGGAACACGCTCTCCGTGGCGGCGTACGAGCGCCCGGCGGCGGCGGACCGCAGCGACTCCAGCTCGTCCAGGTAGGGCTGCAGGTCGCTCTCCCAGGCCTCGGCCCGCTCGGCGAAGTGGTCGGCGGCGTCGGGCGAGAGCTCGCTGAGCTGCTCGGTCACCGCGGCGGCGACGGTCTGGACGTACTCCGGGGAGTACCACAGGTGCGGGTTGACCCCGCCGTGGCCGTGCCCCTCCTCGCCCTCGGCGTGCTCTTCCTCGCCCTCGGCGTGCGCCTCCTCCTCGATGCTGACCACCTCGGCCGCCTCGACGACGGCGGGGTCGGAGCCGGCGGTGGCGACGGCGTCGGCCGCCCAGTGGTCGTAGTCGGCCCCGTTGAGCACGGCCAGGTCGGCGTCGGAGAACGCGGCGATGTCCGCGGTCGTCGGCTCGTAGTCGTGCGGGTCGACGGCCGAGGAGGCGAGCACGGTGGTGACGTTCGCGCAGTCGCCGCCCAGCTGCTCGACGATCTCGCCCCACTGGCTCACCGAGACGACGACGTCGACCACCTCGCCCGGGCAGCTCGCCGCATCGGCCTCGCTGGTGGTCGTCCCGGCGCTGGTGGACCCCCCGCACGCGGCCAGGGTCAGCGTGGCGGTGGCGGCCAGGGCGGTGAGCGCGGGACGGCGATACAGGTCGAGGCGGCGCACGGGAGGTCCTCACTGGAGCAGCTACTGGGAATGGTCGTCACAATCAGTATCACCCCAGCCGTGCGCCCGCGTCGACGTCACTGCCCTCACACCGTTCCCACCGGGCGCGACGCCGCCCCGGGGTTACCGTCCCGCCGTGCCGATCCAGCCCGGCCGTACCCCGGTCCGTCCGCCGACAGCCCCACCGCGCCGCCCCCCACGGAGGCCGGCGCCCCGGCCCGGTGCACCGGCGCCGGAGACACCGCCCGGGACGCCGACTGCGCCGGAGCCCGAGCCCGGGACGCCGAGCGCGCCGGAGCCCGAGCCGGGGACGCCGAGCGCGCCGGAGCCCGAGCCGGGGACGCCGACCGAGCCGGAGTCCGAGCCGCAGACGCGGCGCGCACCGCCGCCGGACCGGACCGGGCCGGCGCGGAACGGCGGGGGCGTCAGGTCCCGGTGACCCGGTTCTCCGGGTCCACGCCCGCCGCGGGGTCGCTGCCCTCGGCCGGCTGCTCGGGGTGCGGCGTGCGCCCGTTCTCGTCCTGGTCGGCGGGGGCGTCGCCCTCGGCGGGCTCTTCGGGGTGCGGGGTGCGTCCGTTGCTCTCGGTCATGCCCGCCCCCGTGCCCCCGCCCGGCACGGTGCAACCATCAGCCGACCGGCGTCGCCGCGGGGGTCCGGGCGAGCAGGGCCTGCACCTCGTCGTCGTCCGGCAGCGCACCGCGCGCGCCCGCGCCGGTCGTCGACAGCGCCGCCGCCGTGACCGCGTAGCGGACCGCGTCGGCCAGCGTCTCGCCCCGGTCCAGTGCGCTGCTCAGTGCGCCGCAGAAGCAGTCGCCGGCGCCGGTGGTGTCCACCGGCCGGACCGGCGGTGGCCCCTGCACGTGCGCCGGCCCGTCCGCCGGGACCACGAGCGCGCCGCGCGCGCCGAGGGTGACCACCGTCGACCGCGCACCCAGGCCGCGGGCCAGCTCCGCGAGCTCGGCGGGGGAGAGCTCGCCGGCGGGCGCGTCGGCCAGCTGGCGCAGCTCGTGCTCGTTGGGCACCAGGACGTCGACCCGGGCCAGCAGGTCGGCCGGCAGCGGCTGCGACGGCGCGGGGTTCAGCACGACGGTGCCCCGGGTCGCGGCGGCCGCGGCGCGCACCGTGTCCAGCGGCGTCTCCAGCTGGAGCAGCAGCACGCCCGCACGGTGCACCGACTCCACGTCGACGTCCGCCGGGGTCAGCTCGGCGTTGGCGCCGGGCACCACCACGATCAGGTTCTCCCCGCCGTCCGCCTCGACCGGGATCGTCGCCGTCCCGGTGGGCGTGCCCTCCGTGCGCTGCACCCGCCCGACGTTGACCCGTGCGTCGGCGAGCGCGGCGAGCTGCCGGCCGGCCGCCGGGTCGGCGCCGACCCGGCCGACCATGTGCACCCCGGTGCCCAGCCGACCGGCCGCGGCGGCCTGGTTGGCGCCCTTGCCCCCGGGCAGGACCGCGACTGCCGAGCCGATGACGGTCTCCCCGCGGCCGGGCAGCCGGTCGACGGTCACCACGACGTCCTCGTTGAGGCTCCCCACCACGGTCACGGACACGGTGTGCTCCCGGTGATCACCACCCGGCCAGCCTAGGAGGGCGGTTCCTCCCGCCGGCGCAGCGGCAGCAGGTACCAGGTGACCAGCCCGACGAGGCTGATCGCGGTGCACACCGCGACCGCCGGCCACCGGCCGAGCACCACGTCCAGCACCAGCAGCACCGCGCTGACGACGGCGGTCAGGAGCAGGGTGAGCCCGACCATCAGGCACCGGTCGGCGAACTGGACGATCGCCGCCTTCTGCCGCCGCCGGAACAGCATCCGGTGGAAGGAGACGGGGGCGATGAGCACCACCGTGGCCAGGGCGGTGCTGGTCATCGTGATCGCGTAGACCGTCGTCCCGAAGGTGCCCAGGTCGGCGAAGCGGGACTGGAAGGGCAGGGTCAGCAGGAAGGCGAACAGCACCTGGACGGCGGTGATCGCCACCCGGATCTCCTGCAGCACCTCGTTGACGTTGCGGTCCAGCACCTGGTCGGGCGTCTCGCCGCGGGCCTGGGCGGTCCGCTCGGCGTCGGCCCGTTCCGCGTCGATCCGTTTCCCGGCCACCCGCCTGCGGTACCGCAGGCGCAGTCGATCAACACCCGGGAGACCGCCCCATGACCGAGCGCCAGGCCGAGGAGGCCGACACCGTCCGCCGCGAGTTCGGCGAGGCGGTGAACATGACCGCCGGCGAGCTGGAGGAGTGGCTGGCCACCGAGGAGTCGCAGTCGGTCGGGCAGAAGAGCGGCGGGTCGGACGAGTCCACCGGCCACGAGTCGGGCCGGCGGATCGTGCAGTTGCTGCACACCAAGAAGGCCGACCTCACCGACGACGACCTGGCGCACATGCGCAAGGTGCACGGCTACGTGCAGCGTCACCTGGCGCAGGAGCCGGCCAAGGAGGACGTCGAGACCTCCCGCTGGCGGTACAGCCTGATGAACTGGGGCCACGACCCGCTCAAGGGCAAGTAGCGTCCCCGGCGTGCAGCGCAACGACCCGGCGCAGTACGACCAGCTGTCCGGCCACTGGTGGGACCCGCACGGGGGCTTCGCGATGCTCCACTGGATCGCCGCCTCGCGAGCCGGCCACGTGCCCCCGGCGTCCTCGCCCGGCGCCGTCCTGGTCGACCTGGCCTGCGGCGGTGGCCTGATGGCCCCGCACGTGGAGCGGCTGGGCTACCGGCACGTCGGCGTCGACATCGGCCTGGCCGGGCTGGAGGTCGCCCGCCGGCACGGGGTGCAGGCGGTGCGCGGGTCGGTGCTGGCCGTTCCGCTCGCCGACGGGTGCGCCGACGTCGTGACCGCGGGGGAGATCCTCGAGCACGTCGGGGAGCCCGGGCAGGTGCTCGCCGAGAGCGCCCGGCTGCTCAAGCCCGGGGGGCTCCTGGTCATCGACTCGATCGCGGCCACCCGGCTCGCCCCGCTGGTGGCGGTCCGGATCGCCGAGCGGCTGCCCGGCGGGCCGCCGCCGGGCATCCACGACCCGGCGCTGTTCGTCCACCGCGGGGAGCTGCTCGCCACGGCCGAGCAGCTGGGCCTGGACCTGAAGCTGGTGGGCCTGCGCCCGTCGGTGCGCGACCTGGTCGCCTGGCGGCGGAGACGGCGGGACACCGTGCGGATGCGCACCATGCCGTGGACCGGGATCCTCTTCGCCGGCTGGGCGACCAAGCGGCGGGAGCCGGTGGCCGAGCGGCGGGCGCCGGGCTCCGCACGTACGGTCGAGGCATGAGCGTCCGCGTGCCCGCCACCCCCGACGCGCCGGGAACGGCCTGGTGACCGCCGCCGTCATCACCGGTTCGGGCCGGGCGCTGCCGGCGCGGTACGAGCAGGGCGAGGTCTGGGACGGCTACTTCGCCGAGAAGTACGCCGGGCTGCGGGCCGCCGAGCGGGTGTTCCGTGGCGCGGGCGTGCACAGCCGGCACGCGGTGGTCAACCCCGTCGACGAGGACGTGTCGCAGTGGGGCACCGGGGCCCGCATGGAGCGTTACGTCACGGAGGGTCTGCCGCTGGGCAAGCAGGCCGTCGCCACAGCCCTGGACGCCGCCGGCCTGGCCCCCGGGGACGTCGGTCAGTTCGCCGTCGCGACCTGCACCGGGTACGCCACCCCGGGCCTGGACATCCGGCTCTCCAGCGACCTGGGCATGCCGCTCGGGCTGCAGCGGCTGCTCGTCGGCCACATGGGCTGTTACGCGGCGCTCCCCGGGCTGGCCGCGGTCAGCGACTTCGTCACCGCACGGTCCCGGCCGGCGGTGCTGCTGTGCCTGGAGCTGACCAGCCTGCACGTGCAGCCGGCCGTCGCCGACCTGGAGCAGGTCGTCACCCACGCGCTGTTCAGCGACGCCGCCGCCGCGGTCGTCGTCGAGCCCGCCGCACGCCGGGGCCGGCGGGTCGCGGGGATGGTCGCGCGCACCGACCACGCCACCGCCGACCACATGACCTGGGACGTCACCGACCTCGGTTTCCGGATGGGCCTGTCCCCCCGCGTGCCCGACGTCCTGGCCCGGCACGTGGCCGGCGTGGTCGAGGAGCTGCTCACCGAGGCCGGCCTCCGGGTCGAGGACGTCGCGGGCTGGGCGGTGCACCCGGGCGGGCCGCGCATCCTGGACGTCGTCCGGGACGAGCTCGGGCTCACCGAGGAGCAGATGGCCGCCTCGCGCCGGGTGCTCGCGGAGCACGGCAACTGCTCCTCGGCGACGGTGCTGCTGGTGATCGACGAGCTCGGCGACGTAGACGGCCCGGTGGTCGCGATGGCCTTCGGCCCCGGCCTGACCCTCTACGCCGCCCTCCTGCTGCCGGCCTAGCCCCACCCGGCCCGGCCGCCCTACTCGTCGAGGGGCTCCGTCGTGCGGGCGTGCTCGACGATCACGTCGGTCATCTCGGTGAGGAACCGGCGGACGACGGCGAGCTCCTCGGGCGTGTAGCCCTCCATCGCGGCGGTGAGGTCACGGGCGAGCCCGCCGAAGTGCTCCGCGCCCGCCGCCATCGCCGAGTCCGACATCTGCAGCACGACCCGCCGGCGGTCCTCGGTGTCCCGCGACCGGCGCACGTGGCCGACCTTCTCCAGCCGGTCCACCAGCGCCGTCACCGAGGCCGAGCGCAGCTCCACGGCCTCGCCCAGCCGCCCGGCGGTGAGCTCCTCGCCGCGCCGGGCGGCGTCCATGATCGCCACCAGCGCCCGCACGTCCGTGCGGTTGAGCCCGTGCCGCTGGGCGAACCGCTGCCCGACTGCATCCAGTTCGACGGTCAGCCGGCGAAGGAGGAGTGCCAGCTCCTGTCGCACACGCACGTCGTCCTCGGACACCGCTGCCTCCGTTCGCGTTCGGCCGGATCCTGTCCTATTATCTCGACGATCGAGACTATCGACCACCGAAGGATCACCATGGCTCACCGTACCCACCTCCTCCGCTGGCTGATCCCCGCACTGGTCGCCGTGGCCTGGCTGGGCCTCGCCGGGTCGCTGGGCTCGTTCGGCGGACAGCTGGCCGAGGTGTCGGAGAACGACTCCGCCGCCTTCCTGCCCGACAGCGCGGAGTCCACCCGGGTGACCGAGCTGCAGCAGCAGTTCCGCACCGAGCGCACCCTGCCGGTGGTCCTGCTCTGGGAGAGCGGGGACGGCGCCTTGGGCCCCGCGGCGCTGGCCGAGGCCCAGGAGCGGGTCGACGAGGCGGCCGCCGTCGCCGAGGACGCCGGCGCGCTCGTGGGCGAGCCGTCGCCGGCGATCCCGTCGGAGGATGGCGAGGCGGTGCAGGCGGTCCTGCCCTTCGACCCGGACCTGGGCGAGACGCTGGGCGAGGTCATCGGCGAGCTGCGGGCGCTCCCGGGCATCGACGGCACCACTGCCTACGTGACCGGCCCCGGCGCCGTTTTCTCCGACTTCGCCGCGGGCTTCGAGGGCATCGACGGGCTGCTGCTGGTCGCGGCGTTCGGTGTCGTCGTGCTGATCCTGCTGGTCGTCTACCGCAGCCCCCTGCTCCCGCTGCTGGTCATCGGCACCGCCGCCATGGCGCTGGTCGTCTCGCTCGCGGTGGCGTACTTCCTGGCCGAGCAGGGCTGGATCACGGTGAACGGCCAGAGTCAGGGCATCGCCTCGATCCTCGTCGTGGGTGCGGCCACCGACTACGGCCTGCTGCTGGTCGCCCGCTACCGCGAGGAGCTGCGGCGCGAGGAGTCCAAGTACACCGCCATGCGGGTGGCGCTCCGGCAGTCGTGGGAGCCGATCCTCGCCTCGGGCGGGACGGTGGTCCTCGGCGTCCTCTGCCTGCTCTTCTCCGACCTGGGCTCCAACCGCAGCCTCGGTCCGATCTCCGCGGTGTGCATCGTCTTCGCCATGCTGGCTGCGCTCACCTTCCTGCCGGCGGTGCTGGTGCTGTTCGGGCGCGCGGCGTTCTGGCCGTTCCGGCCCGAGCACGGCGAGGAGCACGCCCACGGGAAGGGCTGGGAGCGGGTGGCGACCTCCGTCGGCCGCCGTCCCGGCCGGTACCTGCTCGGCAGCGCCGGCGCGCTCGTCGCGCTCGCGCTGTTCGTGCCCACGTTCGACGCCGACGGGATCCCGCTGTCCGAGGCGGTGCGCGGTGGCTCGGAGTCCGGCGCGGGCCAGGAGGCCCTGGCCCGCCACTACGAGGCCGGCTCCGCCAGCCCGGCGGTGATCATCACGCCGGCCGACGGCTGGCAGGACGTCGCCGCTGCGGCGTCCGAGGTGGACGGCGTCGCCGCCGTCGCCCCCTACAGCGGCCAGGGCCGACCGGGGCCGGGCGACGAGCCGTTGGTGGCGGACGGACTGGTCCGGATCGACGCCACGCTCGCCGACGCCCCTGACAGCGAGGCCGCGCAGGACACCGTGGCGCAGCTCCGCAACGCGGTGGGCGACGTGGACGCCGACGCCCTCGTCGGCGGCTCCACGGCCAGTGACCTGGACACCCAGGAGACCGCCGCCCGCGACCTGGCGGTGATCGTGCCCCTGGTGCTGCTGGTGATCACCGTCGTGCTGGCGCTGCTGCTCCGCTCGATCGTCGCCCCGCTGCTGCTGGTCCTCACCGTCGCGCTGAGCACCGCGGCGACCGTCGGCGTCAGCGCGTTGGTGTTCGAGCACCTGTTCCAGTTCCCGGGCAGCGATCCGCAGATCCTGCTCATCGGGTTCGTGTTCCTCGTCGCCCTGGGGATCGACTACAACATCTTCCTGATGACCCGGGCCCGGGAGGAGTCCGTCCGGCACGGGGCGAGGGACGGCGTGCTGCGGGCGCTCGCGGTCACCGGCGGCGTCATCACCAGCGCCGGGCTGGTGCTGGCGGCCACCTTCGGCGCGCTGACCGTGCTCCCGCTCGTCCTCCTGATCCAGCTGGGGTTCCTGGTCGGCTTCGGCGTCCTGCTGGACACCTTCGTCGTCCGGACCCTGCTGGTGCCGGCCGCCGTGCACCTGATCGGCGACCGGGTGTGGTGGCCCAGCGCGCTTGCCGACGGCCCGGCGGCACCGACGGAGGACCGGGAGCTCGAGCGCGTCTGACCCCGTAGGGCGGTGCGTGCACGACCGGTGCACACACCGCCCGACCGGGACGGCGGCGAGGCCGCCGTCACCCGGCGGACCGTCGGGGGGCTGTGCCCCTGTCGGCCGGGCGCCGGGCCGGGCCGTCGTCAGCCCAGGTGGGCCTGCTTGGGGGCCAGGCCGCGCAGCGCCTCGGCGGCCACCCGGTCCCGGTCCGCGCCGCCGGCGGCGACCACCGCGGCACCGACCAGGCCCTCGACCAGCGGGGCGGCGCTGAGCACCACCCGCCCCCGGACGTCGTCCTCCAGCAGCTCCAGCGCCGTCTCGGCCGACATGACCGCGCTGCCCAGGTCCATCAGCACCACCACGCCGTCGCCGGTGTCCGCACTGGTGATCGCGGTGGAGACGGCGACGGCGTCGGTGCCCAGCCCTCCGTCGTCGGTGCCGGCGGCCACCTCGATGGCCACGGTCGAGTTCGGCAGCATCTGCCGGGCCAGCTCGACCGCGGCCTCGGCCAGCGGCCGGCTGTGCGAGACGACGACGATGCCCACGGCGGCCACGGTCAGCTCCTCCCCAGCGTCGCCGCGGCGGCCTCGACCAGCAGCACCGACGACTCGGCCCCCGGGTCGACGTGGTCCGCGCTGCGCTCGCCCAGGTAGCTCGCCCGGCCCTTGCGGGCGACCAGCGGCGTCACCGAGTCGCGCCCCTTCGCCGCGGCATCCGCGGCCGCGCGCAGCGCCGCGTCGAGGTCCTGGCCGGCGCCGACCGCCTCGCTGAGGGCGTCGGACGCCGGGAGCAGCGCGTCGACCATGGTCTTGTCCCGGAGCTCGGCCTTGCCCCGTGCGACGACGCCGTCGACCCCGGCCCGGAACGCGGCGGCGAAGGCGGCCGGTGACCCGTCGTCCAGGGCGCCGGACATCCGGAGGAAGAACGTCCCGTACAGCGGGCCGCTGGTGCCGCCGACCTTGCTGATCATGGTCATGGCGACCGTCTTCAGCAGCGCGGCGGCGTCGGCGGGCGGGCTGGCGTCGAGCGCGGCGACGGCCGCGGTCATCCCGCGGTGCATGTTCGTGCCGTGGTCGGCGTCGCCGATGGCCGAGTCGAGCTCGGTGAGCTCGTCGCGGTGCTCGGTGACGGCGCGGGCGTACTCGCGCACCCAGGCCCCGAGGGTGTCCGTGTCCAGGTCGGCCACGCTCAGACCCCCCACCGCAGCGCGGGCGTGCGCACCGGGGCGTCCCAGAGCCGGATCAGCTCGTCGTCGACCTTGAGCAGGGTCACCGAGCAGCCGGCCATCTCCAGGCTGGTCATGTAGGAGCCGACCAGCGAGCGGGCCACCGTGACCCCGGCCTTGGCCAGCACCGCCTGCACCTCGGCGTAGACCACGTAGAGCTCGAGCAGCGGCGTGCCGCCCATCCCGTTGACGAAGGCGAGCACCCCGTCGCCCCCGGTGAAGTCCAGGTCGGCCAGCACCGGCTCCAGCAGCATCTCGGCGACCTCCCGGGCCGGGGCGAGCGGCACCCGGCGGCGGCCGGGCTCGCCGTGGATGCCCACGCCCAGCTCCATCTCCCCGGCGGGCAGGTCGAAGGTGGGCTTGCCGGCTGCGGGCACGGTGCAGGAGGTCAGCGCCATCCCCATGCTGCGGCCCTGCCCGTTGACCCGGCGGGCCACCTCGGCGACCTCGGCCAGCGGGCGGCCCTCCTCGGCGGCGGCGCCGGCCAGCTTCTCCACCAGCACGGTGACGCCCACGCCGCGCCGGCCGGCGGTGTAGAGGCTGTCCTGGACGGCGACGTCGTCGTCGGTGACGACGGCGACCACCTCGGTGCCGGACTCGGCGGCCACCAGCTCGGCGGCCATCTCGAAGTTCATGACGTCGCCGGTGTAGTTCTTCACGATGTGCAGCACGCCGGCGCCGGCGTCGACGCCCTTGGTCGCCGCGACCATCTGGTCCGGGACCGGGGAGGTGAACACCTCGCCGGCGCAGGCGGCGTCCAGCATGCCGAGGCCGACGAAGCCACCGTGCAGCGGCTCGTGGCCGGAGCCGCCCCCGGAGACGAGCCCGACCTTGCCCGACACGGGGGCGTCGCCGCGGAAGACGACCCGGTTCTCGGGGTCGATCCGCAGCTCGGGGTGGGCCGAGGCCATGCCGCGCAGGGCGTCGTCGACGACGTCCGCCGGGTCGTTGATGAGCTTCTTCATCGCAGGCTCCTGATCGAGAGGGGGCGGTGGAACCGTAGGAGTGGGCCAGGTCTCAGGGCAACGGGCTGCGGTCCGCATCGTCGGACGCCGTCCCCTGCCCGTTCGGGTAGCTGTGCCCATCGAGTGATCTGGGGCACACTCGGCTCGCATGCCCGCTGGTGCATGCCGGCTGAGCCGGTGGTGCCGGAGCGTGCACGACCCAGGACGAGTTCCCCAGAGTCGAGGAGCCCCAGATGGCTGGCAACAGAGGCGTCGCGTACATCGAGCCCGGCAAGGTCGAGGTGCACGCCACCGACTACCCGAAGCTGGAACTGCAGGACGGGCCGGGGGTGAACCCGGCCAACGTGGGGCGCAAGCTGAACCACGGGGTGATCCTGAAGGTGGTCACCTCCAACATCTGCGGCAGCGACCAGCACATGGTCCGCGGCCGGACGACGGCGCCGCCGAACCTGGTGCTCGGCCACGAGATCCTCGGCGAGGTCGTGGAGAAGGGCTCCGACGTCGAGTTCATCGAGGTCGGCGACCTCTGCTCGGTGCCGTTCAACATCGCCTGCGGGCGCTGTCGCAACTGCAAGGAGGGCAAGACCGGGATCTGCCTCAACGTCAACCCGGCCCGCCCGGGCGCGGCGTACGGGTACGTGGACATGGGCGGCTGGGTCGGCGGGCAGGCCGAGTACGTGACGGTGCCCTACGCCGACTGGAACCTGCTGAAGTTCCCGGACAAGGACCAGGCCATGGAGAAGATCCTGGACCTGACCATGCTGTCGGACATCTTCCCGACCGGCTTCCACGGCGCGGTCACCGCCGGGGTGAAGCCCGGCTCGACGGTGTACATCGCCGGGGCCGGCCCGGTGGGGCTGGCGGCCGCCGCGGGCGCCCAGTTGCTGGGCGCGTCGGTGGTGATCGTCGCCGACCTCGTCGAGCAGCGGCTGGCCCAGGCGCGCAGCTTCGGCTGCGAGACCGTCGACGTCTCCAAGGGCTCCCCGCAGGACCAGATCGAGCAGATCCTCGGCGAGCCGCAGGTCGATGCCGCCGTCGACGCGGTGGGCTTCGAGGCCCGCGGCCACGGCGAGGGGGCGAAGAAGGAGGCACCCGCCACGGTGCTGAACTCGCTGATGGAGCTCACCGCGGCCGGTGGGGCCATCGGCATCCCGGGGCTCTACGTCACCGGTGACCCCGGCGGCATCGACGAGGCGGCCAAGGTGGGGTCGCTGTCGCTGAGCCTGGGCACCGGCTGGGCGAAGTCGCTGTCGTTCACCACCGGTCAGTGCCCGGTGATGCGCTACAACCTCGGGCTGATGAAGGCCATCCTGCACGACAAGGTGCAGATCGCGAAGGCGGTCAACGCCACGGTGATCTCGCTGGACGAGGCCCCGCAGGGCTACCAGGACTTCGACTCCGGCGCGGCGAAGAAGTACGTGATCGACCCGCACGGCATGGTCGGCAAGAAGGCCGCCTGAGCCGACCCGGCCCGGGGCACCCGCTCCGGGCCGGGGTCACCACAGGTCGCCCCGACGCCAGTCGGACACCAGCCGGACGGCGGGGTCCAGCGGCGCCGGGGTGGCCGGGGTGGGCAGCACGAAGACCACCTCGTCCGGGGTGGCGACCACGCCGTCCGGGGTCAGCGCGGCCAGGCTGCCGGCCCAGGGCAGCCACCCGCGCGCCGTGTACAGCCGGGCGCCGTCCTCGCTCGCGGCTAGCGCGCCGAGCTCGAAGCCGCCCCGCACGAGCCGTTCCGTCTCGGCCATCACCGCGGCGCCCACGCCCCGGCGGCGCATCGGTGCCGCGGTGGCGACGGCCTCGACGTAGCCGGTCCGCAGCGTCCGGCCGCCGGCGATGAGCTGACGGACGACGACGGCGGCGTGGCCGGCGAACTCGCCGTCCACGGTGGCCAGCACGTGCACGCCGCCGAGCGCGTGGGACCAGTCGTCGTCGCCGAACTCGCCGCCGAACGCGGTGTCCAGGAACTCCCGCAGCCGGTCGAGCTCGGTGGCGGACAGGTCGGCGGTGGGGGCGCTGCGGACGGCGACCGTCGGGCGTGGGGAGCTCACCGGAGCAGCTTCGCGGAGGCGTCGGCCGGCGTCGCGGGGGCCTCGCCGGACCGTCCCCGGAGGGGCGGTGGGAGGAAGAGAGCGGGTGACGAGAATCGAACTCGCACTGTCAGCTTGGGAAGCTGATGTTCTACCATTGAACTACACCCGCGGCAGGTCAGTGACCTGTTGGAGAGCTTAGCAAGACAGCCGCCCCCGACCGGTACCCGGTCGGGGGCGGCGTCGTCTCAGCGGCTCAGAGCAGCACGCCGCGGCAGCTGGTGCTGCAGTCCAGCGACCAGAACGAGCTGCCCAGCCGGCCGAAGGCCGCCGACCGGACGAGCCGCTCGCCGTTCGGACCGACCGCGGTGACCACGGACGAGCCGCCGCCCGTGCCCGGCGTGGTGCCCGGGGCCGGCGTGGACCCGTCCTCGGTGCCCGGCGCGGGGTCCGGGGTCGTGCCGCCGCCCACCGGCTCCTCGACGTAGCTGAGGCCGTCGGCCAGCACCGAGGACTCCGTGCCGGACGGGTTGAAGACGGTGACGTCGTACACCCCGGCCACCAGCGCCGGTGCGGTGAAGACGACCGACGTGCTGTCGGAGCTGACGACGGTGGCCTCCCGGGTGTCGCCGATCCGCACCCGCACGCCGTCGGGGACGTGGGTGCCGGTGACCGTGACCCGCGTCCCGCCGGCGGTGCTGACCACCGCCGGGGAGATGCTGGTCAGGCCGAACGGGCCGATCTCGGGGTACGTGACGACCGGCGGCGGGGTGCTGTCGCCCGGTGCGGGGTCCGTTCCGGGGTCGGTGGTGCCCGGGTCCGTGCTGCCGGGGTCCGGGGTGCCCGGGTCCGTGGTGCCGGGATCCGTCGTCCCTGGGCCGGGGGTGGCCGGGTCCGGGGTGCCGGGGTCGGTGGTGCCCGGGTCCGTCCCGGGGCTCGGGGTACCGGGGTCGGTGGTGCCGGGGTCCGTCACGGGGCTCGGGGTGCCCGGGTCGGTGGTGCCGGGGTCGGTCGTGCCGGGGTCCGTTCCCGGGCTCGGGGTCCCCGGGTCGGTGGTGCCGGGGTCCGTCCCGGGGCTCGGGGTGCCGGGGTCGGTCGTGCCCGGGTCGGTCGTGCCGGGGTCCGTCCCGGGGCTCGGAGTGCCCGGGTCGGTCGTGCCCGGGTCCCTGGTGCCGGGGTCGGTGGTGCCGTCCGGTGCCGGGGTCGAGGTGTCGCCGACCAGCAGCGGCGCGGCGTAGGTCGCACCGAACGGCTGGCCGTCCACGAGCAGCTGCGCGCTCAGCGCGTACCGGCCCGTGGCGAGGTCGATCGACGGCGCCAGCTCCTGGCCTTCGACGGTGGTCAGCGCGCCCAGCGGGACGGTGACCTGGCCGGCGTCGTCGGTGGTCAGCGTCGTCCCGGCGATGGTGACGGGCTCGCCGGACAGCGCCCAGATCTCACCGCCGTGCTCCATGCCCAGGCCGAGGACGAGCTCGTAGGTCCCGGCCAGCTCGGGGCCGGTCGCCCGGACCAGCGGCGTCGCCGGGCCCACCGGGGCCGTCATCGAGGTGAACCGGTAGCCGACGGAGGCCGCACCGGGGTCCAGTCGGCTGACGTCGAGCCGGCCGCCGGTGACCGACCTGCCGGTGAAGGCGGCGATCGGGTCGACGTCGGCCAGCAGCGCCGCCCGCAGCTCGGCGGTGCTCGCGGTCGGCATGGTGGCCCGGTAGAGGGCCAGTGCGGCAGCGACCTGGGGCGCGGCGATCGACGTGCCCGACACCAGCCGGTAGTCGCCGTCGTTCCAGGTGGTGAACACGAGCTCGCCGGGGGCGAAGAGGTCGACGGAGGTGGCGCCGTAGGCCGAGGAGGCGGCGACGGTGTCGGCGGCGGTCGAGTTGCCGACCGTGACCACGTTCGGCTCGGTCAGGCTGGCCGGGTACACCGGCGCGGTGTCCCGGTCGCCGGAGTCGTTGCCCGCGGCGGCCACGACCAGCACCCCCCGGGCCTCCGCGTAGGCGATGGCGGCCCGCAGGGCGTCCAGCTGCGGGCCGGTCCCCGGCCCGCCCCAGGAGGCGTTGACGACGGCGGCGCCGTGGTCGGCGGCGTAGCGGATCGCCTCGGCGCCGAGGTTGACGTCGACGGTCCCGCCGGAGCCGATCGCCAGCGGCATCAGGGTCACGTCGGGGGCGACGCCGGCCGAGCCGGTGCCGTTGTCCTTGCGGGCGCCGATGACCCCGGCGACCGACGCGCCGTGACTGCCCCCGGCGCCGTTGTCGACGTCGGGGCTGTTGGTCGTGAAGTTCCAGCCGTGGCAGTCACCGGCCAGGCCGTTGCCGTCGACGTCGACCGTGCCGCAGGGCTCGTCCGGGTTGGTCCACAGCGAGTCGGCCAGGTCGGGGTGGTCGGAGTCGAAGCCGGTGTCCACGACGGCGACGACGATGCCGGCGCCGGTGGAGGCGTCCCAGCCGGCCGAGCCGTCGATGTCGGCGTCGGCCAGCACGGGGGACTGCCCCTGCGCGTTGTCCCCGGTGTTCTCCAGGTTCCAGCCGTGACTGGCGTACCACGGGTCCGAGGCGGTGCCGAGGACCGGCACCGAGGGGGAGAGCTCGACCGCGGCGACCCCGGGCAGGGCGCGCAGGCGCGGCAGGGCGGGGCCGTCGACGGCGACCAGGGCCCGGCCGTCGTACAGCCGCTGCGCGGAGTCGACGCCGTCCTGCTGGTCCAGGCCGGCCAGGAACCCCGGCGTCGCGTCGCCCGCTGCCGCGGTGACCACGTACCGGGTCAACCCGTCGCCGGGGCCGAAGTGGTCGGCGACGGCGACCGTCGGGCCGGTCAGCGCGTCCACCGCCGCGGCGCCGCCGAAGCCGGTCAGCGCAGCGGCGACGACGGCGACCGCGCGCACCCCCCGGCGGTGCGCGGGCAGCCGGCTGCCCTGGTGGCCCACGAGATCCATCCGGTCCTCCTCCGAGGGGCACGCCGTGCCGTCACGGCAGTGCTCGAAGGAGGGGCATCGGCCGGGCAGGGCCGCTGCTGGAGCGCGCGGGCCGCAGGTCCCCCCATCGGGGGACCTGCGGCCCCGGTCAGCTCCGCATCTCGGCGAGGAAGCCGGTCATCTCGGTGCGCAGCTTCTCCGCCATCCGGGACAGCCCGGTCGTGTCTCCGGCCGGGCCCAGCGACGCGGAGCCGTCCACGGCGGCGGCGATCCCGTCGACCAGGCCGTTCATCTCCGCCACCGTGGTGCCCACGGTGCTCATGCCGGCGGCGACGTCGTCGCAGGCGGTGCGCATCGACTCGACCTGGGCGGTGATCCGCTCGGTCGACCGGGCGGTCTCGTCGGCGAGGTCCTTGACCTCGGAGGCCACCACCGCGAAGCCCTTGCCCGCCTCCCCGGCGCGGGCCGCCTCGATGGTGGCGTTGAGCGCCAGCAGCCGGGTCTGCGCCGCCACCGAGTCGATCATGGCGACGATGCCCTTGATCTCCGCCGACGAGCGGGTCAGCGAGTCGATCGTGCCGCGGGCGGCGGCCACCTCCGTGCTCGCGGCCGTGGCCGCCTGGGTCAGGCCGTGGGCCGAGGCGGACAGCTCGGTGGACGCCGTCGCGACCTGCTCGCTCATCCCGAGCACGACCGTCTCGAACTCGTCGGCCAGCTGCAGCCGGGACGTCTGCGCCTCGGCCACCCGGGACGCCGACTCCCGCATCGCCGCGCGGGCGGAGTTGATCACCTCGGCGCCCCGGCGGTAGGCGCCGGAGAGGCCGGTCAGCAGCAGCCTGCGGTGGAAGCGGCCCTCCGCCGCCGAGGTCAGCGCCGCCCCGGCCTCGCGCACGAAGGCGTCGGAGACGTCCAGCACCCGGTTCACGCTGTCGTGCAGCGAGACCAGCTCGGGGACGTCGCAGGACCCCGGCACCGGACGGCTGCGCGCCTCCAGGTCGCCGGCGGCCGCGCTCTCGCACGCGGTCACGAGCTGCCGGACGAACGCCCGGTAGACCTCCAGCTCCGCGGCCGCGCCCAGCTGGCCCTCCCCACGGCGGCGCGGGCTCACAGCTCCTCCTCGCCGATGACCGACCAGACGAACTCCTCGTAGGACGCCGCGTGCTGCGCGACCAGCTCGCCCAGCAGCCGGCTCGACGCCTCGACCGCGGCCCGGCCGTTGGGCTGGCGGCGCTCCTCGGCGACCAGCTGCGCGTACAGCGGGCGCACCGCGGCCACCGCCCGGGCGGTCGGACGGCGCCGGTTGGAGTGGTAGCCGACCACCCGTCCGTCGGCGCCGAAGGACGGCGTGACGTGCGCCAGCACCCAGTAGTTGGCGCCGTCGGCGGCCAGGTTGTCGATGTAGGCGAAGATCTCGTGCCCGTCGGTCAGGGTGTCCCAGAGCAGCTTGAACACCGCCTTGGGCATCTCCGGGTGCCGGATCAGGTTGTGCGGCTGCCCCAGGACCTCGCCCAGGTCGTAGCCGCTCACCCGCAGGAAGACGTCGTTGGCGTACGTGATCACGCCCCGGGTGTCGGTCTTGGAGACGATCAGCTCGTCGGCGGAGAACGTCCGCTCGACCCCCGTCGGCCGGACCGCCTGCCGCCTCGGTCGGGCCTCGTCGGGCGCCGGCCGTGTCGTGACCATGCCGCCCCCTTCTGTGTGCTGGACTTCCGGCACCGGTCGGTGCCACCTCGTCATCGGCAGGCCTGCGCCCCCGTTGACCCCGGTCGGCCGGAACGGGACGAAGGTCCCGAGCGGGCCGGTCCCTAGACTCCGCGCCATGCTGCTGTCCGACCGCGACATCCGAGCGGCCCTCGCGACCGGCCGGCTCGGGATCGAGCCCTACGAGCCCGCGATGGTGCAGCCCTCGAGCATCGACGTCCGGCTCGACCGGTTCTTCCGGGTCTTCAACAACGCCCGGTACACCCACATCGACCCGGCCGAGCAGCAGGACGACCTCACCACCCTGGTCGAGCCCACCGGCGACGACGCCTTCGTGCTGCACCCCGGCGAGTTCGTGCTCGGGTCGACGCTGGAGGTCGTCCGGATCCCCGACGACCTCGCCGCCCGGCTGGAGGGCAAGTCCTCCCTGGGCCGGCTCGGGCTGCTCACCCACTCGACGGCGGGGTTCGTCGACCCTGGGTTCACCGGGCACATCACGCTGGAGCTGTCCAACGTGGCGAACCTGCCGATCACGCTGTGGCCGGGGATGAAGATCGGTCAGCTGTGCCTGTTCCAACTGAGCTCGGCCGCCGAGCACCCCTACGGCTCGGCGGTCTACGGCTCCCGCTACCAGGACCAGCGCGGGCCGACGCCGTCCCGGTCGTTCCGCAACTTCAGCCGGGCCGAGACCCGCCGTCCGGAGCAGGCCTGAGCAGTGCCGCGGGTGGCAGGTGTCCGGCCACCCGGTGAACGGTGGCGCGTGGCCGGATGACGGACCGCCTTCCGGGGTAGGCCTGCCCCATGGACCCCCGGGACACCGCTGTTCTCCTCCCTCAGCCGTCGGGCAACCACGTCGTGGACGGCTTCTTCGACTGCGCCGAGGAATCGGCGCACTACGCGTTCTCGGTCCAGCTCCTGCTGACCCAGCACGCGACGCTGGTGCCCTGGCAGACCGAGGGGGTCGCCGAGCTCGGCAGCGGTGACGCGCGGGCCATCGCCCACGTCGTGCGGGCGGTGCCCGGGTTGCGGGTGCACGGCACCGACATCAGCGCCACGTCGGTCGAGCGGGCCGAGCAGACGATCAGCGGCCTCGGCGTGGCCGACCGCTACACCGTCGAGCACGGCGACTTCTTCGCCTGGGCCGACTCCCCGAGCGGGCGGGACGTCTCCACGGTCATCGCCAACCCGCCCTACATCCCGGCGCCGGACGCCGACATCCTGATGCCCGAGCTGTGGGGCGGCTGGTACGGCAACGACATGGTCCTGCGGCTGCTCAAGGCCGGGTTCGACCACCTGCTGGTCGCGCTGCCCAGCTACTCCGACCCCGCCGCCACCCTGTCCGCGGCGCACGACCTCGGGTACCGGGTGGCCAACTTCCTGGCGATGGGGCTGGAGTTCGGGGCCTACAGCGGGGAGCCGAAGGTCCGCGAGCACATCGCGTCGCTCACCGCGGAGGGGCACGGCTGGGCGGGCGGGGACTCCTACGTCGTCGCCGTCGCGCTGCTCACCCGGTCACCGGAGCTGCGCCGGGACCGGGCCACGGAGCTGCTGCGGGCGCTGCAACTGCCGGTCTGAGCGTCAGCGCTCGGCGCGCGGGAGGAGGACCGGCGGCTCCGCGCCGGCGACCTCGGTCTCCGGGAAGCCCTCCGGGTCTCCGCCCCGGCCGCCGAGGCCGGGCACCTCGTCGTCGACGTACCTCGGCCGGCAGATGCTCCAGCCGGTGGCCAGCAGCAGCCCGACCCCGGCGTAGACCAGCACGAACATGCCGGTGTACCCACCGGTGAGGCCGCGCAGCAGGCCGACCAGCAGCGGGCCCACCCCGGCCAGGGCGTAGCCCCAGCCCTGGGCGACGGTGGACAGGGCGCTCACCGACTCCGGGGTGCGTCCGCGCAGCCCGAACAGCGCCAGGATCATCGCGAAGGTGCCCATGCCCAGGCCGAGCAGGCAGACCCACAGCCAGGTCAGCGTGAGCGGGGCCAGCAGCAGGCCGGTCCAGCCGGCCAGGTAGCAGGCGATGAAGGCCAGCAGCATCGGCCGCTGGAGGTGCTGGCGGACCGCGCCCAGCGGGACGACGGCGTTCAGCGGGATCACGATCAGCGCGTTCAGCCCGACCAGGAAGCCGGCCGCATGCGCCGACATCCCCTGGTCGCGCAGGTACTGCGCCGTCCAGCCGACGATGACGTAGGCCTGCATCGACTGCAGGCCGAAGAAGGCCGCCATGGTCCAGGCCAGCCGGCTGCGCCCCAGTGCCCGCAGCCGCACCGCGGTGTGCCCGCCCCGGGAGGTGCCCGGCCGGACCGGCACGGCGAGCCAGGGCAGCGCCGCGACCAGCGCGAAGACCGCCCAGATGCCGAGGGCCCAGCGCCAGCCGTCGGCGCCGGCCGCCTCGGCGATCGGTGCGGTGGAGACGCTGGCGACAGCCCCGCCGATCGCCAGCGCGGTGCTGTAGGCGCCCACCAGCAGGCCGGTGCGGTCCGGGAACCACCGCTTCACCAGCCCGGGCAGCAGCACGTTGCCCAGCGCCCCGCCGACCATCGTGGCCACGGTGCCCAGCAGGAAGACCCACACGTTCGGCACCGACACCCGCAGCAGCAGCCCGACCGCCATGACCAGCAGGGCCGCGGCCAGCACGTGCCCGTCGCGGAACCGCGCGGCCAGCGGTGGGCCGGCGAAGCCGATCAGGGCGAAGCAGATCAGCGGCATGCTGGTGATCAGTCCGGCGAGACCGGAGGAGATGCCGAGACCGCGTTCGATCTCCTCCAGCACCGGGCCGACGCTGTTCACCGCGGTCCGCAGGTTGAAGCCGGTCAGCACGATCGCCGTCCCGACCAGGACCAGCCCCTGCCGGGAGGAGGTGCGCGGCGGCGGTGGGGCGGCGGCGCGGGTCACGTCCGCTCATCCTCCTCCCGGGCCCCCGCCGCACGCGGGTCGGGTCGGATCGGGTCGCTATCGGGTGCCGGACACCCGCACCGGGACGGTGGCCACCTGCTCGGTCGTGCCGTCGGCGGCCAGCCGCAGCATCGCCAGGTCGTGCACGCCGTCCCCGGCGGGTGCGGCCAGTTGCAGGGTCGGGCTCACGCACTGGGGCAGCCGGAACGCCGGTCCGGCCGGGGTCTGGGTGTAGCTGACGGTGCTGCCGGCGTCGCCGCGGACCGGTTCGCCGTCCAGGGTCATCACGTAGTCGACGTCCTCGGCCCCGGTGACCCGGAAGCGCAGCGGCTGGCCGGCGGTGACGACGCTGCTGGCCACGGCGATCCGCGGGGCGTCGCAGTCGGCGGTGATCGGCACCTCCTCGGCGCCGCGCCCGCCGGCGACGGCGAGCACCGACATCACCACGATCGCGATGGCCAGCCAGGTCCAGTGGCGGCTGCGCCGGATCGTCGGGCGGTCGTCGGCCAGCGCTCGCTCGTCGTTGACGTCGCGGGCGTAGTGCATCCGGGTGCTGCGGGAGGCCGCGGCGCGCTCGGCCTCGCCCCGGCGACGGCCGGCGCCGTAGGGAGAGCTCATGCCGCCCAGTGTCCCTCCGCTCCGGCCCCGCACCGCCGACTGCCCGCTCACGCCAGCCGTCGCCTCTGCGACGTCCTCCTGCACCAACGACTGTCCCCTGCACCAACGACTGTCCCCCGCACCAACGCTGGTGCGGGGGGACAGTCGGTGATCAGCTCACCTGATCACTGCTGGGCGCCCGCCGGTCAGCTGTGCTGGGTGGCGGCGGAGCCGGTGCCGGCCGGGTCGTCGGGCTCGGTGCCCACGCCCGGTCCGGACTCCGTGCCGGGCGCGCCCGCGGGGGCCATCGAGCGGAGCAGGATCTGGCTGACGTCCAGCACCTCGACGGTCGACTTGGCCTCGCCGGCCTGCTGCTTGCTGGTCACCGCGTCGCTGAGCATGGTGATGCAGAACGGGCAGGCGGTGGAGATGACGTCGGGGTCGAGCTCGAGCGCCTCCTCGGTGCGCTCGACGTTGATCCGCTTGCCGATCTTCTCCTCCATCCACATCCGCGCGCCGCCGGCGCCGCAGCAGAAGCCGCGGTCCTTGCAGCGGTGCATCTCCTGGGTGGTGAGGCCCTTGACCGAGTCGAGGATCTCCCGCGGCGGCGTGTAGACCTTGTTGTGCCGGCCCAGGAAGCAGGGGTCGTGGTAGGTGACCTTGCGGTCGATCGGGGTGACCGGGGTCAGCCGCCCGTCCTCGACCAGCTGGCCGAGCAGCTGGGTGTGGTGGACGACGTCGTAGTCGCCGCCCAGCTGGGGGTACTCCCGGCCGATCGAGTTGAAGCAGTGCGGGCAGGTGGCGACGATCTTGCGCCGTCCGGCCGGGCGGTTCTCGAAGACGGCGTTGAGCGTCTCGACGTTCTCCTGGGCCAGCTGCTGGAAGAGGAACTCGTTGCCCATCCGGCGGGCCGGGTCGCCCGAGCAGGTCTCCCCGTTGCCCAGGACGGCGAACTCCACGCCGGCGATGTGCAGCAGCTCGGCGACGGCCTTGGTCACCTTCTTGGCCCGGTCGTCGATGGCGCCGGCGCAGCCGACCCAGAACAGGTACTCGACGTCGTCGGGGATCTCGCCGTCCACCTGACGGACCTCGAAGTCCAGGTCCTTCATCCACTCCTCGCGGACGTTGCCGCCCACGCCCCACGGGTTCCCGCGGTTCTCCAGGTTGCGCATCATCACGCCGGCCTCGGAGGGGAAGCTGGACTCGATCAGCGTCTGGTAGCGGCGCATGTCCATGATGTGGTCGACGTGCTCGATGTCGACCGGGCACTGCTCGACGCAGGCGCCGCAGTTGGTGCAGCTCCACAGCACGTCGGGGTCGATGACCCCGCCCTCCTCGAGGGTGCCGACCAGCGGGCGGTGCGCCTGCGCGTCGTTGGTGCCCTCGATCCGGGCGTACCCCGACGCCCAGACCTGCTCGTCGCTGGGCTCCAGGGTGGTGAAGTCGGCGAAGTTCGGCGCCTCGTCGGAGGCCTTGGTCGCGCCGGTCAGGTACGGGGCCTTGGCGTACAGGTGGTCCCGCAGGTCCATGATCACCATCTTCGGCGACAGGGGCTTGCCGGTGTTCCAGGCCGGGCACTGGCTCTGGCACCGCCCGCACTCGGTGCAGGTGGTGAAGTCCAGCATCCCCTTCCAGGTGAAGTCCTCGATCTTGCCGCGACCGAAGACGTCGTCCTCGCCGGGGTCCTCGAAGTCGATCGGCTTGCCGCCCGAGGTCATCGCCGGCAGCGGGCCGAGCGCCTGGCTGCCGTCGTCCTCGCGCTTGAAGTAGATGTTGAAGAAGGCGCTGAACCGGTGCCACGCGACGCCCATGTTGAGCACCCGGGAGATGGTGATCAGCCAGCCGAGCGAGACGACGATCTTGATGAACGCGATGACCGACAGCAGGTCCGGGTTGGCCGGGACGACGTTGGCCAGCGCGCCGGAGATCGGGTGCGACCAGGCGGGGGCGTCGGTCAGGTCGGCGGCGACCTTGATCGCGCGGATCAGCAGGATGCAGATGCCGATGGTCAGGACGACGGCCTCGACGAAGTAGCCGCGCCCCTCGTTGGACCCGGCGAACCGGCTGGCCCGGCCCTTGCGGCGCGGGTGGTCGAGCTGGCGGCGCACGATCAGGTAGAGGATCCCGAGGACCGTCGCGGTGCCGATCAGGTCGGCGAAGAGGTTCCACAGGCTCCACTCGCCGATGAGCGGCAGGTGCCAGGCCGGGTTCCAGACCTCGCCGAACGCCTCGACCAGGGTGAGGAACAGGCCGTAGAACCCGATGAAGACGAACCAGTGGGCCGCGCCGATGGCCGACCACTTGAGCATCCGGGTGTGGCCGAGGGACTCCACGGCGAGGGTCTTCAGCCGCGGGCCGACCGGGCCGGAACGGGTCGGGTCGGGCTGGCCGGTGCGGAAGATCCGCAGCATCGCGCGGACGGCCTTGGTGGCGTAGACCACCGAGACGACCAGCAGGATCACGGCCAGCGTGCCGAGGACGATCTGCAACGGGCCCATGAGCTCCCTCTCGTGCGTGCGCGGGCGCCATCGCCCACCCGGCACGGACACTAACCGGGCGGCCACAGGCTACTCGCGGGTAACCCCGGAGCCGCCGCCCGCGCCGGGTCCCGGCCACGGCGAACCCCACCTCCCGAGGGTCGCTCGGTCCGCGCGGGGGCGGATCGCACGTCCTGCGGTGAGGGCGGCACGCCTCCGACGAGGGCGTGTCACGAGCTGGGCCCCCGGGAACACAGCCGACACCCCTGCCGTTACGGTGGGCAGGAAAGTTGAGCGGACCAGGCGCAAGGCCCGAAGACGGGCGGCGCCGGCCCTCGACTCCCGGACCAGCACCACCCCGTCAGCAACGCTAGGAGAGGCCTTCCATGGCACGAGCAGTCGGAATCGACCTCGGCACCACGAACTCCGTCGTCGCGGTCCTCGAGGGCGGCGAGCCCACCGTCATCGCCAACTCCGAGGGTGCGCGCACCACCCCCTCGGTCGTCGCGTTCGCCAAGAACGGCGAGGTCCTGGTCGGCCAGTCGGCCAAGAACCAGGCGGTCACCAACGTCGACCGCACGATCCGCAGCGTCAAGCGCGAGATCGGCACCACCTGGAAGACCGGCGACATCGACGGCAAGCAGTACACCCCGCAGGAGATCAGCGCCCGGGTGCTGCAGAAGCTCAAGCGCGACGCCGAGACCTACCTGGGCGAGCCGGTCACCGAGGCCGTCATCACCGTCCCCGCCTACTTCGAGGACGCCCAGCGCCAGGCCACCAAGGAGGCCGGTGAGATCGCCGGCCTGAACGTGCTGCGCATCGTCAACGAGCCCACCGCCGCGGCCCTGGCCTACGGCCTGGACAAGGGCGAGACCGAGCAGACCATCCTGGTCTTCGACCTCGGTGGCGGCACCTTCGACGTCAGCCTGCTGGAGATCGGCGACGGCGTCATCGAGGTCAAGTCCACCGCCGGTGACAACAAGCTCGGTGGCGACGACTGGGACGAGCGCGTGGTCAAGCACCTCGTGCAGACCTTCAACGCCCAGACCGGCATCGACCTGGCCAAGGACAAGCTGGCCATGCAGCGTCTCCGCGAGGCCGCGGAGAAGGCCAAGATCGAGCTGTCCGGCGCGCAGTCGACGAACGTCAACCTGCCTTACATCACCGCCGGCGCCGACGGCCCGATGCACCTGGACGTCACGATCACCCGCGCCGAGTTCCAGCGGCTGACCCAGGACCTGCTGGACCGCACCAAGGCGCCGTTCAACCAGGCGATCCGCGACGCCGGCGTCAAGGTCGGCGACATCGACCACGTCGTCCTGGTCGGTGGCTCGACCCGCATGCCCGCCGTCACCGAGCTCGTCCGCGAGCTGACCGGCGGCAAGGAGCCCAACAAGGGCGTCAACCCCGACGAGGTCGTCGCCGTGGGTGCCGCGCTGCAGGCCGGTGTGCTCCGCGGTGAGGTCAAGGACGTCCTGCTGCTCGACGTCACCCCGCTCTCCCTGGGCATCGAGACCAAGGGCGGGATCATGACCAAGCTCATCGAGCGCAACACCACGATCCCGACCAAGCGCTCCGAGATCTTCACGACGGCGGACGACAACCAGCCGAGCGTGCAGATCCAGGTCTTCCAGGGCGAGCGCGAGATGGCCGCCTACAACAAGAAGCTCGGCATGTTCGAGCTGACCGGTCTGCCGCCGGCGCCCCGCGGCGTCCCGCAGATCGAGGTCGCCTTCGACATCGACGCCAACGGCATCGTCCACGTCCACGCCAAGGACCTCGGCACGGGCAAGGAGCAGTCGATGACCATCACCGGCGGCTCGGCCCTCCCGAAGGACGACATCGAGCGGATGATGAAGGACGCCGAGGCGCACGCCGAGGAGGACAAGAAGCGCCGCGACGAGGCCGAGACCCGCAACCTCGCCGAGTCGCTGCAGTACCAGACCGAGAAGTTCCTGGCCGAGAACGGCGACAAGATCCCGGCCGACAAGAAGGAGGAGCTCGGTGAGGCGCTGACCGAGCTCCGCTCCTCCCTCGGCGGGTCGGACATCACCGCGATCAAGACCGCGCAGGAGAAGGTCGCGCGGATCTCCCAGGAGGTCGGCGGGGCGCTCTACGCCCAGGCGCAGGCCGACGGGGCGCCCGGCGCTGCCGCGGGTGACGCCGGGTTCGACGGCGCCACCGACGCGACCGGTGCGACCTCGACCGGGTCCGCCGGGGACGACGACGTCGTCGACGCCGAGATCGTGGACGACGACTCCGACAAGCGCTGACCTCACCGTCGACGCGCAGGTGCACCGGCCCGGGTGACCGGGCCGGTGCACCTGGCGGGAGACGATGAGCCAGCAGGACGAGCAGGCGCCGCGGGTCGTCATCGGCGACGAGCGGCGCATCGACCCGACCAGCGGCACGGTCCGCGTGCCGGCCGGCGAGGAGCCGGCCGGTGCCACGCCGGAGCAGGGAGAGCAGATGAGCGAGCACGACAACGACACGAGCAGCTCCGGGAACGGAGCAGGGCCGGTCGTCGAACCACCGCCGACCGGCGGGATCGAGAGCGGGGCCGACGACACCGCGCGGCAGCTGGCCGAGCGGACCGAGGACCTGCAGCGGGTGACCGCCGAGTACGCCAACTACCGGCGCCGGGTGGAGCGTGACCGGGTCCTCGTCGTCGACCAGGCGGCCGAGCGCTTCGCCGGGCAGCTGTTCCCGATCGTCGACGACATCGAGCGCGCCCGGGACCACGGCGACCTGACCGGCGCCTTCAAGGTCGTCGCCGACCGGGTGCTGGGGCTGCTCGACGGCCTCGGGGTGACCTCGTTCGGCAAGCCGGGCGACCCGTTCGACCCGGCCCTGCACGAGGCGGTGCTGCACGACACCTCCCCGGAGGTGACCGAGCCGACCGCCACCACGGTGCTGCGGCCGGGCTTCCAGCGCGGGGACCGGGTGCTGCGCACCGCGATGGTCGGCGTGAGCGAGCCGGAGACCCCGGTCGCGCCCGCGGCGGCGGCACCGGAGGTCGTGGACGCCGAGGTGGTCGACACCGCTGCCGACGCCGGCCGGCCGGACGCCGACCAGCCGGGCTCCGGCCCGGCCGCCGGCTGAGCCCGACCCCCCGGCCGGTCCGGTCTCCCGTCCCAGGAGACCGGACCGGCCCGTCCCCCGCCCAGCAGAGAGGAGGCGCCCGATGAGCAGCACCCGGGACTTCATCGAGAAGGACTACTACGCGGCCCTGGGCGTCGCCAAGGACGCCGACGCCGCGGCCATCAAGAAGGCCTACCGGCAGCTGGCCCGTGAGCTGCACCCGGACAAGAACCCGGGCAACACGCAGGCCGAGACCCGCTTCAAGGAGGTCTCGGAGGCCTACGACGTCCTGTCCGACCCCAAGCGGCGCGCGGAGTACGACGACGCCCGCCGGCTCTTCGGCGCCGGTGGTTTCCGGCCCGGGGCCGGGGCGCCCGGCGGCTTCCCCGGGGGTTTCCCCGGCGGCGGTGCCGGCGGGGGCCAGCCGTTCGACCTCGGCGACCTCTTCGGTGGCGCGTCCGGTGCGCCCGGCGCCGGAGGACGGGCCGGTGGCCTGGGCGACCTGTTCGGCGGCCTGTTCACCGGCGGTGCCGCCGGCCCCGGTGGTGCCGCGCGTGGCCGCAGCCAGGCCGCGTCCGGTCCGGCCCGGGGGCAGGACGTCGAGACGGAGGCCACCCTCGCCTTCGACGAGGCCGTGCTCGGCGTGACCGTGCCGTTGCGGATGCAGAGCCCGGGCACGTGCCCGACCTGCGCCGGCAGCGGTGCCCGCCCGGGCACCAGCCCGCACACCTGCCCGGTCTGCCACGGTGCGGGTGTCACCAGCCGCAGCCAGGGTGCCTTCGCCTTCTCCGAGCCGTGCCGGGAGTGCCGCGGCACCGGCTCGGTGGTCGAGGACCCGTGCCCGGAGTGCAAGGGCAACGGCGTCACCACCCAGACCCGCACCATCACCGTGCGCATCCCGGCCGGGGTCAAGGACGGGCAGCGCATCCGGCTCCCCGGCAAGGGCGCGCCCGGCCGGCGCGGTGGCCCGGCGGGTGACCTGTTCGTGGTCGTGCACGTCAGCGGCTCGGAGCTCTTCGGGCGCAGCGGCAACGACCTCACCCTCACCGTGCCGGTGTCCTTCGCCGAGGCGGCGCTGGGCACCACGCTCACCGTGCCCACCCTGGACGGGTCGGTCTCGTTGAAGGTCCCGGCCGGCACCTCCAGCGGCCGCACCTTCCGGGTCCGCGGGCGGGGCGTGCCGGGCAAGTCCACCACCGGCGACCTGCTGGTCACCGTGGAGGTCGCCGTCCCGAGCCGGTTGACCCCCGGTGCCCGCGAGGCGATCGAGAAGCTCGCCGCCGAGCTGCCCGACGACCCCCGACCGGAGGTCACCGCCGCGCTGCGCAACGGAGCGGGACGATGACGCTCCCCGACCCCGGGCGTTCCTTCGCCGAGGACGCCCCGGTCTTCGTCATCTCCGTGGCCGCCGAGCTGGCCGGCATGCACGCCCAGACGCTGCGGCAGTACGACCGGCTCGGCCTGGTCAGCCCCGGTCGCACGGCCGGTGGCGGCCGCCGGTACAGCCCGCGGGACGTCGCGCTGCTGCGCGAGGTGCAGCGGCTGAGCCAGGAGGACGGCGTCAACCTGGCCGGGATCAAGCGGATCATCGAGCTGGAGTCCCGGGTCGAGGCGCTGCAGGCGCGGGTGGCCGAACTGCTCGACGAGCTGGAGCTCTCCGAGGCCCACCGGATCGCGGCCGAGTCCGCGGTGGCGGCGGCCTACCGCCGCGATCTGGTCCCCCGCACCGCCAGCTCGGCACTGGTGGTGTGGCGGCCGGCCGGCCGGTCATGACGGCTCCCGGGAACGCCGGGTCCGCCTCGGACGTGGAGAACGGTGTGACCGTCGACAGCGCCGCCCGCGCCACCCCGGACGGATCCGACGTGGATCGCGACCGGCAGGACCCGCACGCCGCCTACGTCGCGCTCGAGCGGGAGGTGGCCCTGCTGCTGCGCCGGTCCCGAGCCATCTCCGGCCGGCTGGGTGGCCAGCTGCACCAGGACCTGGACGGGGCGGCCTACGGCCTGCTCGTGCTGCTGGACGACGCCGGCCCGCTGCGCGCCAGTGACGTGGTCGCGCGGCTGGGGCTGGACAAGAGCACGGTCAGCCGTCAGGTCGCCTCGCTCGTCGACCTCGGCCTGGTCGACCGCGTCGCCGACCCCGACGACGGCCGGGCCCAGGTGCTGTCGACGTCGGAGGAGGGGCACCGGCGGCTGAGCCGGCTGCGCGACGCCCGCCGGGCGCGCTGGGAGGCCGACCTCGCCGACTGGGAGACCTCCGACGTCGCCACGCTCGCCGTGCTGCTGGGCCGGCTGAACCGGCTCGGCGAGGCGCACGAGGCCGAGGTCACCAGCCAGACCGAGTGACCGCCGAACGGCCCGCTCAGGCCCCGTTCCGAGGCTCGCCCCGAGCGTGCGAGGGGTGAGGGGAACGGGGCCCTTCCTCAGTGCTGCGGGCCGAGGGTGGTGACCGGGAGGCCCCGGATCGAGGCGTCGATGACCTCGATGGTGTGCGCCAGGCCGATCCGGGTGCCCTGCCGCTCCAGCGAGGAGGACACCTGCATCAGGCAGCCCGGGTTCGCGGTCACCAGCAGCTCGGCGCCGGTGCCGGCGATGTTGCGGGCCTTGCGGTCCCCGAGCTCGCGGGCGGGTTCGGGGTTCAGCACGTTCCAGATCCCGGCCGAGCCGCAGCACACCTCCGCCTCGGCGATCTCCCGGAGCTGCAGGCCGGGGATCTCCCGCAGCAGGCTGCGCGGCTGGCTGCGGATGCCCTGCGCGTGCCCGAGGTGGCAGGCGTCGTGGTAGGCGACGGTCACCTCCAGCGGGTGCCGCGGGGCGACGCTGCCGAGCTCGGCGAGGAACTCCGAGACGTCCCGGACCTTGGCGGAGAAGGCCTTCGCCCGGTCGGCGTAGTCCGGGTCGTCGGCGAGGACGTCGGCGTACTCCTTCATGCTGGAGCCACAGCCGGCGGCGTTCACCACGACCGTGTCGACGCCGGCGGCCTCGAACGCGTCGACGGTGGCGCGGGCGAAGGACTCCGCCTCCTCCTGGCGGCCGTTGTGCACCGACAGCGCCCCGCAGCAGCCCTGCTTGCGGGGGATGATCACGTCGCAGCCCTCGGCGGCGAGGACGCGGGCGGTCGCGGCGTTCACGCCGGGGAAGAACTCGCCCTGCACGCAGCCGGTCAGCATGCCCACCACGGCCCGCCGGGTGCCGGTGGCCGGCACGCGCTCGGGCAGCTTCTCCCGCTTCTCCAGCACCGGCGCGAGGCCCTCCATGGCCGCCAGCTTGGGGGCCAGCCGGTCCAGCAGGCCGCTGCCCCGCACGACCTTCGGCAGGCCGCTGGCCTGATAGGCCCGCAGCGGACCGCGCAGCGCCCGCAGCCGCTTCTTGTAGGGGAAGAGCGCGAAGATCGCCGCGCGCATCGCCCGGTCGCCCGGGCTGCGGGTGTGGTGCCGCTCGACCTGCACCCGGGTGGCCTCGATGAGCTTGTCGTACTGGACGCCGGAGGGGCAGGCGGTCACGCAGGCCATGCAGCCCAGGCAGGCGTCGAAGTGCTGCACCATCGTGTCGCTGAGCGGCGCGCCCTGCAGCCCGGCCTTCATCAGGTCGATGCGGCCGCGCGGGGAGTCCATCTCCTCGCCCCACAGCGTGTACGTGGGGCAGGTGGGCAGGCAGAAGCCGCAGTGCACGCAGTCGCTGATCAGCTCCGCCGAGGGCGGGTGGTCCTCGTCGAAGGCCGAGCGCACGGTCGGGGTGCCCACGGGCACCGGACCGGCGCTGAGGGCGTCGGTCTTGCGGGGGTCGCTCTGCGGCTCGTCGGAACGGGCGCGGGTGGACTCGACCATCAGATGCCTCCGACGAACCGGCCGGGCGCCAGGCGGCGCTCGGGGTCGAACTGTTCCTTCACGCGGCGCATCAGGTCGATCGCCGGTACCGGGCCCCACGTGTCGACCGCCGCCTTGACCGCCGGGGGGCCGTCGAGCACGACCAGCGCGCCGCCGTGCTCGGTGCAGACCGCCCGGGTGCGGGCGACCACGTCGGCCACGGCGTCGACCGGGGCGTCGGCGCCGAGCGCGGCGTAGAGGACGCCGGCCCCGCCGGAACCACGGACCGTGAGGGCGACCCCGGCGTCCGCCGCGGCCCGGCGGACGGCGGTGAGCACCGGCGCCAGGCCGGACAGCGCGCAGGTGAGCTTCAGGCCGGTGGACCCGGGCTCGTCGGTCCACGGCAGCACGCCCCAGCCGGGCGGTGCGGCCTCGGCGGCGTCCGAACCGGCACCGAGCAGCCGGCGGGTGGTCGTGGTCCGGGCCGAGACGCCGGCGGGGGTGCCCTCCAGCAGGACGCCGACCGTGCCGGCGCCGTCGACGCGCCACTCCACCTCCACGGCGGCCGGCACGACCTGCGCGTGCACGACCGACTGGACCAGCCGTGCGGCGTCCTCGGGGGTGCCGAAGGGCACCGTGACGAACTGCCGGGCGGCCGGCACCGGGTGCAGCCGGAACACCGCGCGGGTGACGACGACGAGGGTCCCGAACGAGCCGATGACCAGCTTGCCCAGGTCGTAGCCGGCCACGTTCTTCACGACCCGGCCGCCGGCCTTGGCGACCACGCCGTCGGCGCGCACCACGGTCACGCCGATCAGCAGGTCGCGGGCGGTGCCGACGGCGACCCGGCCGGGGCCGCTGGCGTTGGTGGCCAGCATGCCGCCGATGGTGCCGCCGGGGACCGGCTCGTCCAGCGCCAGCCGCTGCCCGGCCGAACCCGCGGTCTGCTGGACGTCGGAGAGCAGCGCGCCGGCCTCGGTGTCGACGATGAGGTCGCCGGCGGCGTGGTCGAGGACCCGGTTCATCCGGCTCAGGTCCAGCACGACGTCGGCGGACTCCGGCGGCCGGCCCCAGCTGAGCTTGGTGCCCTGGCCGCGCGGCACGACGGTGAGCCCGGCGGCCGTCGCGGCGCGCAGGACGGCGGCGGTCTCCTCGGTGGAGCCCGGCCGGGCGACGAGCGCGGCCGGCACCCCGTCGACGGCGTCGGCGGGGGTGGCGTCGGTGACGTCCCCGCAGGCGTCGGAGAGGGCGGTGCGGGCGGTGTCCAGGTCGACGGTCGTCATCAGAACGCGTCCGCCAGGCCGGCCTCGACCAGCGGGTGCGCCTTCTTCCGCTTCCCGGGCACCTCGCCGCACAGCCGCGGGGTGGGGAACACCTTGCCGGGGTTGGAGATGTTGCCCGGGTCGAAGGCGCACCGGACCAGCTGCATGGTGTCCAGGTCGTCGTCGGTGAACATCTTGGGCATGTAGGCGGCCTTGTCCACGCCCACCCCGTGCTCGCCGGTGATCGCCCCGCCGTGGGTGATGCAGAGGTCCAGGATCGCGCCGCTGACCTTCTCCGCGGCCTCCGTGGCGCCCTCCTTCTCCCCGTCGAAGAGCACCAGCGGGTGCAGGTTCCCGTCGCCGGCGTGGAAGACGTTGGCCACCCGGACGCCGGAGGACTCCGACAGCTCGGCGATCGCGCGGAGCACCTCGGGGAGCGCGGTCCGCGGGATCACGCCGTCCTGGACGATGTAGTCGGGGCTGATCCGCCCCACCGCCGCGAAGGCGGACTTGCGGCCCCGCCAGATCAGCGCGCGCTCGGTGGCGTCGGTGGCCAGCCGCAGCTCGAAGCTGCCGTTCTCCTGGCAGAAGCGCTCGACCAGGGCGTACTCGTGCTCGACCTCGGCGGCGGCGCCGTCGAGCTCGATGACCAGCACCGCCCCGGCGCCGGCGGGGTAATTGCAGTGCACCGCGGCCTCGGCTGCCTCGATGGCCAGGGCGTCCATCATCTCGATGGCGGCGGGCAGGACCCCCGCGCTGATGATCGCCGAGGTGGCGGCGCCGGCGTCGTCGGTGGTGTGGAACCCGACGAGCAGCGTGCGGACCTCCTCGGGCAGCCGCACCAGCCGGACGGTGGCGGTGGTGGCGATGCCGAGGGTGCCCTCGGAGCCGACGACGGTGCCGAGCAGGTCGTAGCCGGGGGCGTCCGGGGCCAGCCCGCCGAGCTGGACCACGTCGCCCTGCGGGGTGATCAGCTCGGTGCCGAGCACGTGGTTGCTGGTGAACCCGTACTTCAGGCAGTGCGCGCCGCCGGAGTTCTCCGCCAGGTTGCCGCCGATGGAGCAGATCTGCTGGCTGCTGGGGTCGGGGGCGTAGTAGTAGCCCTCGGGCGTGGCGGCCCGGGTGACGTCGAGGTTGATGACGCCGGGGTCCACGATCGCGCGCTGGTCGGCGCGGCGGACCTCGCGGATCGTCCGCATCCGGGAGGTGACCAGCAGGACGCCGTCGGCCCGGGGGAGCGCCCCACCGGAGAGCCCGGTGCCCGAGCCACGGGCGACGAACGGGACGCCGTGCTCCGAGCAGGCCTTGACCACCGCGGCCAGCTGCTCGGTCGTCTCCGGGAGGACGACGAGCGCGGGGGTGACCCGGTAGTGGGCCAGGCCGTCGCACTCGTAGGTGCGCAGCTGGGTGGGGTCGGCGATCACCCCGGTCTCGGGCATCAGCTCCCGGGCCACCCGGCCCACGGCTGCGATGCCGGCGGCGTTGTCCCCCGCCTCACCGGTGGCCGAGGTCGCCTCGGGTGGGGTGTCGCCGAGGACCGGGCCGGCCGTCGTCTCGGTGCCGTGCGTGCCGCTCATGAGGTTCCGCCTTCGTTGCCGGACCTGCAGGTTCCTTCGGGATGGTGCGACCCGCTGACCACCAAAATGGCCATTTCGGTGGTCAGCGGGGAGTGCATCAGGGCATGCGCTCGTAGGCCGGGACGGTGAGGAAGTCGTTGTACTCGTCGCCCAGTGCCATCTCGGTGAAGAGCGCACGGGCATCGTCCCACCGGCCCGAGGCGTACGCATCTCCCTTGGCCTCGGCGATGGCCGCGACCTCCTCCTCGATCACCCGCTGCACGAGCTCGGTGGTGACCGGCTGGCCGTCGCTGAGGGTCACGCCGTTGTTCAGCCACTGCCAGACCTGGCTGCGGCTGATCTCGGCGGTGGCGGCGTCCTCCATCAGGCCGTTGATGCCCGCGGCGCCCGAGCCGCGCAGCCAGGACTCCACGTACTGGATGCCGACGCTGACGTTCGCCCGCAGGCCCGCCTCGGTGACCTCACCGGGGGTGGCCTTGACGTTGAGCAGGTCGGCGGCGCTGACCGACACGTCCTCGCGCAGCTTGTCCAGCTGGTTGGGCTTGTCGCCGAGCACCTTGTCGAAGGCGTCCATCGCCGTCTGGACCATGCCCGGGTGGGCCACCCAGGAGCCGTCGAAGCCGTCGTTGGCCTCGCGGGTCTTGTCCTCGGTGATCTTGTTGAACGCGAACTCGTTCTTCTCCGGGTCCTTGCTCGGGATGAAGGCGGACATGCCGCCCATCGCGTGCGCGCCGCGCTTGTGGCAGGTGCGCACCAGCAGCTCGGTGTAGGCCCGCATGAAGGGCACGGTCATCGTGATCGAGTTCCGGTCGGGGAGGGTGAAGTCCTCACCGCGGGTCCGGAAGGTCTTGATCACGCTGAACAGGTAGTCCCAGCGGCCGGCGTTGAGGCCCGAGGAGTGCTCGCGCAGCTCGTAGAGGATCTCCTCCATCTCGAAGGCCGCCGGGTAGGTCTCGATCAGGCAGGTGGCCCGGATGGTGCCGCGCGGGATGCCCAGGTGGTCCTGGCCGAGCACGAAGGCGTCGTTCCACAGCCGCGCCTCGAGGTGGCTCTCCATCTTCGGCAGGTAGAAGTACGGCCCCTGGCCGCGGTCGATCTGCTTCTGCCCGCAGGCGGAGAGGTACAGCGCGAAGTCGACCAGGCTGCCCGAGGTCTGCTCACCGTCGACGGTGATGTGCTTCTCCGGCAGGTGCCAGCCGCGCGGGCGCACGATGATCGTGGGCAGCTCGTCGTCCGGCTTCAGCTCGTAGGACTTGCCCTGCGGGCTGGTGAAGTCGATGGTGCGGTCGATCGAGTCCATCAGGTTCAGCGGGCCGTTGACGACGTTCTCCCACAGCGGGGAGTTGGCGTCCTCCTGGTCGGCCAGCCAGCACTTGGCGCCGGAGTTCAGCGCGTTGATCGTCATCTTGCGATCGGTCGGGCCGGTCATCTCCACCCGGCGGTCGACCAGGCCGGGGGCCGGCGGGGCCACTCGCCAGGAGTCGTCCTCGCGGATCGAGGCCGTCTCCGGCAGGAAGTCCAGGGTGCCGCCGTCGGCGAGCGCCTGCACCCGCTCCGAGCGCGCCTGCAGCCGCTCCAGCCGGCGGCCGTTGAGCTCGCGGTGCAGCAGTGCGATGAGCCCCAGGGCCTGAGGCGTCAGGACCTCGTCGAACCGCGGGCCCATCGGGCCGGTGATCTCCACGCCGTCGACCGTGCTCATTGCTCTCCCCTGGGGTCGGTGCCCTCCGGCGACGGTGCCGAGGCGTTCCCCGGGCCGGCGGGACGGGCCGTAGATGTGTTGTCACCTTCCGAGAAGCGGAAGGTTCCATCTGTGATGCGGAAAACGTATCCTCGGTCACCAGCGGGGTCAAGACGATCACCGGTGCTCCGGCACCCGGCGGGCGTCCGGCCCCGGGCGCTCGGGGGACGAGCACGGGAGCCGGCCCCGGGCGCACAGGACGACGGAGGAGTGGCATGGCCGGGACCAGCGGCACGATCGGCAGTTCCGATGGGGGTGTGCAGTCCCTCGAGCGTGCGTTCCTCCTCCTGGAGCTGATGGCCGAGGACGGCGGCGAGGTGGCGCTGTCCCGGCTGGCCGTCGAGAGCGGCCTGCCCCTGTCCACCATCCACCGACTGGTCCGCACCCTGGTCGCCCGCGGTTACGTGCGTCAGCTCCCCTCCCGGCGGTACGTGCTGGGCCCCCGGCTGATCCACCTCGGCGAGAGCTCCTCGCGGACCCTGGGCACCTGGGCCCGGCCGCACCTGAGCGACCTGGTCGACTCCACCGGCGAGACGGCGAACCTGGCGATGCTGGACGGCGACCGGGTGGTCTACGTCGCCCAGGTGCCGTCCAAGCACTCGATGCGGATGTTCACCGAGGTCGGCCGGCGGGTTCACCTGCACTGCACCGGCGTGGGCAAGGCGCTGCTCTCCCAGCTGCCGCCCGGCACCGCCCGGGAGCTGCTGGAGCGCGGTGGCATGCCGCGCCGCACCGCCAAGACCATCACCGACCCCGACGAGCTGCTCGCCCTGCTGCCGCAGATCGCCGAGCAGGGCTATGTGCTCGACGACGGCGAGCAGGAGATCGGCGTGCGGTGCGTCGCCGTCCCGGTGCCCGGCGGCCCGGCGCAGACGGCGATCTCGGTCTCCGGCCCCGAGGGGCGGGTGCCGATGGAGAGCGTGCCGGAGATCGTGGCGCTGCTGCAGCAGGCCGCGGCCGGGCTGGCCGCCGAGCTGCGCGACGACAGCGGCCGCGCGCTCAGCGGCCCGTCCAGCTGACCTGCCCACGGTCCACGAAGGCCCGCACGCCGGCCCGGAAGTCCGCACTGCCGAACACCTCCCGCACCAGGTCGTCCCCGTCCGGCAGGCCCGCCCGGCGCAGCCGGGCCACCGCCTGGCCGGCGGCCTTCATGCTCAGCGGCGCGTGCCCCAGCAGCGTCTCCACCAGTGAGGCGAGCGCCGGGTCCAGCTCGCCGTCGGGCACCACCTCGCCGACGAAGCCGGCCGCGGCCGCGTCGGCGGCGGACAGCAGCTTCGCGCGCAGCAGCATGTCCAGCGTGCGGCCCGGGCCGAGGTGGTGCACCAGCAGCGAGTAGGTGTTCATCGACAGGCAGTTGCCCAGCGTGCGGGCGATCGGGACGCCGAACCGGGACGACGCCGTCGCCACCCGCAGGTCGCAGGCGGCGGCCAGGGCGAGCCCGCCACCGACGCACGCGCCCTCGACCGCGGCGACGGTCGGCACGGTGACGTCCTCCAGCCGGTTGACCACCCGCTCGATCCGCGCCTCGTAGGCGATCCCGTCGTCCCCGCTGGTGAACTCCAGGAACTGGGCGATGTCGGTGCCGGCGACGAACGCCCGGCCACCGGCGCCGCGGAGCACCAGCACCCGCACCGACTCCTCGGCGTCGGCCCGGGCGCAGGCCTCCTCGAGCCCCTCGTACATCGCGAAGGTCATCGCGTTGCGGGCCTCCGGGCGGTTGAACAGCACGGTCAGCACCGCGCCGTCCTGGGTGACCTCGAGCTCGCTCATGTCCGGTCCTCTGCGGTGGTCGGGGCGGTGGCGGGCGCGACGGCGTCGACGACGTCGGCCGGGACGCCGTACCGGGTGAGCACCGCCCGGGTGTCGGCGCCCAGCGGGGGGCCGGCGACGCCGCGGACGGCGGGGGTGCGGGAGAACCGCATCGGCGAGCCGATCTGCCGCACCGGCCCGAGCGTGGGGTGCGGGGCGTCCCAGAAGAACTGCCGGGCGTTCAGGTGCTCGTCGGTGAACACCTCGCCGTAGTCGTTGATCGGGGCGCAGGGCACCCCGGCCGCCCCGAGCGCGGCGAGCAGGTCGGCGGTGGTGCGGGCCCGGGTGCGGCTCTCCACGACGTCCAGCAGCTCGCCCCGGCGGGCGTGCCGGCGGCTCGCGTCGGCGTAGCCGGGGTCGGCCAGCTCGTCGGCCATGTCCAGCGTCGCGCAGAGGCCGGTCCAGGTGTTGGGCGTGTTCGCGCCGATCGTGATCCAGCCGTCGGCGGTCTGGAACGCCTGGTAGGGCGCCTGGCTCTGGTGCGCCGAGCCCAGCGGCCCGCCCACCTCGCCGGTGGCGAACCACTTGCCGGCCTCCCACACCGCGAGGCTCACCCCGGCCTCGAACAGCGAGACGTCGATCGACTGGCCGACGCCGGTGCGGTCCCGCTCGCGCAGCGCCGCGGTGACCGCCAGCGCCAGGTACAGGCCGCAGACCAGGTCGCAGACCGGGACGCCGACCTTGACCGGCTCGCCGCCCGGGGTGCCGGTGATGCTCATGATCCCGCTGCGCGCCTGGGCCATGATGTCCAGCCCGGGGAGCGGGGCGAGCGGCCCGTCCTGCCCCCAGCCGGACCCGGAGGCGTACACGGCCCGCGGGTTGACCGTCCGGATCCCGGCCGCGTCCAGCCCCAGCCGGGCCATCGCGCCGGGCCGCAGGTTCTCGATCACCACGTCGGCGGCGGCGACCAGGTCGAGGAACGCCTGCTTGCCGGCGGGCGACTTCAGGTCGAGTGCGACGGACTCCTTGTTCCGGTTCAGCCGCAGGTAGGGCGAGCTCTCGCCGTCGACGAACGGCCCGCTGGCCCGGACCGGGTCGCCGGACCGGGGGTCCTCGACCTTGATCACCCGGGCGCCCAGGTCGGCCAGCTGCATCGCGGCGTAGGGCGCCGCCATGAAGACGCCGACCTCCAGCACGGTGATGCCGGTCAGGGGCGGCTGGTCGGGTGGTGCGGGTGTGCTCACGTCTGCCTCCGCGGTGGTGGTCGTCTCGTCGTGCTCCGGACGTGACCGCGCCCCGGCGGCGGGTCGCCGTCCGGGGCGCGGTCGTGAGTTGCTCGTTCGGCCCCGTCCCGGGTCCCGCCCCGAGCATGCGAGGGGTGGGGGGACGGGGTCCTTCACCAGGGCCGGCGGCTCACAGCCAGCCGGGCACGATCAGGACCAGCCAGGTGACCGGCGGGATGAGCGCGACCATCGAGAAGCCCCAGACGGTGAGGTTCTTGAACGTCCGCTCCCGCTCGGCCTCGGTGGCGTTGGCGACCACGAGGGCCCCGCTGGTGGAGAACGGGCTGGAGTCGACGATCGAGGAGGACATCGCCAGTGCGGTGATCAGGCCGATCGCCCCGATCGCGTTGTCGCCCTGCAGGAAGGGGACGGCCAGCGGGATCAGCGCACCGAGGATGCCGGTGGTGGAGGCGAAGGCCGAGACGACGGCGCCGATGTAGCAGATGAGCAGCGCGGCGATGAGCGGGAGGCCCATCTGGGCGACGTTGTCCCCGAGCCAGCCGGGCACGTCCTGGTCCTGCATCAGGCCGACGAAGGTGACGATGCCGCAGATCAGCAGCACGGTCGGCCAGGCGATCTGGCCGACGGCGCCCTTGGCGCCGCGGGGGGCGATGACCGACAGGATGACGCCGACGGTGATGGCCATCAGGCCGATGTCGAGGTCCAGGGGGAGCAGCGACCCGACGACCAGGATGACCAGGCCGATCAGCGTCAGCGTGCGGTCCCGGTCGAGCGTGGTGACCGCGCCGTGGTCCTCGGTGGCCAGGGCGGTGGTCTGCAGCGACCGCTGGTCGGCGCGCTCGCCGGCCGTGGGGTGGTGGTGGCCGGGCTGCCCGTGCCGGGGCTCGGCCAGCTGGCCGCCGGAGAGCGCGGCACCGCCGGTGCCGGTGCTGCCGACCGCGGCACGCGACGCCGAGGCGCCGCCCCCGGGGATGTCCTCGCCGGTGTCCTCGGTCGCGTCGCCGGCGACGGTGGCCGCGACGAAGTCGTCGTCGCGCCGGTCGGTGATGTCGACCCGCCCACCGCCGAGCAGCTTGCGGCCGCCGAACAGGAAGAAGACGGCGATGGAGAGCAGGATGTTGATGACGATCGAGGCGCCCCAGAGGAACAGCGGGCTGCCCTCGAGGCCGTTGTCGGCGACCACGGTGTTGGTGATGACACCGAAGATCGACAGCGGCGAGAACCCGCCGGCGGTGGCGCCGTTGATGATGAACAGGCCCATCAGCACCGGGTTGATCTGGTAGCGCCGCGCGAAGGACATGCCGACCGGGGCGATGATCGCGACCACGGCCGGGACGACGCCGCCGATGGCGGTGAGCACGCCGGTGACGGTGAACATCGCCCACGGGATGGCCGCGAGCCGGCCGCCGGACGCGGTGACCGCGGCGTGCACCAGCCAGTCGACGGTGCCGTTGTTCTTGGCGATGGCGAACAGGTACGTCACCCCGACCAGGACGACGAACAACGACCCGGGGAAGAACCCGAAGACCGCGTCGTCGTACGTCGGGTCGCCGTCGGTGCCGTAGATGAAGTAGCCGGCGATGAACGCCGCCACCAGGGCCAGCGCCCCCATGTGCACGGGCAGGACCGTGGCGATCAGGAAGACCACCAACAAGATCGAGATCAAGACGAGCTGTACGGACACCGGCGTCCCCAGGGGTTGGTCGAGGCGGGTGGGCCACCCGCCGGTCAAGCGCTTCCGCGATACGGAACCGCCTTTTCGCTAGCGGGGATTAGAAGGTCTGGCCGGGCCAGTGTCAAGGCTCACAGGACGTCCGAGATGTCTCAGCGATGATCCGCCTGCCGGTAGTAGTCTCCCGCATGGTGGAGTTCCGGCGACGGGTCGGGGATCCAGACGAGAGGCCACACCCATGGAGGCACGGGAATGTCAGTGACGACGACGACCGGCGGGCGCCACTTCCTGCAGATCCCGGGGCCGACCAACGTGCCCGACCGGGTGCTGCGGGCGATGGCCGCCCCGACCATCGACCACCGCGGCCCGGAGTTCGCCGCGCTCGGCCTGGAGGTCCTGGAGGCGGTCAAGCCGGTCTTCGGCACGACCCAGCCGGTGGTCATCTACCCGGCCTCGGGCACCGGTGCCTGGGAGGCGGCGCTGACCAACACGCTCTCGCCCGGGGACAAGGTGCTGGCCTTCGAGACCGGCCACTTCGCCACCCTGTGGCAGGAGATGGCCACCCGGCTGGGGCTGGAGGTCGAGTTCGTGGCCGGTGACTGGCGGCACGGCGCCGACCCGGCCGCGGCCCAGGAGCGGCTCGCCGCCGACACTGCGCACGAGATCAAGGCCGTCATGGTCGTCCACAACGAGACCTCCACCGGCGTCACCAGCCGGGTCGCGGAGGTGCGGAAGGCCATCGACGCCGCCGACCACCCGGCCCTCCTGCTGGTCGACACCATCTCCTCGCTGGGCAGCATCGACTACCGGCACGACGAGTGGGGCGTCGACGTCACCGTCGCAGGCTCCCAGAAGGGGCTCATGCTCCCGCCGGGGCTGAGCTTCAACGCGGTCAGCGACAAGGCGCTGCAGGCGTCGAAGACGGCCGGCCTGCCGCGGTCCTTCTGGGACTGGCAGCCGATCCTGGCCGCCAACGAGCGCGGCTTCTTCCCGTACACGCCCGCCACCAACCTGCTGTACGCGCTGAAGGTGGCGCTGGAGATGCTCGACGACGAGGGCCTGGCCAACGTCTACGCGCGGCACACCCGGCACGCCGAGGCCACCCGGGCCGCCGTCCGCGGCTGGGGCCTGGAGGTGCTGGCCCTCGACGAGCGGGAGTACTCCGGCTCGCTGACCGCCATCTACATGCCCGACGGCGGCGCCGACGCCGTCCGCGCCACGATCCTGCGGGAGTACGACATGTCCCTGGGCGCCGGCCTCGGCAAGCTCGCCGACAAGGTGTTCCGGATCGGGCACCTGGGCCACTTCAACGACCTGACCCTGGTCGGCACGCTCGGTGGTGTGCAGATGGGCCTGGTCCGCAGCGGCGTGGACATCGACCCGAACGGGATCCAGGCGGCCCTCGAGCGCCTGCAGCAGGCATGACGGCGGCCCCGGAGCGCCCCCGCATGGGGGTGGCGGACCTCGAGGGCGAGCTGACCCGGGCGCTGGACGGCGAGGTCGCCTTCGACGACTACACCCGGCACCTGTTCAGCCAGGACGCCTCGATGTACACGATGACGCCGGTCGGGGTCGCCTACCCGGCGCACACCGCCGACGTGGTGGCCGCGGTGCGGCTGGCCCGCGAGGCCGGCATCCCGGTGCTCGCCCGGGGCGCGGGCACCAGCCTGGCCGGGCAGACCGTCGGCCCGGGCCTGGTGCTGGACCTCTCCCGGCACATGCACCGGATCACCGAGCTGGACCCCGAGGCCCGCACGGCCCGGGTCGAGCCCGGCGTCGTCCAGGACGACCTCAACCGGGCCGCCGCGGCCGCCGGGCTGATGTTCGGCCCGGACACCTCGACGTCCAACCGCGCCACCGTCGGCGGGATGATCGGCAACAACTCCGCCGGCAGCGGCTCGGTCCGCTTCGGGATGACGATCGACCACGTCGAGGAGGTCGACGTCGTCCTGGCCGACGGGTCGACGGCGACGTTCGGCGTGGTCGACGAGGCCGAGCGGGCCCGCCGGGCGCAGGGCGACACGCTCGAGGCGGAGATCTACCGCCGGCTGCCCGAGCTGGTGGCCGCGAACGCCGAGGCGATCGCCACCGGGTTCCCCTCCTTCTGGCGGCGGGCCGGTGGCTACCGGCTGGACCGGCTGGCCGAGGGGCAGCCCTTCGACCTGGCGAAGTTCCTGGTCGGCTCCGAGGGCACGCTGGCGATCATCACCGCAGCCCGGGTCGGGCTGGTGCCCAAGCCGTCGAAGCAGGTCTTCGCGGTGGGCCACTTCGAGACGGTGCAGGCGGCGATCAACGCCACCGAGGACGCCCTGTCGGTCGACCCGGCGCAGGTCGAGCTGCTGGACCGCACGATCCTCGACCTCTCCCGGCAGAAGATCGAGTACGCCGGGCTGGGCAAGATCCTGCAGGGCGACCCCGACGCGCTGCTGTTCGTCTCCTTCACCGGGGACGACGAGGCCCAGCTGGTCGAGTCCATGGACCGCCTCGTCGAGCTCTGGGAGCGCAACGGGCACGGCTACCACACCCTGCGGGCGGTCACCCCGGCCCAGCAGGGGGCGCTGCTCAAGGTGCGCAAGTCCGCGCTGGGCCTGCTGATGGCCAACTCGGTGGGCGCCCGCCGGCCGCTGGCGTTCATCGAGGACACCGCGGTCGACCCGAAGCACCTGGCCGAGTACACCGCCCGGTTCAAGGACGTGCTGGACCGGCACGAGCTGGAGGCCGGCTTCTACGGGCACTGCTCGGTCGGCTGCCTGCACATCCGGCCCTTCGTCGACCTGAGCCAGCCCGGCCAGGTCGAGGTCATGCGCTCGGTGGCGGTGGAGATCAAGGACCTGGTCCGCGAGTACGGCGGGGTGAACTCCAGCGAGCACGGCGACGGGCTGGCCCGCAGCGAGTTCAACCGCGAGCTCTTCGGCGACGACCTCTACGAGGCGATGCGCCAGGTCAAGGCGATCTTCGACCCGCAGGGCACGCTGAACCCCGGCAAGATCGTCGACTCGCCGGCGATGACCGAGCACCTGCGGGACGCGAACCCGCCGCAGCCCGGCCCGCTGCGCACCCGGCTGCAGTTCGACGTCGTCGGCGGGATGTTCGGCGCCGCCGACCGCTGCATGAACATCGGGCTGTGCCGCAAGTCCACGACCGGGGCGATGTGCCCGTCCTACATCGCCACCCGGATGGAGGAGCACTCCACCCGCGGCCGGGCCGGCGCGCTGGTCAAGGCGCTGAGCGAGGGCGACCCGCACACCGCGCTGGCCGACGAGCGGCTGCACGAGGTGCTCGACCTGTGCCTGATGTGCAAGGCGTGCAAGAGCGAGTGCCCGCTGGGCGTCGACGTCTCGGCGATGAAGAGCGAGGCGCTGGCGGCCAAGCACGACGTGCACGGCACGCCGCTGCGGTCGCGGGCGTTCGGCGCGATCCGGACGCTCAACCGGCTGGGCTCGGCGACGGCGCCGCTGTCGAACCTGCCGCTGAAGATCAAGCCGCTGCGGGCGCTGATGGACGCCCGGCTGGGCATCGCCCGGCAGCGCGACCTGCCGGTCTTCCACCGGACGACGCTGATGCGCTGGTTCAAGCGGCACGAGGCGCCGGCGGCGCTGACCCAGCAGCCGGTCACGATGCTGGCCGACTCGTTCACCAGCTACACCGAGCCGGGCATCGGGCAGGCCGTCGTCCGGCTGCTGGAGGCCGCCGGGCACCCGGTGCGGCTGGAGAGCAAGGGCTGCTGCGGCCGCGCGAGCATCTCCAAGGGCCTGCTGGACGACGCCCGGGGCAAGGCGCAGAAGCTGGCGGCGAACCTCTGCGAGGGCTCCGAGCCCGGTTCGCCGATCGTCGGCTGCGAGCCCTCCTGCATCCTCACGCTGCGCGCCGAGCACGTGGAGCTGCTGCCCGACGACCCGAACGTCCGGGACGTCGCGGCGCGGGTGAAGCTGCCCGAGGAGCTGCTGGTCGAGGCGATCGACGAGGGCCGGCTGCAGCTCCGCGAGGACAGCTGGCTGGCCGGGCGGACCGTGGTGTTCCACGGCCACTGTCACCAGAAGGCCGAGGCCGGGACGGCGGCCACGGTCGCGCTGCTGTCGCGGATCCCCGGCGTCACCGTGCAGGAGCTCGATGCCGGCTGCTGCGGCATGGCCGGGTCGTTCGGCTTCGAGTCCGAGCACTACGACGTGTCCCTGCAGGTGGGGGAGGACCGGCTGTTCCCGGCCGTGCGGGCCGCCGCGCCGGACGCGGTCATCGCCGCGACCGGGGTCTCCTGCCGTCAGCAGATCTTCCACGGCACCCAGCGCACCGCCTGGCACCCGGCGGAGCTGGTGCTGGAGGCACTGCAGGTGCCGGCCTGACCCCAGGCTGAGCGCGGACCGCCGGACGGGCGGCGACCGGACCCCGAGGTCCGGTCGCCGCCCGTCCGTGCGTCCGGGAGACGAGAGTCACGGTTGCATGTCGCAACCAACAGGGACATGATGGTTGCTGTCTACATGTACCGGGCGTGGTGCCCGGCGGCGGAACAGCAGGGGGCGCGTCGTGCACCTCACCCGGGAGACCTCCGAACGGCTCACCGCCGGCGTGGCCCGGCTGGTGCGCAGCATCAAGCACCTGGGGCCCCGGGCCGCGGCCGACCTCTACGGTGACCTGCCCTCCTTCGGCTGGGCGCTGCTCGTGCCGCTGGAGCAGGACGGTGACCAGCGGTGCAGCGCCCTGGCCGACCGCGCCGGCGTCGACGTCTCGGTGGCCAGCCGGCAGGTCGCGGCCCTGCAGCGTGCCGGGTACGTCGAGCGGCGTCCCGACCCCCTCGACGGCCGGGCCAGCCTGATCAGCCTCAGCGCCGCCGGGTCGGCCGCCCTGGCCCACACCCGCCGGGTCCGTGGCCGGTGGGCGGTCGAGGCGCTGGCCGACTGGACCGAGGCCGAGGCGCAGGAGTTCGACCGCCTGCTGGAGAAGTTCGCCGACGGGCTCGACCGCGCGGGTGGGCGCACCCACCGGTCCCCGGCCGGGGCGGGCTGACCGTCCCCGGCCCGCACCCGCCACCCCTTCGCACCCTCTCGCACCCGTGATGCCAGGAGAACCACAGATGAGCAGCACCGCACCCACCCGGCCCGACGCCGGGGCGACCGCCGGCCCATCGGCGCTCGGCCCGGCCGAGCAGCAGGGCCGGATGACGCACCCGCAGATCCTCAGCGCGCTGTCGGGGATGTTGCTGGCGATGTTCGTCGCGTTCCTGTCCTCGACCGTCGTCTCCAACGCCCTGCCGACGATCATCACCGACCTGCGCGGCACGCAGAGCCAGTACACCTGGGTGGTCACCGCGACCCTGCTGGCCTCGACCGCCTCCACGCCGATCTGGGGCAAGCTCGCCGACCTGTTCAGCAAGAAGCTGCTCATCCAGATCGCGATCGTCGTCTTCATCGTCGGCTCGATGCTGGCCGGGCTCTCGCAGTCGCTGCCGACGCTGATCGGCTGGCGGGTGCTGCAGGGCCTGGGGCTGGGTGGCCTGCAGGCGCTGGTGCAGATCGCGATGGCGGCGATGATCAGCCCGCGTGAGCGCGGCCGGTACTCCGGCCTGCTCGGCTCGGTGATGGCGGTCGCCACCGTCGGCGGCCCGCTGATCGGTGGCCTGCTGGTCGACACCAGCTGGCTGGGCTGGCGCTGGTGCTTCTTCGTCGGCGTCCCGTTCGCCGCGGTGGCCCTGGTGCTCCTGCAGCGGACCCTGCACCTGCCGGTGACCCGGCGCGCGGTCACCATCGACTACCTGGGCGCCTCCTTCCTGACCGCCGGCGTCTCGGCGCTGCTGATCTGGGTGACCCTGGCCGGGGACAGCTTCGCGTGGGCCTCGCTGGAGACGGTGCTGTTCGTGGGGGGCGGTGTGCTCGCCGTCGTGGCGTTCGTCGTCACCGAGCTGCGGGCGGCGGAGCCGATCGTCCCGCTCCGGCTGTTCCGCGACCGGACGACGACCCTGGCGATCATCGCCAGCGTCGCCATCGGTGTCGCGATGTTCGGCTCCACGGTCTTCCTCGGCCAGTACCTGCAGATCTCCCGCGGCTACTCGCCGACGGCGGCCGGGCTGCTCACCATCCCGATGGTCGGTGGCCTGCTCGTCTCCTCGACCGTCTCCGGGATCCTGATCACCCGCACCGGGTTCTGGAAGCGCTACCTGGTCGCCGGCTCGCTGCTCGTGGCGATCGGGTTCGGCCTGCTGGCCACCATCGACCACGCCACGAACATGGTCGTGCTGGGCGTCTTCCTCGCGGTGCTCGGCATCGGCATCGGGATGACCATGCAGAACCTGGTGCTGGCCGTGCAGAACACCGTCGCCGCCACCGACCTGGGGGCGGCGAGCTCGGCGGTGGCCTTCTTCCGCAGCCTGGGCGGCACGATCGGCGTCTCGGTGCTCGGCGCGGTGCTCTCCAGCCGGGTCGGCACGCTCATCCGGTCCGGGCTGGCCGACGTCCCCGGCGCCCCGGCCGCCGGCAGCTCCCCGGACATCGGGCTGGCCGACCTGGCCGACGCCCCGGCGCCGATCCGCGCGCTGATCCAGGTCTCCTACGGTGACGCGACCGGGCGGGTCTTCCTGATCGCGGCGCTGCTGTCGATCGTCACGATCGTGGCCATCCTGTTCATCCGGGAGGTCGCGCTGCGCACGGAGACCGGGGACGAGCGGCTGCAGGCCGAGCGCACCCCGGCGGCGGACCCGACGGCCGAGGTCGACGAGCAGCTCGCCGGGCGGCGCGGCTGACCGCACCGCGGACGCACAGAGGCCCGTCTCCCCACCGGGGGAGACGGGCCTCTGTTGTGTCACGGCCCCCCTCCAGGGGCCCACCCTGAGCCTGCGAAGAGTGGGGGAAAGGGGGGCCCTTCCTCAGACGAGCGAGGCGTCGAGGGTGATGTCGACGGCGGCCAGCGCCTTGCTCACCGGGCACCCGGCCTTGGCGGCCTGGGCGGCCTTGTCGAACCCGGCGGCGTCGAGCCCGTCGACCTCGCCACGCACGGTGAGCGCGATGCCGGTGATCGTCGGGGCGCCGTCCTGCTGGCCCAGGGTCACGTCGGCGCTCACCTCGAGCGACTGCGTCGTGCCGCCGGCCTTGCCGATCTCGCTGGACAGCGCCATGGCGTAACAGGACGAGTGCGCGGCGGCGATGAGCTCCTCGGGGCTGGTGGTGCCCCCGGCCTCCTCGGCAGCCCGCTTCGGGAAGCTGACGTCGAACGTGCCGACCTTCGAGCTGGAGAGCTCGACCTGGCCGGAGCCCTCCTGCAGGGAGCCGTTCCAGGCAGTGCGTGCGGTGCGGGTGGGCATCGGACCTCCTCCTCGTCGGTGCGGCCACGACGCGGGTCTGCGCCGTGACCGGACACCGGTTCTGACGAGGTCAACCGTTCCGGGCCGGCGGTGTTCCCGCCACCGCACCCGCGGTGGCCCGCTGCCGGGACGGCCGGGTGGTGGCGTGGTGCGGCCCCGTCCCCGAGGAGGACGGGGCGCTCCCTCAGGCCGGGGCGCTCGCGCGGGTGTCGGCGACCCGGTCGGTGATCAGCCGCAGCTGGCTCTTCAGCTCGTCGAACTGCTCCTGGTTCAGCGCCAGGGCGTCGATCATCTCCGCGGAGACCGCGCACGCTGGGGCCTGGAGCGCCCGGCCCTCGTCGGTCAGCCGGACGGAGACGGACCGCTCGTCGTCGGCCCGGCGGTGCCGGGTCACCAGACCCGCGGCCGTGAGCCGCTTGAGCAGCGGGGACAGGGTCCCGGAGTCCAGCGCGAGGCGGGTGCCCAGCTGGCCGACGGTCTGCCCGTCCTGCTCCCACAGCAGCATGAGGACCAGGTACTGGGGGTAGGTGACCCCCAGCTCGTCCAGCAGGGGCCGGTAGCGGGCCGTGACGGCCCGCGAGGCGGCGTAGAGCGCGAAACAGAGCTGATCGTCGAGAGCGACGCTCGGCGACGGGGTGTCTGTCATGCAGCAAGAGTAGGGCGCGATACGACCGCGAGCATCCATGTGGTCTGTCGCGTCAGCTTTTCTGGCCGGTCCCGTCTCCTGCCGCGCCGCTCTCCTGGCCAGGGTCGGAGGCCCCGGGCCCATGGCCGGTCGGCACTGGACGGCTCAGGTTGAGTGGAACAGACTCAAGTCCTGCTCCGTTGGAGTCGACGAACCGTCCCGTGTCGCAGGAGAGGACAGACCCACCCGCCATGCAGAGCAAGCTCACCACCCGTTCGCAGGAGGCCGTCGCCGCCGCTCAGCGGCTGGCGGTCGACCGGGGCCAGGCCGCCCTCGAGCCCCTGCACCTGCTGGTCGCCCTGCTCGAGCAGGCCGACGGCATCGCCGGGCCGCTCCTGCAGGCCACCGGCGCCGACCCGGCCGACGTGCGTGCGAAGGCGGACGCCGCGCTGCGCCGGATGCCCAGCGTCAGCGGCTCCACCGTGGCCGCCCCCGCGCCGTCCCGGGAGCTCCTCCGGGCGATCAACGCCGCCGGCGAGCAGGCCAGCGCACTGGGCGACGAGTACGTCTCCACCGAGCACCTGCTGGTCGGCCTGGCCAGCACCGACGGTGAGGCCGGCGCCGTCCTGACCAGTTCCGGGGCCACCCGCGACGCCCTCGTCGCGGCGTTCCGCACCGTCCGCGGCAACCGCAAGGTCACCAGCCCCGACCCGGAGAGCACCTTCCAGGCGCTGGAGAAGTACGCCGTCGACCTGACCGCCCGGGCCCGGGAGGGCCGGATGGACCCGGTCATCGGCCGGGACGCCGAGATCCGCCGGGTGGTGCAGGTGCTCTCCCGGCGCACCAAGAACAACCCCGTCCTGATCGGGGAGCCCGGCGTCGGCAAGACCGCGATCGTCGAGGGCCTGGCCCAGCGGATCGTCGCCGGGGACGTGCCGGAGAGCCTCAAGGGCAAGCGGCTCATGGCACTGGACCTGAGCGCCATGGTCGCCGGGGCCAAGTACCGCGGTGAGTTCGAGGAGCGGCTCAAGGCCGTCCTCCAGGAGATCACCGAGGCCGAGGGTCAGGTCGTCACCTTCATCGACGAGCTGCACACCATCGTCGGCGCCGGTGCCAGCGGTGACTCCGCGATGGACGCCGGCAACATGATCAAGCCGATGCTGGCCCGCGGCGAGCTGCGGATGGTCGGTGCGACCACCCTCGACGAGTTCCGCGAGCACATCGAGAAGGACCCGGCGCTGGAGCGGCGGTTCCAGCAGGTCTACGTCGGGGAGCCGTCGGTCGAGGACACGATCGGCATCCTCCGTGGCCTGAAGGAGCGCTACGAGGTGCACCACGGGGTGCGGATCACCGACGGCGCGATCGTCGCGGCGGCCACCCTGTCGGACCGGTACGTCACCGCCCGGTTCCTCCCGGACAAGGCGATCGACCTCGTAGACGAGGCCGCCAGCCGGCTGCGGATGGAGATCGACAGCCGGCCGGTCGAGGTCGACGAGGTGGAGCGGGTCGTCCGCCGGCTGGAGATCGAGGAGATGGCGCTGGCCAAGGAGGAGGACCCGGCGTCCCTCCAGCGGCTGGCGGCGCTCCGCGAGGAGCTGGCCGACCGCCGCGAGGCGCTCGGCGAGCTGACCGCCCGGTGGCAGCAGGACAAGACGGCGATCGACCGGATCCAGCACACCAAGGAGGAGCTGGAGGGCGTGCGCCTGGAGGCCGAGCGGGCCGAGCGGGACGGTGACCTGGCCCGGGTCGCCGAGCTGCGCTACGGCCGCATGCCCGCGCTGGAGCGCGCCCTGGCCGAGGCCGAGGCGTCGGTCGCGGCCAGCCAGTCGATGCTCAAGGAGGAGGTCGGCGCCGACGACATCGCCGAGGTCGTCCAGGCCTGGACCGGGATCCCGGCCGGCCGCCTGCTGGAGGGGGAGACGCAGAAGCTGCTGCGGATGGAGGACGAGCTCGGGAAGCGGGTCGTCGGCCAGCCCGACGCCGTCCGCGCCGTCTCCGACGCGGTTCGCCGGGCGCGCTCCGGTGTCGCCGACCCGGACCGGCCGACCGGCTCCTTCCTCTTCCTGGGCCCCACCGGGGTGGGGAAGACCGAGCTGGCCAAGGCGCTGGCGGAGTTCCTGTTCGACGACGAGCGGGCGATGGTCCGCATCGACATGAGCGAGTACTCCGAGAAGCACTCGGTGGCCCGGCTGGTCGGCGCCCCGCCCGGGTACGTCGGCTACGAGGCGGGCGGCCAGCTCACCGAGGCGGTGCGGCGCCGGCCGTACACGGTGGTGCTGCTCGACGAGGTGGAGAAGGCGCACCCCGACGTCTTCGACGTGCTGCTGCAGGTGCTCGACGACGGCCGGCTCACCGACGGGCAGGGCCGCACCGTCGACTTCCGCAGCACGCTGCTCGTGCTGACCTCGAACCTCGGGTCGCAGGTGATCGCCGACCAGTCGGTGCCCGACGAGCAGAAGCAGCGGGCGGTGCAGGAGGTGGTGCGGGCGCACTTCAAGCCGGAGTTCCTCAACCGGCTCGACGACGTCGTCACCTTCCGCGCCCTGGGCTCCGACGAGCTCGTCGGGATCGTCGACATCCAGGTCGGCGTGCTCGCCCGCCGGCTGGCCGCCCGCCGGCTCACCCTGCGGGTGACCGACGCGGCGCGGGAGTGGCTGGCGCTCAACGGCTTCGACCCGGTCTACGGGGCCCGGCCGCTGCGCCGGCTGGTGCAGTCGGCGATCGGCGACCAGCTCGCCCGGGCGCTGCTGGCCGGGGAGATCCGCGACGGCGACGACGTCCTCGTCGACTGGGCGGCCGACGTGGCCGACGGCGACGCCGGGCTCACCGTCACCCGGGGGGCGACCCCCGGGGAGCAGGCCGCTGAGCCCGGTCCGGCCCCGCGGTCGATCGAGCCCGGCACCGGCGGGTGACGTCCCGTGCCCGCCGTCGGTGACGGCGGGCACGGTCCCGGCGGGTCAGCTCGTGACGTCCTGCAGGCACTGCTCGTAGGCGGCCTGGTCACCGGTCTGGCTGAAGTCGTCGATGCAGGTCTCGGCGGTGTTCACGAAGAACACCGCCGCGGCCAGGACGATCGCGCCGAGCACCAGGCCGACGACCCCGGTCACGATGCCGGCGATCGGCATGCCGCGGCTGTCGGCCCGCCGGGCCTTGACCCGGCGCAGCGCGACGATCCCCAGGACGATCGCCAGGAGGCCCAGCACGATGCCGGGGACGCCGAGGAAGAAGGCCCCCGGCACGGACAGGAGGCCCAGCACCAGGGAGGCGATCCCGAGTCCGTTGGACTTCCGGGGTGCGGCGTACCCGCCCGGCTGCTGCCCGTAGGGGTCCGGTTGCCCGTACTGGATCGGCTGCCCGTAGGCCGCCGCCTGACCGTAGGCAGCCGGCTCCCCGTAGGCGCCGGGTCCGGGTCGGCCGTAGGCACCACCCTGCCCTGGGCGGTCGTCGCCGGGACGAGAGGGCTCGGGCGGCGGTGCTGGAGGCGTCGTCACCCTCTCGAGCGTAGGCGTCGGCGAGGGGACGGCGGCCGCGACGGCCGCCGGTGGCACCCGGAGCGGGGTGCCCCGAGCGGGTGAGGACGGGCGTCTCACCGGGGCGGATCCGGTGCCAGGGAGGTGGGGATGCGCGACGATCGGGGACGTCCACCCACGCAGGTCGCCGAGGAGCCGTCATGACGTCAGGACCGCAGGACCCGCACCAGGGCGGGTACGGGCAGCAGCCGCCGGAGGGCGGGCCACCCCGGTACGGGGCGGACGGCCGCGAGTACGGCGGCCAGCCCTCGTGGGGGCAGGGGGGCCCGGGAGAGCCCGGCTACAGCTCCTACCCCGCCGCGCCCGCCGGTTCCCCCGGCGGAGAGGTGGGCGCACCCACGGAGCGGCCCACCACCGTCACGGCCGGCATCGCCGCCTTCCTGGTCAACACGCTGCTCAACGCGCTCGGCACGATCCTGCTCTTCACCGACATGGACGGCTACCGGGCCGACCTGGCCGAGATCGGTGGCCTCACCGAGGACCAGGTCTCCACGGCGGTGACGGTCGGCGTCGTCATCAGCCTGCTGTTCATCGCCGCGTTCCTGGCGGTGCTCTGGTTCGCCTGGCAGGGCCGCAACTGGGCGCGCATCGTGCTCTGGGTGCTGGGCGGGCTGACCGTGATCTCGGCGCTGACCGGCACGGCGGGGACGAGTGGTCTCCTGTCCACGCTGCAGCTGCTGCTGGTCCTGGCCGGCATCGTGCTGCTGGCCCTCAAGCCGTCCAACGACTGGTACCGCGCCCAGGCGCAGCGCCGGAACCGCTACTGACCCCGGTCACCGGGTGGCGCGGCTGCGTGGGCCGGACGAGGTCCACGCAGCCGTCGTGCGGGCGGCCAGACTGGTGACGGCGGCCGCGCACAGCACCAGGACCAGCAAGGTCGAGACGGCGACACCGCCGGCCAGGAGCGTCGCCACGAGCGTGAGCACCCCCAGCCCCGCGGTGGTCGCGAGCCCGGACCACCGTGCCCAGCCGTGCCTCCGGGCCAGCCCGGCTGCCGACACCGCCGCCAGCCCCCCGAAGACGACGGCCTGGACGAGGTTGGCCAGCACGACCCGCTCGGCGTCCGACCGGGGTGAGTCCGGCTGTGCGGCGGCGAGGGCGTCGACCACCGCCTCCCGCGTCAGGGACGTGAGCAGCGCGTTGAGCAGCAGGAGCAGGGCCAGTCCGACGAGCAGGCCCACCGCGACCCGGGCCGACGGTGGCATGCCCGGGCGGGGCTGCGCCGGGTCGAGCGGGCCGGACGACGACGGGCGGGCGGGCACCGCGCCAGCCTGACATGTCGGTGGACCCTCGGTCGGCGGCGCGCTGCCACCCGGTGGGTCGGGGGCCACGATCCAGACACATCGCAGGCGATCGAGTTGCCCGTGACCTGATCGTGACGAACCGATGTTCGTTTCGGGCATCCGCACGGCGTTCGCGTGCCGAACACCAACCGTGACCGACACACCACGACACGGCGCGACGCCCGGCCCCGCCCGCCGCACCGGTCGCTGGGCGGCGGGTGCCCTGGCCGGGCTGATCTCGGCCGCGGCCGCCCTCGGGGCCGCCGAGCTGGCGGCCGGCCTCATCGGTCCCGCCTCCTCGCCGGTCGTGGCCGTCGGCAACGCCGCGATCCCGCTGACCCCCGAGCCGGTCAAGGCCTTCGCGATCCGCACGTTCGGTGAGGACGACAAGATCGCGCTGGTCGTCGGGACCCTCGTCGTCATCGCCTGCTACGCCGCCCTGGTGGGGCTCGTCGGCCTGCGGTCCCGTCTCCTGGGTGCCGCCGGGGTCGCCCTCTTCGGGCTCGTCGGGTTCGTCGCGGCGGCCACCCGGCCCGCCGGGAGCCTGCTGGACGGCGTCCCGTCGGTGGTCGGCGCGGTGGTCGGCATCGCCGTCCTGGGCGCCCTGCTGGGCACGCTGAGCCGGCGAGCGGTCGCCGGGCACGACGACGCCGAGCCCGGCGCGGTGCCGGCGCCTGCGGCCGGGACGACGCAGGCAGACCGGGCCGACGACGGGCTGCTGGGCCGGCTCCGGGAGGCGCTGGCCTCCGGCGACCGGGGCGGCACGGCCGTGGACCGCCGCGCGTTCCTGGTGTCCGGCGGCGTCGCGCTCGGCGCCGCGGCGGTCGCCGGTGGTGGGGGCCGGTTGCTGCAACGCCGGTTCGCCGTCGCCGGTGCCCGGTCCGAGCTCGCGCTGCCCGTGCCGTCGTCCCCGGCCCCGGCGCTGCCCGCCGGTGCGGACCTGGCCGAGCGCATCCCGGGGCTCACCCCGCTGTTCACCGCCAACCGGGACTTCTACCGCGTGGACACCGCGCTCACCGTCCCGCAGCTGAGCCCGTCGGACTACACCCTCCGCCTCACCGGCATGTTCGACTCGCCGCGCTCCTTCACCCTCGCCGAGCTGTACGACCGGGACGACCTGATCGAGCGGGACATCACGCTGACCTGCGTCTCCAACGAGGTGGGCGGGAAGCTGGCCGGCACCGCCCGGTGGGTCGGCGTCCCCCTGGGAGCCCTCCTCCGGGAGGCAGGCGTGCAGTCCGGGTCCGACCAGCTCGTCTGCCGGTCCAGCGACGGCATGACCATCGGCACGCCCACCCGGTCCGCGCTCGAGGTCGAGGACGCCATGCTGGCGATCGGGATGAACGGCGAGCCGCTGCCGGTCGCCCACGGCTTCCCGGTGCGGATGCTGGTCCCCGGTCTCTACGGCTACGTCTCGGCGTGCAAGTGGCTCACCGGCATCGATGCCAGCACCTACGACGCCTTCGACGCCTACTGGACCGAGCGCGACTGGGCCGTCGACGGGCCGATCAAGGTCTTCGCCCGGATCGACACCCCAGCCCCGTTGCGGCAGCTGCCGGCCGGCCGCCATCCCGTCGCCGGGGTGGCGTGGGCGCAGACCCGGGGCATCGCGCGGGTCGAGGTGCGGGTGGACGACGAGGACTTCGTCGACGCCGAGCTCTCACCGGAGGTGGACGCCGACCTGTGGCGCCAGTGGGTGCTGCCGGTCGAGCTGACGCCCGGCCAGCACCAGCTGACCGTCCGGGCCACCGACCGGGCCGGGACCGTCCAGACCGACCAGCGCGTGCCGCCCTTCCCTGCCGGGGCCAGTGGCTGGCACTCCATCCGGGTCATCGCGACCTGACACGCAGGTGCCGGGCGACCGCCCGGCACCCCACACGCTCGTCGACGGCCACCGGCCGGCGGCGCTGCCCGGGCCGACGGTCCGGGTGCCGGACCCACCCTCGCACCACCCCAGGAGACCACCGTGAAGAGCACCCGCTTGAACCGCCTCGTCGTCGCCGGCGCCCTCACCGGCCTCGCGCTCACCATGACCGCCTGCGGCTCGGACGACACGTCCACCGCCAGCGGGGACAGCAGCGCGTCCCCGACCACCGAGGCCATGGAGGAGACCGACGCCATGGAGGAGACCGAGGCCATGGAGACCACCGAGGCCATGGCCGAGGGGCCCTTCGGCCCGGCGTGCTCGCTGGTGCCGACCGAGGGGGAGGGCAGCGTGGAGGGCATGTCCGACGACCCGGTCGCCACCGCCGCCAGCAACAACCCCGTGCTGTCCACCCTCGTCACGGCCGTCACCCAGGCCGGGCTGGTCGACACGCTCAACTCCGCCGAGGACATCACCGTGCTGGCCCCGGCCAACAGCGCGTTCGAGGCCGTGCCGGCCGATGCGCTGAACGGCCTGCTGGCCGACCAGGCCCAGCTCACCGAGGTGCTGACCTCGCACGTCATCCCGGGCCGGCTGAGCCCGTCGGAGCTGGCCGGTGAGCACACCACGCTCTCCGGTGCCACGGTCACCATCGAGGGCTCCGGCGAGGACTTCTCCCTCTCCGCCGACCAGACCGTGCTGGGCGCCTCCCCGGCCTCGGTCGTCTGCGGCGACGTGCAGACGGCGAACGCCACCGTCTACATCGTCGACCAGGTGCTGGCCCCCTCCGCCTGACCCACGGGCCCCGGCCGCTCCCCGCCTGCGGTGACCCGCGGCGGGGGGACGGCGAGGGGTCGCCGGGTCGTCGTCCGGTCCTGGACGGCCGCCCGGCGGCCGTGGCACGGGAGCCGGCCGGGTGGGGACGACGGCGGCGCCCGGACGGCGGCCCCGGCCGGGACCGCTGCCCCCGGGCCCCGGAGCGGGCAGCCCGGTCATCCGGCGGACGGATGTCATGCTGGCGGCTCCCGGCCAGCGGGCCAGGACGCCCCCGGGGCCAGCTGGTCCCGGGCGCGGGTGGACCGAGACCAGGAGGACAGCCGCAGTGATGGCCCCCCGGCAGACCCGATCCGTCGTCCCGTCCCGGATCGGTGGGCTGCTCGCCGTCCCGGTCATCCTCGCCGGGCTGGCCGGCTGCAGCGGGTCCGACGACGAACCGACCGCGCGCGCCACCCCCAGCGCCACGGCCGCCGAGACCAGCGCCGCGGCCCCGACCTCGGAGGCGGCTGCCGCACCCACCGGCCCGATCGGACCGGGCTGCGAGCAGGTCTTCCCGGCCGCGGCCGGCGGTGCCCCGGCGGACCTGGCGACCCAGCCGGTGAGCGCGGCGGTGGGCGCCAACCCGCAGCTGAGCACCCTCACTGCCGCCGTGGGCGCGGCCAACCTGGTCGACGTGCTCAACACCCGCGAGGAGGTCACCGTGCTGGCGCCGACCAACGCCGCCTTCGACGCGCTGGGCCCCGACGCGGTGCCCGCGCTGCTCGGCGACGTCCCGCAGCTGACCTCGCTGCTGACCCACCACGTCCTGCCCGGCCGGCTGGCCCCGGCCGACCTCGTCGGCGAGCACGTCACGCTCAACGGCGACCCGATCACCGTGACCGGGACGGCCGAGGCGCCGACCGTCGCCGTCGAGGGCACCGTGGCCGGCACCGCTCCGGCGACCGTCGTCTGCGGCAACGTGCCGACGGCGAACGCCACCGTCTACGTCATCGACCAGGTGCTCGCCCCGGCCGGCTGACCCGTGCGCCGGGGGTGACCGTCCGCCGGCCTCAGTAGGGTCGCGCCCATGAACGCCCCCGCTCCGGCCCACCCCGACCGCGACCGGCTGCTCGAGCTCATCGTCGACCTCGCCGTCGTGCACGGGAAGGTGACGCTGTCCTCCGGGCAGGAGGCCGACTGGTACATCGACCTGCGCCGGGTGACGCTGCACCACGAGGCCGCTCCCCTGGTGGGCCGGGTGATGCGCCAGCTCACCGGCGACCTGCGCTACGACGTGGTCGGCGGGCTCACCCTGGGCGCCGACCCGGTCGCCACCGCGATGCTGCACGCCGCCGCGGACGGCGAGGGGTACCTGGACGCCTGCGTGGTGCGCAAGGCGACCAAGGAGCACGGGATGCAGCGGCGGATCGAGGGGCCCGACGTCGCCGGCCGCACGGTGCTGGTGGTCGAGGACGTGTCCACCACCGGGGGCAGCCCGCTCACCGCCGTCGAGGCGCTGCAGGAGGCCGGTGCCGAGGTGCTGGGGGTGGCCGTGATCGTCGACCGCGGCGCCCGCGCGGCCGTCGAGGCGGCCGGCCTGGAGTACCGCGCGGCGTTCGAGCTGGCCGACCTCGGCCTCTCCTGACGGAGCCCCCCGTCCCTCGCCCGCCCGGAGCGGGGCCGGACGGCGACAGGGACGTACGGTGACGGCGTGACCGCCCTCACGACGACGTGGGTCCGCGAGCTCCAGGACGCCCTGGGCCCGGACAGCGTGCTCACCGACCCCGACGTCACCGCCGCCTACGCGCGCGACCAGGCGATGCTCGCCGAGGCAGGGCTGCCGGCCGCGGTCGCGCTGCCGCGCAGCACCGAGGAGGTGTCGGCGGTGCTGCGGCTGGCCGGCCGGCACGGGGTGCCGGTGGTGCCGCGGGGCGCCGGCTCCGGCCTGGTCGGCGCGGCCAACGCCGTCGACGGGTGCATCACGCTGGCCCTGACCCGGATGGACGCCGTCCTGGAGGTCGCGCCGGCCGACCGGCTCGCCGTCGTCCAGGCCGGCGTGGTGAACAAGACGCTGCGCGACGCCGTCCGCGAGCACGGGCTGTTCTACCCGCCGGACCCGGCCAGCTACGACTGGTGCACCCTCGGCGGCAACCTGGCGATGAACTCCGGCGGGCTGTGCTGCGTGAAGTACGGGGTCACCACCGACTACGTGCTGGGTCTGGAGGTCGTGCTCGCCGACGGCCGGGTGCTGCGCACCGGGCGGCGCACCGTCAAGGGCGTCGCCGGCTACGACCTGGCCCGGCTGTTCGTCGGCTCCGAGGGCACCCTGGGCGTGATCACCGAGGCGACGCTGGCGCTGCGCCCGGCCCCGCAGCCGCCGGTCACCCTGGTCGCCAGCTTCGGCACCAGCGCGCAGACCGGCCAGGTGGTCGAGCGGGTGGTCACCAGCGGCCTGGTGCCGAGCATGCTCGAGGTGATGGACCGGACCTGCATCCGCGCGGTCGACGACCTGATGCGGGCCGACCTGGACCGCGACGCCGCCGCCCTGCTGCTGGCCCAGTCCGACAGCGGCGGCGACGTGGCCCTCGCCGAGATCGCCGCCCTGACCCGGCTGTGCGAGGAGGCCGGTGCCGACTTCGTGCACTCCACGGACGACCCGGCCGAGGGCGACCTGCTGATGACCGCCCGCCGGATGGCGCTGCCGGCCCTGGAGCGGCTGGGCAGCAGCCTGCTGCTCGACGACGTCGCCGTCCCCCGGTCGCGGGTGGCCACGTTCATCGACGGCTGCGACGCGATCGCCGCCACCGCCGGCCTGGTGGTCGGGGTCGTCGGCCACGCCGGCGACGGCAACATGCACCCCACCGTCGTCTTCGACGGCGCCGACCCCGACCAGTGCACCCGGGCCTACGCCGCCTTCGACGCGATCCTGGAGCTCGGCCTGTCCCTCGGCGGCACGATCACCGGAGAGCACGGGGTGGGCACGATCAAGGCCGACTGGCTGGAACGGGAGATCGGCCCGGTCTCGCTCTCGGTCCACCAGGCGATCAAGCACGCGCTCGACCCGGCGGGGATCCTCAACCCGGGGAAGATGTTCCGCCGGGCCTCCGGTGGCGACCTGGCCGCCGTCTCCGGCCTCCTCGGCGCCTGAGGCGGCCGGGAGTGGGCGGCAGCGGGGCATGACCGAACGACTGCTGGTCATCGGCGGGGACGCGGCCGGGATGTCGGCGGCCGCCCAGGCCCGCCGGCTGCGCCCGGCCGGCGAGCTGGAGATCGTCGTCCTGGAGCAGAGCGAGGTCGTCTCCTACTCCGCCTGCGGCATCCCCTACTGGGTCGCCGGGCAGGTGGCCGACCGGGCGGACCTGATCGCCCGGACGCCGGCCGAGTTCGCCGCAGCCGACATCACCGTGCACACCGGCACCCGGGCCGAGGCGATCGACCTGGACGCCGGGGTGGTGCACGCCCGCGGCGGCACCCGGTTCGGCTACGACCGGCTGGTCGTCGCCACCGGCGGCCGGCCCACCCGTCCTCCCATCCCCGGCCTGGACGCCCCCGGGGTGTTCGGCGTGCACCGACTGGACGACGGCGCGGCCATCCTGGCGGCGATCGAGCAGCTGCCCACCGACCGGCCGCGGCGCGGACTGGTCCTGGGCGGTGGCTACATCGGGCTGGAGATGGCCGAGGCCCTGCAGGACCGGGGGCTGGAGGTCACCGTCGTCCTGGCCGACCCGCTGCCGATGCAGCTGCTGGACGCCGACATGGGCGAGCGGGTCCGGGCTGGCCTGACGGCGATGGGGATGACCGTGCACGCCGACCAGGCGGTGCGGGAGGTGCTCGTGGACGCCGACGGCCGGGCCTGCGGGGTGCGCACCGACGTCGGCAGCTACCCGGCCGACCTGATCGTCCTGGGGCTGGGCATGGGTCCCGAGGCGCGGCTGGCCGCCGAGGCCGGGCTCGCCATCGGGCCGACCGGCGCGGTCGACGTCGACCGGAGCCAGCGCTGCCGCGACCACCCGGAGGTGTTCGCCGCCGGTGACTGCGCGCAGACGTTCCACCGGGTCACCGGCGAGGTCGCGCACGTCGCGCTGGGCACGCACGCCAACAAGCAGGGCCGGGTGGCGGGCTCGGTGATCGGCGGCCGGCCGGCCCGGTTCGCCGGGGTGCTGGGCACGGCGATCACCAAGGTGGGCGAGCTGGAGATCGGGCGGACCGGCCTGTGCACCACCCAGGCCGAGGAGGCCGGGTTCGAGTACTGCACCGACGTCATCGAGGCCACCACCCGGGCCGGCTACTTCCCGGGTGCGGAGGAGATCGCCGTCAAGCTGGTCACCGAGGCCGGCTCCGGGCAGCTGCTCGGGGCCCAGGTGGTCGGTGGGCCGGGGTCGGCGAAGCGGATCGACGTGCTCGCCACCGCCATCTGGGCGGGCCTGACCGCGGAGGAACTGGCCGGCAGCGACCTCTCCTACGCCCCGCCGTTCTCGCCCACCTACGACCCGGTGGTGGTGGCCGCCCGCGCCGTCAGCCGCATCGAGCAGGGCTGACCGGGGGGCGGGCACGCCACGGGTGACCGCCCGGCACGATACTGACCGCGAGCAGAGCGCCGGTCCCGACGTCAGGAGAGCACCGCATGCCCATCGCGACCCCCGAGGTCTACGCCGACATGATCACCCGGGCGAAGGAGGGCGGGTTCGCCTACCCGGCGATCAACTGCACCTCGTCCGAGACGATCAACGCCGCCCTGCGCGGCTTCGCCGACGCCGGCAGCGACGGGATCATCCAGTTCTCCACCGGTGGCGCGGAGTTCGGCTCCGGCACCCGGGTCAAGGACATGGTGACCGGCGCCGTCGCGCTGGCCGAGTTCGCGCACGTCGTCGCGGAGAAGTACCCGGTCAACGTCGCGCTGCACACCGACCACTGCCCCAAGGACAAGCTGGACGACTACGTCCGCCCGCTGATCGCGATCAGCAAGGACCGGGTCGACGCCGGCCAGGCGCCGCTGTTCCAGTCGCACATGTGGGACGGCTCGGCCGTCGAGCTCACCGAGAACCTGTCCATCGCGCAGGAGCTCATCGAGAAGTGCGCGGCGGCCAAGATCGTCCTCGAGGTGGAGATCGGCGTCGTCGGCGGCGAGGAGGACGGCGTCGCCCACGAGATCAACGAGAAGCTCTACACCGCCGACGGCGACTTCGTGCGCACCGCCGAGGCCCTCGGGCTGGGGGAGAAGGGCGTCTACCTGCTGGCGGCGACCTTCGGCAACGTGCACGGGGTCTACAAGCCGGGCAACGTGAAGCTCCGCCCCGACGTGCTGCAGCGCGGGCAGGCCGTCGTCGCCGAGCAGTTCGGCCTGGGGGACGGCGCCAAGCCGTTCAACCTGGTCTTCCACGGCGGGTCCGGCTCCGCGCTCGAGGAGATCCGCGAGGCGCTGTCCTACGGCGTGGTGAAGATGAACGTCGACACCGACACCCAGTACGCGCTGACCCGGGCGATCGCCGGCCACATGTTCAGCAACTACGACGGCGTCCTGAAGGTCGACGGCGAGGTCGGCGTCAAGAAGACCTACGACCCGCGCACCTACATGAAGCTGGCCGAGGCGAGCATGGCCGACCGGATCGTGGAGGCCTGCGAGCACCTGCTGTCCGCCGGCCAGTCGCAGGCGGGCTGAGCCGTGACCCACGCACACCACAACCTGCTCGGCGAGCCGCCGGCCACCCTGCTGCCCGGCATCCCCGCGGCCGACGACGCGCTGGCCGCCGGCACCGACCCGGCCGAGGTCGCGGCGGGGCACCCCACGTCCAGCGCGGCCTGGGCCGCCCTCGCCGAGACGGCGCTGGAAGCCGGCCGCACCATCGAGGCCTACGCCTACGCCCGCACCGGCTACCACCGCGGGCTGGACGCGCTGCGCCGCAACGGCTGGAAGGGCTACGGCCCCGTGCCGTGGTCGCACGAGCCGAACCGCGGCTTCCTGCGCTGCGTCACCGTGCTGGCCACCGCGGCCGGGCGGATCGGCGAGGTCGACGAGCAGGAGCGCTGCACCCAGCTGCTGCGCGACTGCGACCCGACCCTGATCACCTGAACGGGTGAGTGGGCTCGCCCGGATCGCGGCGATGATCATCCGGCCGTAGCGTCTGCTCCCGGTCGGCGCCATCAGGGCGTCATCTCGAGAGGTGAGGTGGGCTCATGGCCACGTTGCTGTGGATCCTGGCTGTCATCCTGGTCGTCGCGGGGATCTTCGCGATCGTCCGGAAGCAGCTCCTGTGGGGCATCGTGCTGATCGTCGTCGGGCTGCTCGTGGGCCCGGGAGGCGTCAGCTTCTTCGCCTGAGCCGCCCGGTGGGGCCGAGTCACCGACTCGGCCCCACCGGGGGTCAGGGCACCAGGATGGCGCGGCCGCGGACCCGCCCGGCGTCGAGGTCGTCGATCGCCGACTGGAAGTCCGCCAGCGCGTACTCCGCCGTGTGCAGCGTGACCTTCTGCTGCGCGGCCAGCGCCATCAGGTCGACCAGGTCGTCGTAGCTGCCGACCAGGTTGCCCAGCACGTTGATCTCCGCGGAGACCAGGTCGATCGTCGGGACGTCGACGTTCTCCCCGTACCCGACGACCAGGTAGTCCCCGGCCCGGCGGGTCATGGCCAGGCCCTCCTTCGTCGAGCCGCCCTCGCCGACGAAGTCGATCACCACCTCGGCGCCGTGCCCGCCGGTGAGCGCGCGGACCTGCTCGACCTGGTTGCCGTCGGCCAGGACCGTGCGGTCGGCGCCGATGGACTCGGCCAGCTTGAGCGCCTCCGGGTTGCGGTCGACCACGATCAGCTCGGCCGGGGAGAGCGCCTTGAGCACCTGGATGCCGATGTGCCCGAGACCGCCGGCGCCGATCATCACGCAGCGGAAGCCGGGCCGCAGCCGGCGGGCCGCCTTGGCGACCGCGTGGTACGCGGTGAGGCCGGCGTCGGCGAGGGCCGCGACGTCGGCGGGCTCCAGCGAGTCGTCGATCTTCACCACGCTGCGAGCCGTGGTCCTGAGGTACTCGGCGTACCCGCCGTCGCTGTCGATCCCGGGGAACTGCGAGTTCTCGCAGTGCACGTCGTCCCCGGACCGGCAGGCGCGGCACAGCCCGCAGGTGACCAGCGGGTGCAGGATCACCTTGTCGCCCTCGGCGACGTGGCTGACCGCGCTGCCCACCGCCTCGACCCAGCCGGCGTTCTCGTGCCCGATCGTGTACGGCAGCGTGACCTGCGACTTCTCCGCCCACTGCCCTTCCAGGATGTGCAGGTCGGTGCGGCAGACCCCGGCGCCACCGATCTTGAGGATCACGTCGTGCGGGCCGGTGACCTCCGGCTTCGGGACGTCGTCCATCCGGAGCGGCTCGTGGTACCCGGTGACGCGGACGGCTCTCATGACAGGACCTCCAGGGGGATCAGGGGGCGGGCCGGGTCGGGATGGGGAACGGGCGGGCGATCATCGATGCTGGGCCGGGGCGTCTGGTCGTCCTCGGCGCCGGGGTAGCGGGTGGCCAGCAGGCCGCGGCAGAAGTGCGCGTTGCCGTCGACGGAGATGCGCACCGACCGCGCCCGCCGGAGGAACAGGGCGGCCTCGGCCGGTGACGGGCGGGTGCCGTCGGCGGCGACCAGCACCGCCGCCCCCGGGTCGGTGGGCAGGCCGAGCGTGGCCCGCCGGCGCAGCAGCGCACCGGTGGTCGGCTCGTCCGCGGGGAGGTCACCGAGGGTGGTGTGCCGCAGGTCGGCCTCGGTGAGCGACCGGTCGGCGCGCAGCAGGGCGGTGAGTGCCCGCTCCATCGCCGCGGTGTGCGCCTTGCGGGAGAAGGTCGCCCGCAGCTCGTCGAGCGACTCCTCCGCCTCGTGCCCGAAGGTGCCCCGGTACCCGGCGCCCGCGGCCAGGCCGCGGTTGATCAGGTCGGAGTCGTGGTGGTCGTCGAGCTCGACCACCACCTGCCCGACCCCGGGGACGGCGGAGACCGCGTCGTGGGCGTCGGCGCACATGAGCCAGGCGAAGTTCGGTGCGCAGAACGACGTCGGCAGCCGCAGGTGCACCGTCACGTCCGCCCCCCGGACCGCCACCGACCGGACGAAGCCCAGGTCGGTGATCGGCTCGTCGAGCTCGGGATCGACCACTGCGCCCAGCGCGCGGCGGACGTCGCTCTCGGTGGGGACCGCCAGCAGGGTCGTCGTCATCAGGACATCGCCAGGTCGGCGGCGCCGGGCTGGCGGGGGCCGGTGGCGGTCTCGTCGGCGTCGGGCAGCCGGAGCCGCTCGGGCACCGGGAGGTCGTAGAGCTTCGCGGCGTTGAGGCCGAGCACCTTCTTCTTCACCTCGGTGGTCAGCGGTGCGTACTCGGCCAGGTCCTCGGGGATCTGGAAGTCCACGAACCGCTCGACCAGCCAGGTCGGCGTCCAGAGCGCGTAGTCGCTGGAGAAGAGGATCCGGTCCTCGCCGAGCCAGTAGAGGAGCTCGCCCATGATCTGGGCGAAGTACCGCGGCCGGGTGTGGATGAAGGGGATCGCCACGGCCAGGCCGGCGTGCACGTTGGGCTCCTGGGTGGCGATCCAGCAGAAGTCCTCCAGCCGGGGCAGGCCGCAGTGCTCGACGATGAAGTCGAGGTCGGTGAAGTCGGTGGCCGCGTGGTCGACGTCGGCGACGTCGAAGGCGTCCCGGTCCAGCGGGCGGATCGTGGGGCCCTTGTGGATGTGGATGTTCCTGATGCCCAGTTCCCGGCAGACCTCGAAGTACCGGTAGGCCATCGGGTCGGTGAGCTTCCAGCCACGGGACTCCCCGTGCCAGTCGGCGGTGTAGAGCTTCACGCCCTTGAGCCCGAAGCGCTCGGCGTCGGCCCGCAGCTGGTCCAGCCCGTTCTCGCCGTCGCGCGGGTCCCACCAGTGGTTGTAGGTGAGCTTGTCCGGGTGCTCCTGGGCGAGCGCGAACGCCTCCTCGGTCTGGCCGAAACCGCGGTGGTAGAACTCGCCGAGCCGGGCGGGCTGGAAGATCGCGTGGTCGACGACGCCGTTGCCGAAGACGTCGCGCATCAGCCGCTCGCCGCCCTGGTAGAGGTACTCCTCGTAGGGCCAGACCTCGGACTCCGGGCTGAGGTTGCGGTGGTAGTCGTAGAAGCAGTCGATGAACTGCTTGCCGTGCACGTTCCGCTGGTTCTCCGGCCGTGCGTCCCACAGGGCGATGTGCGAGTCGACCACGAAGTAGTCGACGCCGTCCTTGCTGTACATCGGGGTCCTCCTCGACTCCGTCCCCCCGCGACACTGCGAGGTGGATCACATCCGAGGACGACGCTAGGGACGCGGGGGACGCCGGGGCAGGGGACCGGTGTCTCACTTTGAGACACCCGGCCGCCGGGTGTCGGGACGGACGAGGTCGTGGCCGGGGTCACAGGTGCGGCCTACATTCGTCGGTACGCATCGGAGCGTCCCGGGGAGGCAGCCGTGCCCGCTGGTCCGGTGGTGCCGGTGCCCGGCACGGTGCCGCCCGCGGGTGTGGCGCCCAGCAGTCCGGCCCGGGTGCGCGCCTCCTGGCAGCGCAGCGAGCGCTACGGGGTGACCCCCGAGGAGGTCGTGCCGGTCTACGTGGACGGCGTGCCGACCGACTCCCTGTTCTACGAGTGCGGCGCCGAGGTGGTCCGCGGGCTGCACGGCACGCTGGCCGGTGAGCCGGTCGGCTTCATGCTCACCGACCCGCAGGGCCTGGTGCTGGCGCGCTGGTGCGACGACGAGACGATCAACCGTTCGCTGGACCGGGTGCACCTGGCGCCCGGCTTCTACTTCGGCGAGCAGACCGCCGGCACCAACGGGCTCGCCCTGGCCCTCGCCGACCGCGTGCCGACCCTGGTGCACGGCCCCGAGCACTACGTCGCGCCGCTGCGCCGCTACACCTGCGCCGCCGTCCCGGTGCTGGACCCGCGCACCGGCGGGCTGGTGGGCAGCATCAACCTCACCACCTGGTCCGACGCCTCCTCGGACCTGCTGCTCGCCCTCGCCCAGGCCGCCGCGGGCAACACCGCGGCGCTGATGCAGGTGCGGGCCGGCGGGCAGCTGCTCCGCGCGGCCCCGCGCGGGGAGGTGTTCCACGTGCTGACCGGGCGCCTGGTCGACGGCGTCGCCGACGACCCGTGCGTGTCCCCGGCCTGGCAGGCGGCCGTGCGCACGGTCCGCGACGCGGTCACCGGCGGCCGGCTGGTCGCCGTCGTCGGCGAGCCGGGCGCCGGGCGGACGACCGCGGCCTCGCTGGCCCGCCGCGCCACCGGCCTGCGGGAACGCGTGCTGGTCGCCCGGCCACCCGAGCCGGCCGAGGTCGGCGAGTGGCTCACCCTGTGGACGCCGGAGCTGCACGCGCCGGACACCTGCGTCGTCGTCGCCGAGGCCGACACCCTCCCGGTCTGGGCCGCCGAGCAGCTGGCCGCGGAGGTCGCCGCCGTCCCGGCCGCCGTGGGTGCGCCGGGCCCGCTGGTGCTCACCGGCTCCTCCTACACCGCACTCCCCGCCCCGCTGGCCGCCCTGGTGGAGGCGGTGGCCGAGGTGCCCGCGCTGCGCGACCGGTCCGCCGACGTCGAGCCGCTGGCCCGCGCGTTCGCCCGGCAGCTGCGGCACCGCGACGTCGAGTTCACCCCGCGGGCGCTGCGGGCGCTGGCCGCCCACGGCTGGCCGGGGAACGTGCGCCAGCTGCGGGCGGTGGTGCGGGCCGCCGCCGCCCGCACCGACCTCGTCGACGTGGCGCACCTGCCGCCGGAGGTGCTCTCGGACGGCAGCCGGACGCTGGGCCGGCTGGAGCAGCTGGAACGGGACGAGATCGTGCGCTGCCTGAGCCGCCCCGGGACGACGGTGGTGCACGCCGCCGCCGAGCTCGGCCTGTCCCGGGCCACCCTCTACCGCAAGATCGCCCAGTACCGGATCAGCGTGTAGCCGGCCCGGTCCCGCGGTCGCGCTGGGCGGCCCGCAGCGAGTCGCCCAGCTGGGAGAGCTCGTCGCCGCCGGCCACCAGCCGGGTGAGGTCGTGCACGTCGACGTCCTCCCGGGTCAGGTCGCCGGCCACCCGCCCACCGCCGAGCAGCAGGAACCGGTCGCCGACCAGGTGGGCGTGCTGCGGGCTGTGGGTCACGAACAGCACGGTCAGTCCCGCCTCGCGGGCGGCCACCACCGACTGCAGCACCAGCGCCCGCTGGGCCACCGTCATCGGCGCGGTCGGCTCGTCGATGACCAGCACGCGGGCACCGAAGTGCAGGGCGCGGGCGATCGCCAGGCTCTGCCGTTCCCCGGCCTGCAGCGCGCTGGCGGCCTGACCCGGGTCGAGCCCCGGGACGCCCACCCGGGCCATCGCCCGGGCGGTGATCTCCTCGGCCCGCCCGACGTCCAGCCGCCGGAACGGCCACACCCCGCGGATGGGTTCGGCGCCGAGGAAGAAGTTGCGCCAGACCGACATCAGCGGCGCGATCGCCAGGTCCTGCCAGACCGTGGCGATCCCGCAGGCGCGGGCCTGCTGCGGCGACCGGAAGCGCTCCGGCCGGCCGTCGACGAGCAGCTCGCCCTCGGCCGGCTGCTGCAGGCCGGAGAGGACGGCGACCAGCGTCGATTTGCCCGACCCGTTCTCCCCGAGCACGCAGACCACCTCGCCGGCCCGCAGGCGCAGCGACACCCGGGACAACGCCGGCACGCTGCCGAAGCGCACCGTCACCCCGCGCAGCTCCAGCACCGGCGGCGGAGAGGCGTGCGCGGACAGGGAGGCGGCCGTGCTCATGAGCGGGGCACCGAGCGGAGCCGGCGGCGGACCACGCCGTTCACCAGCAGCGCCACCAGCAGCATCATCCCGAGGAAGGCCTGGAACCAGCGCGGGTCCCAGTCGGTCAGCGAGATGCCCTCCCGGGCCACGGCGTACAGCAGCGCCCCCAGCGCGGCGCCCACGGTCGAGCCGTACCCGCCGGTGAGCAGGCACCCGCCGATCACCGCCACAACGATGAACTCGATCTCGGTGCCCAGCGCCGGGTCGACCTGCACGCCGCCCAGCCGGACCAGGGCCAGCGTGCCGATCAGCCAGCCGGCGGTGGCCGTGCCCAGGAACAGCAGCACCGTCGTGCGCGCCACCGGGACGCCGAGCTCCCGGGCGGCCTGGCCGGCGCCGCCGCTGGCGAAGACGGCGTTGCCGAAGCGGGTCCGCCACAGCAGCCACGTGGTCACGGCGGTGGCCAGCAGCCACCACAGCAGCGAGATGCGGAACCGTCCGTCACCCAGCTGCGCGGTGGCCCCGAACACCGCCTGCGCGGACTCCCAGCCCGGTGCGTCCGCCAGCCCGCTGACCCGGGAGGACCCGGCGATCGCCGCGGCCCCGGCGAGCGAGGCGCCCTGGAGCACCAGGAACGTCGCCAGCGTCACCAGGAAGCTGGGCAGGCCGGTGGTGACCACGAGCAGCCCGTTGGCCGCCCCGACCAGCAGGGCGGCGAGCAGCGACAGCAGCAGCGCCGGCCAGACGCCGAGGCCCAGCTGGGTCACCAGCAGGGCGGTGACCAGGCTGCTGCCCACCGCGACGACCCCGATCGACAGGTCGAACTGGCCCGCGACCAGCAGCATCGCGACCGCCACGCCCCCGATGCCCAGCGGAGCGGCGACGTCGAGCACGGTGGCCAGCCCACCGGAGCTGATCAGCTCCGGTGCCTGCAGCCCGAAGAAGACGGCGAGCACGAGCACCCCGAACAGCGCACCGACGCCCGGGCGGGCGAGCAGCCGGTCCAGCACCCGGCGCCCGGCCGAGCGGGGGACGGCCGGCGCCGCCGGGCCGAAGCCCGGCAGGCGCTCGCTGGTCGACGGGGGCGCGGCCGAGAAGGGGTGCAGGGGTGGCACGGCGACGCGGGACCTCCTCGAGCGGGGCGGAGACCCCAGTGTCCACGATCCGGGCAGCCGGATCCCCGGCCGTCAGGGGTGCAGGCGCCAGCGCACCCGGTCGTCGGCGTACCAGGTCCACTTCGTCACCTGGCGGTCGAACGGCACGCCGTCCCGGCTGACCTGCGCCGGGTCGGAGGCCATCTGCAGGGCCCGGCCGACGGCCCGGCGCACCGGGCGCAGCGGCAGGGTCACCACCGCCACGCCGATCCGGTCGACCGCCGTCCAGT